>JBKPPU010000112.1:0-20291 GCA_046733695.1 Acidobacteriota bacterium
CGCGTTTCGTTTGATGAGTTCCAGCAGGTGCTGGTATTCGAGAGTTGTGAAGGCCTGCTTGTTCACGAGGTGTAAAGGGTAAAGTATTAGCCGCGGATTTGCACGGATGAACGCGGATCGTACAATGAGATCAAAATGAAACTTGCGAAACTAATATTTGTCCTCCTTTTGATGGCTCAGGGTATCTCTATGTCTGCTCAGGAAAGACCGAAAGTTCGCGCCCCGGAGATCACGGGTGGCCGCGGTTGGCTGAACACCGACAAACCACTCTCGCTCGCAGCTTTGAAGGGCAAGATCGTTCTACTCGACTTTTGGACCTACGGCTGCATCAACTGTATCCACATCATTCCGGATTTGAAAAAGCTCGAAGCGAAGTATGCTAAAGAACTGGTCGTAATCGGCATTCACTCCGCCAAGTTTCAAAACGAAAAAGAGACGGAGAACATCAGGCACATCATTCTTCGTTACGAGATCGAGCATCCCGTTTACAACGACTCGGAATACGCAGTTTGGCAAAGTTACGCCATTCGCGCCTGGCCCACGCAAGTATTAATCGACCCGACGGGATACATCGTCGGCGGTGTTTCCGGTGAGGGCAATTACGACGTGATCGATCAGGCGATCGCAAAGGTGGCCGAAGAGGCTCGCAAGCGTGGTGAACTAAACGAAGAACCTTTGAAACTCGTTCTCGAACGCGCAAAAGTAGGCGATCTGCCGCTCGCTTTTCCCGGCAAGATTCTCGCTGACGCAAAAACCGATCGATTGTTCATTGCCGATTCAAACCACAACCGGATTGTCGTTACAAAGCTGGACGGCACCTTCGTAGAAAGTATCGGCACAAGCGAAGCAGGCGCAGCGGACGGCGCATTCGATAAAGCAGCCTTCCATCGCCCGCAGGGTCTCGCGTTGGATGGCGACAGCCTCTACGTAGCCGATACTGAAAACCATCTAATTCGGCGCGTCGATCTGAAAACGCGCAACGTGGAAACGATTGCGGGAACAGGTCAACAAACACAGGAATACTTCAAAAGTGGACCAGCTCGCTCCGTAGCGTTGAGCTCGCCGTGGGATCTGCAGCTTGTCGGTCGCGTGCTCTACATCGCGATGGCAGGACCACATCAGATCTGGCAGCTCGATCTCGATAAGAAAGAGGTGTCGACTTATGCAGGCTCCGGTAAGGAAGCACGCACGGACGGCTCACTTCGCGACGCGGGCTTCGCGCAGCCTTCGGGACTCGCTTCCGATGAAAAAAGACTTTACGTCGCAGACGCCGAGTCGAATATTATTCGCGCGATCGACAACAATACTGGAGCAGTAAAGACTCTTGTCGGCGGCGATTTGTTCGAGTTCGGCGATGTTGACGGCACCGGCGACGACGTTCGTTTGCAACACCCACTGGGTCTCGCGAGCTTTGGCGACAAGATTTTGATCGCGGACACTTACAACCACAAGATCAAAGAGCTCGATCCAAAACACGAAACCGTCAAGACGTTTCTCGGCACAGGCAAGCCCGGACAAGCAGATGGCACGTCACCCTCGTTTTACGAACCCGGCGGATTGTCTCTGGCAAACGGAAATCTCTACATCGCAGACACGAACAATCATGCAATCCGTGTGGTCGATCTGAAAACAAAGCGCGTTTCGACTCTTCGTCTGAATGGTCTTACTCCGCCGGCAAAGAACATGCAGGCGCTCGAAACCGCCGTTGGTCCAAACGCGGAACAGATCAAAGTCCCGGCGCAAAGAGTTCGCGCGGGCGCGAATGGCGCGCTGCAGATCGATGTCGAGCTTCCGGCTGGTTACCATCTGAACCCCGAGGCGCCACAGCGCTACAAGGTTTCGGTCGACGGTAAGACACTGGTGGTTGATGAGAAAGTCGCTGCACGCTCGGCGAAGGATCTGAAGCTGCCGTTGCGTGTACCGCTAAGTGCAAACGGAGTTGGATCAGCAACAGTTCGAGCACAGGTCACGTTGTTTTATTGTCGTGAAGACAATACAGGCACATGTCGCATAAAGACGCTCGTTTGGGAAGTGCCGGTCGAAGTGACGAGCGATGCGAGTGCTCCGGCAGACGTGAAATTACAGGGCAAGCTAACGGCGCAATAACGCTGATAGCAATCCGTTTACCGATCGGTTAAGATCCGTGCTCCCCTAAATTCATATTTAAGGAGTGAGGGCAGTGGCAGATAAACCATTTCTCACTGATATCAAAACTTTGCGCGATCGCGCCCGACAACACATCGAGAATGGTGCTGTCACAGAAGGATACAGCGCTGATCGTGAAACCGTTGTTAAACTTCTGAACGAGGCGCTGGCAACTGAAATTGTCTGTGTGCTCCGGTATCGACGTCATTATTTCATGGCAGCGGGAATCAACGCCGAAAGTGTGGCGGCTGAATTCTTACTGCACTCTAACGAAGAGCAGGGACACGCCGATCAGCTTGCCCAACGCATTGTTCAGCTAAAAGGTGAACCCAACTTCAATCCCGAAGGGCTTCTGACGCGCAGTCACGCAGAATATGCCGAAGGCACTTCGCTTACAGACATGATCAAGGAAGATCTCGTGGCCGAGCGCATCGCGATCGATAGTTATCGCGAGATGATCACTTACTTCGGTAACGACGATCCGACGTCGAGACGGATGATGGAAGGCATTCTCGCAGTCGAAGAGGAACATGCCGACGACCTTGTGAATATGCTCGAGAAGATGGGTTAACAGTGAAGGTCTCTGTATAGGTCCTGTCGGACTTATTGGACCTATAGATTTGTTTGTCAGAAAGTCAATCCAACCAGACTAACCCCGGCCGGCCGACGATGTGCCGTAGTTGCGGAGCAATCGTCGGCGCCGGTCAAACTCAATGCGGCGTCTGCGGAGCTTCCACTGCTGCTCAGGCCACACCTGTTCCGGGCCAACGACCACCAGATAAAGAAACGATCCGCTTCGCTCGTGCGGTTCTGAGTCGCCCGTACAAATTCACGATCGCATTGTTGGTCTTGAACTTGTTTGTGTTCATGCTGATGTGGTCGTCGAGCGGGCTCTCGCTCAGGGTGCTGACGTTAAGTTTTTCTGATGCAGTCCTGCTCGCATATGGCGCGCAACTCCACTCACTGATCAGTGCCCCGAATAATCAATGGTGGCGAGTTGTTACGTCGATGTTTGTTCACATCAACCTGCTGCACCTTGTGATGAACATGTTCAGCTTGTTGATACTTGGGCCATTCGTCGAGAAGCTCTATGGCTCAGCGAAGTTTCTTGTCTTTTGGGTCGTCACCGGCATGGCCGGCTCTGTGGCAATGTACTTTACTTTGCGCCCTTCACTGGCGCAGGGAGTTTTTGGATCTTTTATCTTCAAAGCAGAGGACGTACCTGCAGCGGGCGCTTCCGGAGCGTTGTTTGGATTGATTGGTGTTCTCTTCGTATTTGGTATCAAGTACCGGCATGAACTTCCGGAAGGCTTTAAGCGAGTATTCGGAACGGGGCTGCTGCCAATTATCTTCATCAACTTGTTTATTGGGTTTATCGGCCGCAGTTTCATCGGTAATTCAGCGCACCTCGGCGGACTTTTTGCCGGAGCGATTCTCGCACTTTTTATTGATTACCGGCGGCCCGGCGCACGCGCGGGTATCAACGTCGCCTGGCGTGTTTTGCAGGTGCTGTCAGTAGCTTTGATTGCATTGGGCGCATACAAAGTCGTCAGAAACTTTCACCGTCCCCTTCCGGTGCTGCAGGTGCAGGTAACGCCGGCCGCACTAAGCAAAGCAATTTTCCTGAGTTACATGAGCTCCATGAACCGGCTTCAGGAAAAGACTGCAGGGGTGATCTATAAAAACGACTTGAGTGATCTCGAGCCTGCTACAGAACAAGCACTACATGCTCCGGTGCCCGATCAGCGTGCGTTGGAATTAAGAACTACGCTGCTGGTTATTCTTTCGAAGCTTGCTGCCGCAGCGGCTACGGCAAGTCCGTCGCCGAAGAGTTCACCGCCACAACCAGCGCAGTTGGATCCGAAACTGATCGCTGAGTTTAATCAGTGGCAGAAGGAATACAATGCGTGGGTGAAAGGCGCTGCCCAAAAATATACCGCAGCGCCGTAAGAAGATTCAGATAAAACTTTTTAGGAGAAAGAGATGGAAATCAGGAAAGTCGGAGTTTTAGGATGCGGACTCATGGGCGCGGGTATTGCGCAGGTTGCCGCGACTGCAGGATTTGAGACCGTCGTAAAAGAAGTTTCAGACGATCTGATCGCGAAAGGTTTTGGCGGTATCGAGAAGTCGTTGGCGAAGTTTGCGGAAAAAGGAACAATTACTTCAGAACAACAAACACAAATTCGCGGTCGCCTGTCCGGTACCACTTCATTCGACAAACTCGCCGATTGCGACATCATTATCGAAGCCATCATCGAGAACCTGGAAGAGAAGCGAAGCACCTATCACCAGTTGGACGAGATTTGCAAGCCCGAGACTATCTTTGCTTCGAATACGTCATCGTTGTCGATCACGGAGATGATGACGGCGACGTCGCCTGAACGGCAGCAACGTTTCATCGGCATGCACTTTTTCAATCCAGTGCCGCTGATGAAGCTGGTCGAAGTGGTGAAGACTATTCTGACTGACGAAGCTGTGTACGAGCAGGCGGTCGAGTTTGGCAAGAAGCTCGGGAAAGTTCCGGTGCGGGCCGGCGACAAGACGGGATTCATCGTCAACCGTTTGCTGGTGCCTTACATGCTCGACTCGATTCGCGCTTTGGAAGAAGGCGTCGGGTCGATTGTTGATATTGACAACGCGATGAAGCTCGGTTGCGGTTATCCAATGGGGCCGTTCACACTCGGAGACTTTGTCGGCCTCGACACGACTTACTACATTGCCGAGATCATGTTCAATGAGTTTCGTGAGAAGCGCTTCGCGCCTCCACCACTATTGAAGCGCATGGTGCTGGCGGGTCTCTACGGCCGCAAATCCGGCCGCGGCTTCTACGATTACACCAAGGACGCGAAAAACCCCACGCCAATGAACCTGATCTAAAGGTTCCTCGGGCAAATAGCCAAATTAGGCAAAAAATAGCCAAATTCGCCTGCTTCCCCAAAGCACCTAACCGTGTTAAGGTCACTCTCTGAAGGGAGAGCAATAAACATGAGCGAAGACCTCACAAAAAAACTACCTCGGACCGACAGCGAAAAACTAAATGTAATCCTCACGACTGTGCAGTCTCTGGAAAAGCGTATCGACCACCTCGAACAACAGGCGGACGAAAAACGCTACGAGACTCGGCCGCTTTGGGAGAAGTTGGAAGCCGATATTGCGGAACTAAAACAATCACTCCACACTGAGACCAAGGAAATTAAACGCTCACTGCGCGACCTTTCGCGTAAGCAAGCCGTCGTGTATGAAAGTGTCCTGCAAATTCAAGCGGACTTACGAGATATGGATGAACGGGTCCATACGCTTGAAACCACTCACAACCAGCAGAATTCTCAAACTTGATGCGTTTCGAAGCATCTCCTATACTGCCCAACGTAGTGACTATTCAGCTCGCGGAGTCGAATCGGTTGCAGCCTACGGTGTATGAAGGACGTCTTAACGCGGAAGCGTTTCGTTTTGCCATCGTCGCCAGCCGCTGGAACGAATTAATTTCTGCTCGACTGGTTGAAGGCGCTCTCGACGCTTTGAAGCGATTGGGGGTGCAGGACAGCAACGTCAGTCTATATCGCGTGCCTGGCTCTTTTGAGATTCCGCTGCTGGCGCTACGGCTTGGTGAATCGCGTAAGTTTGATGCAATCATATGTCTCGGCACGATCATTCGCGGACAAACTCCGCACTTTGATTACATCGCTGCCGAAGTGGCACGTGGAATTTCGCATGCAGGTTTGACCACACGCCTGCCGGTTGTATTCGGAATCGTTACCGCGGATACAGTCGATCAAGCACTCGATCGTGCAGGTGTGAAACTGGGGAACAAGGGTTTTGAAGCCGCCATGACGGCGGTGGAATTAGTAAATCTTTACAAGGAAGCTTTTGATTGAAGCCACAAAAGGCACAAAAAAGATTTAGCCACAAAAAGGCACATAAAGCACATAAACCATTTCTTCTTTATTATGTGCTTCTTGTGCTTTTTTGTGGCTAGATCTCTTATCGCTTTTGTGGCTGTTTTTGGTAATACTTTATGGGTTCGCGACGTAAGGCACGCGAATGTGCCTTGCAAATGCTCTTTGCGGCTGACGTTGCCGAAATGCCTGCGGACGATGTGGTCCGAAGCTACTGGGCTGAGCTTGGTGAGTCCGATCTCGATACCACCGCCCGGGATTTCGCCACCCGCCTCGCTTTGCAGACACTCTCCAACCTGGAACTGCTCGACGAACGCATACGCTCACGTGCAGAGCACTGGCGTATCTCACGCATGGCAGTCGTCGATCGCAATATCCTTCGTCTGGCGGTCTACGAATTCCTCTACGAACCAACGCCACGCACCGTCGCCATAAACGAGGCGCTCGAGATTGCCCGCCGCTTCTCGACCTACGAAGCTACTCAATTCATCAACGGCATTCTCGACGCAATCAAACGCGACCTAGACGAACAGCAGCCACAGAAAAACGTCCAACCCGAGATAGAAGACAACGAACCGAGTGCGCCGGCAGGGGAAGATCAGTAAGAAACTTGTCAACGCTCGAAGATCAGCTAAAACAAATAACCGCCGCGCTCGACGCTCTCCGCACCACTCGCGCTGACGGCCCGGAAACACGCAAGGCGCTCGACGATCTCTTCCGCCGGACACACAATCTCAAAGCAGCAGCCGCAGCGGAAGGATTGCACGAGGTCAGCAGCGCTGCACACGAACTGGAAAACGTGCTTCATTCGCTGCGCACCAGCAGATCAACTCTCGACGATGACCTGCTCCAGCAGCTAACCGAAAAGTCTGCAGCAATACTAAAAGCCGAAGAACGACATTCCCTTTCTCAAGCCGTCACTGAGGGTGCAAATCTTTTTCTCGTGCAGACGAGCTTCGATGTCACCGACTTCGATCAAGGCTTTCAAAAACTGAAAGAGATCTTGAGCAACGCCGGTGAGCTGATTTCGATCACACCCAGGACAGAAGATAATAAGATCAATTTTCAGATACTTTATGCGGGCGATTTACCACCTGAGTTGGCTCAGATCCCAAACGTAACTGCCGCCGAACTACATCGGCGAGAAACGATCTCACTAGCTATAGTTATGCAACGAGCCGAGCGGGTCGGACAGTCTGCCGCTGCAACACTCGGAAAGAAGATTGATTTCGAACTACATGGTGAGGGTCTTTCCTTAGAAGAGTCACTGTGTAGAGTCGTCGCGGATCCTCTAATGCATCTCGTTCGCAATGCGGTCGATCACGGCATCGAGCACGAAGGAAAGATCACAATCGAAGCTATTCGAGGTGTTGGCGAACTCAAGATCAAAGTCACCGACGATGGTCGCGGAATCGATCACGAAACGATCGCCACCATCTTCGATCCGGGCTTCTCCACCGCTGCTGAAGTGTCAGAAATTTCCGGCCGTGGTGTCGGGCTCGATGTAGTAAAGACCACCGTCGAGGAAGCAGGCGGCTCCGTCCGAGTAACTAGCCGACTCGGCCATGGCACTACTTTCGAAATCATTTTGCCGCGGAAGAACGCGGATTAACGCAACTCGGGATGCATCGTGTGCCACTTCGTCGCTCGCTCGTACGCGAGCGCAACTCGCAACGGCGACGCCTCATCGTAAACTCCACCGGTAAACATGATCGCAATCGGCAGATCGTTCACAAAACCGCACGGCAAAACGACCGCCGGATTACCTGTCAGATTAGTTACAAGCAAACTGGCGCTAGCCGGCGCGGGACTAACAAACACATCCCACTGCGACATCAACTTCTCCATCTCATGCATGAGCAACGTGCGCGCACGTTGCGCGCGCAGGTACTCAACCGCCGGAATGAATCGCGACGTCCGGAACGTGTTGGGCCAGTCGCCCGGAGATTGTCCCGACAACTCGTTAACACGCCCGTCGCGTGTGATGTCGTCAAACGCTGCCGCAGCTTCGGCTGACAAAATAAAGCGCAACGAACCAGCCTGGAATTTTGGCAGCTCGATCGGCGTGAGTTTTGCCCCGGCTTTTTCAAGTACTTCGAGCGCCGTTTTGTAGAGCGAGCGGCGCTGCTCGGCCTGCGTTCGCTGCTGTTCGTTCTGCGGCGGATTCGTTGGCCCATCAAACTCCGTCTTGAGATAGCCGATGCGCAACGTGCTGATGTTGGTATCCGGATTCCAGTTAAAAGGCGCATCGCCGACGGTAATATCCTTTTCATCCGGCCCATAAATCGCGTTCAGAGCTGCCGCACAATCCTCAACACCGCGACAAATCGGACCGATCTTGTCCATCGTCCAGCTCAACCCCATCGCGCCGTAGCGACTGACGCGGCCATAGGTCGGACGCAGTCCGGTGCAACCACATCTTGAAGATGGCGAAACAATCGACCCGAGAGTTTCAGTTCCGATAGAAAAACCCACCAAGCCGCCTGCAGTTGCTGCAGCCGGCCCAGCTGACGATCCACTCGAGCCAGTTTGAGCTTCATCGGGTTGCCATGGATTTCGCGTCACGCCGGCAAACCACCGAGGCCCTTGAGCGAGCGCGCCCATCGACAGCTTTGCGACGAGCACGGCGCCCGCTTCGTTCAGCCTTTCCACAACAGTTGAGTCGTAATCAATAACCTGATCGCGATAGGGCTCGGCGCCCCACGTCGTTTTGATCCCTTTCGTCGCAAAGAGGTCTTTCGCTCCCCAAGGTACTCCATGCAACGGACCACGATACTTTCCGCGTTTGATTTCGGCGTCAGCCGCTGCGGCCTGCTTCAGCGCGAGGTCTTCCGTGAGCGTAACGACGCAGAGTAATTTTGGTCCGTACTTCTTCAGCCGCGCGAGATACATCTTCGTGAGCTCAGTCGACGAGATCCTCCGCGTGCGAACCAATTCAGCAAGCTGCGGAACAGTGGCAAAAGCAAGATCGTCCACTGTCTTGAACTGTGGCAACGCCACTCTTCCAAAACGGAATTTCGTCTTTGGTGCGTAGAGTTTTTTCTTCGCTCGTGCCGGATGAAACGCGATTGCCGGCTCGGTGTCGAGCGGCACATCGATTTTTCTGACCGCTTCGTACGCATCGAGATTGCGATTAACGCCGCTGAGCGCCATCGCTTCCTGCGCATCAGTGAGCTCGATACCGATCAACTTCTCCGTCGCGTGCATCATCTCTTTGGTGACGCGCAACGGCGGCGTGGGCGAAGGACTTGGAGAGGGCGTGGGCGTCTGTGCCAGCACGTCAAACTTCGTCGCTGTCAGTCCTGCGACTCCAACTGCAGGCAGCAGTTTTACAAAATTGCGCCGGCCGACACTCGTTCGAGTCTTTCGAATTTTATTTTTCTTCATAGAGTTGTAACTCGCACTTGGATACAGTCAGAACCACCACGCGGTAGCGGGTGGGTGCGCAGCCTTCCAAGCGCATAGACTTCGTACCCACCCGCTACCGCGTGGTGGTTCTGACTGTATCCAAGAATGGATCTCCTATTTGTTCATCGGAACCATCGTTCCCGTGCCAACGCCCTGCGTACTCGACTTGCCGTACTTAAGCTTCACAACCTTTGCTTTACCAAACCGGTAGATCGTCACGATGTAGAGGTTGTCGAACTCGCTCTCCGGAATGGTCGGATACTTATCGCCACTAAGCGTCGACACAATCGCGGGGACAGTGTTGTTGTGACCTGCGATGAACACGGTTTGGCCGCGATTGGTTGTTTGTAACTGCTTCACCAGTTCATCCGTTTGATTCGCCTGGAGCATCTGGACGGGTACGCCGGTGCGATCGGCGAGTGGCTTGACAGTCTGCTGTGTGCGCTTGTATTGCGACGCGTAGATAGCGTTGATACCCGTCTCACCAAACACACGCGCGATCTCCTCCGCTCGTTCGAAACCCGCGGGAGACAGATCGGGATCCTGGTTGTTTGGCTCGATATTCTTCTCTGCGTGTCGCACGAGAATGATTGTCGTCACCGGGCGCGAGAACGTCGTGAAGTATGCAAAGACGACGACTGCGCCGAGCACCGCGAAGAGCATCGAAAAAACTACAATTGTCCTGAGTTTTGTCTTAGGTTCGTTTACTTGTTCCATTTGTGTTTATGCGGGTACTGATGTACGCGCTACGATATCATCATCATGACCGCTCCCCAAACCGAAGGCATCAAGTACGCCGGATCAAAACTGAAGCTCCTGCCTCACATTCTCCAGCTTGCTCAAAAGATAAATCCTGAAACTGTTTTCGATGGCTTCTCGGGTACGACGCGCGTTTCGCAGGCGTTCGCCCACTCGGGGTACCGCGTCATTGCAAATGATATTGCCGCCTGGTCCAAAGTGTTCGCTGAGTGTTACCTGCGCAGTCCATTTCCTCGCGAGTATTACGGGGCTCTCATCGATCACCTGAATGCTCTGCCGGGTCAGGAAGGCTGGTTTACTCAAAATTATGGCAGGAGCAACGGACTGAAGCGTCCGTGGCAAAAACACAACACCCTCAAGCTCGACGCGATTCGTGTAGAGATCGACCGATTAAATTTGAATAGACATGAGAAAGCCGTCGCTCTGACGAGTCTGATTCACGCGCTGGACGAGGTTGACAGCACGATCGGGCACTACGCTTCTTATCTCAGCGAATGGTCGCCTCGGTCGTATCGAGAAATGAAGTTGCGCGTTCCGAAACTGATGCCGAAAACACGCGAGCATCAGGTCTATCAAAATAATATTTTTGATATCGTCTCGACAGTCGAAGCCGATCTCGCCTATTACGATCCCCCGTACGGTTCCAACAACGAAAAGATGCCACCTTCGCGCGTACGTTACGCCGCGTATTACCACTTGTGGACTTCCATCTGCCTCTTCGATAAACCACCGCTTTTCGGCAAAGCAAATAGACGCGCTGACACAACGGACACGCTGAGTGCCTCTGTATTTGAGGAATTCAGAAAGAACGACGCAGGGCGCCTCATCGTGGTCGAGGCCATCGAACGATTGCTGAAACTAACGAGAGCGAAATACATCATCCTATCTTACAGTTCCGGCGGTCGCGCCACCGCCGCAGAATTGAACGACGTGATCCGCAGCTCAGGAAAACTGCTCGAGGTGGTCGAACTCGATTACCGCCGAAACGTGATGGGCGGCATGCGCTGGACCCACGAATGGGTCCGCGACGCGGAGGAACCAAACCGAGAATTTCTGTTCCTAATTGAAAAGTGAAATATAGGTCCTATAGGACTTATAGGACCTATTCCGCCTTTATGTTAGTCTTTTCTCACCGAGGTATTCAGATTGAGTCAGCAAACTAAACCCGATTTATCCCAGTTTATCGCTGAGGAGTTCGGCGCTAACGCCACGTACGTCGAAGGGCTTCTCGAGCGCTTCCGCAGCAACCCCGAATTGGTGGACGAATCGTGGCGATCATATTTCAGTGAACTGGACGGAAACGGCGCAAAAGCCACTGTCCCCGCGACAGCTGGCGACGGAACTGCCGCGACCAAACAAGTGAGCGCCGCTCCGGCGCCCGCACCTGTCCGTGCCCCTGAGCCAAAACCGGTGCCAGCGCCGCCTCCAACGGACGCCGAGGCAATCCCGATCCGAGGACCCGCACTCAAAATCGTCGAGAACATGGAGCGCAGTCTCCTCGTTCCGACCGCGACCTCCGAACGACGAATTCCGGTAAAGCTTCTCGATGAAAACCGCCGGATCATCAATCAACATCTCGCTGAGAACGACCGCGGCAAAGCTTCATACACACACCTGATCGCATTCGCGGTCCTGCGCGCCCTCGAAGAGTTTCCACAACTTAACGACGGCTACACCCAGCTTGATGGAACAGCCACGCGTCTGAAACGAACAAACGTCAATCTCGGCGTCGCAGTGGATCTGACAAAGAAGGACGGCACGCGCACGCTCTTAGTTCCAAACATCAAGAACGCAAATCGTCTCAGCTTTTCTGAGTTCCTGACCGCCTACGACGATGTCGTCAAACGGGCACGTGACGGCAAACTACAGATTCCCGACTTCCAGGGCACGACTGTTTCCCTCACCAACCCGGGAACGCTCGGCACTGTCGCCTCGATTCCACGATTGATGGAAGGTCAGTCAGTGATCATCGCCACCGGCGCGATCGAGCATCCGGCAGAATACCAGGCGATGGCGCCTGAAGTGATTTCCCAACTCGGCATCAGCAAAGCGATCACGATCAGCAGCACTTACGATCATCGCATCATTCAGGGCGCGGAGTCGGGCGCGTTTCTCGCGCGCGTGCACGAGCTGATTATCGGCAAGCACGATTTCTACAAAAACATTTTCCTGAATCTCGGAATTCCGCATGCGCCGCTGCGCTGGAACCTCGATCGCAATCCTTTCTTCCTTCCGGAAGATCAGGTGCGCGAACAGACGCTCAAAGAAGCTCGCGTGATCGAGCTGATCAATGCGTATCGAGTACGTGGCCACCTTATCGCCGATACCGATCCGCTTCACGCCCTGCCGATTCTTTATCACCCCGAGCTCGATATCGAGAACTACGGTCTGACGATCTGGGATCTCGATCGGGTTTTCATCACCGACGGTCTGGCGAACCGCGAGAGCGCAACGTTGCGAGAGATTCTCGACATCCTGCAACGCGCTTACTGCGGCAAAGTCGGCATCGAATACCGCCACATTCAGAGTAAAGAAGAAAAGCAGTGGATTCGAGAACAGATCCGGCGCGAGTTCGTGCAGCCGGAACCGATTCCGGTTGAGGTCAAGAAACGGCTGCTCTGGAAACTGATCTCGGCGGAACAGTTTGAACGTTTTCTGCACACGAAATATCTCGGACAAAAACGATTTTCACTGGAAGGATGCGAGACAATTATTCCCTTGCTCGATCGACTGATCGACGGCGCCGCCGCTCGCGGAGTCGAAGCCATCACCTTCGGCATGGCCCATCGCGGGCGTTTGAACGTCCTCGCGAACGTGATTGGGAATTTATGCGAACGAATCTTCGCCGCTTTCGAAGGCTCGGTGCATCCCGAGTTTCCGGCTGATGAAGGCGACGTGAAATATCACCAGGGCGCAACTGGTGAACGCGTTGTGGGCGAAGGACGAAAGGTCAGCCTGTCGCTCTCGCCAAATCCGAGCCACCTCGAGGCTGTCGATCCGGTTGTCGAGGGAATGGTCCGTGCGACACAGGACGAGATGATGGGCCAGCGAGGAGCAACTCGCGAGCAGGTCATCGATCTCGCGTTGCCTGTGCTGCTACACGGCGATGCGGCTTTTGCCGGCCAGGGTGTCGTGATGGAGACTCTCAACCTGGCGGGTTTGAAGGGTTATCGCACGGGCGGCACAATCCACATCATTATCAATAACCAAATCGGATTCACGACCTCTCCGGAAGCCGGTCGTTCGACGATCTACTCCACTGACGTCGCACGCATGACGCAGTTGCCGATCTTCCATATCAATGGTGACGATCCGGAAGCTGCATATCGCGTGCTGCAAATCGCGCTCGACTACCGTCAGGAATTTAATAAAGACGTGGTGCTCGATCTGATTGGCTTCCGCCGCCTCGGTCACAACGAAACCGACGAACCAAGCTACACGCAACCGCTGATGTACGCGCGCGTTAAAGCGCATCCCGGCGTGCGCACCGTCTACGCGAAACGTTTGATCAAAGAAGGCGTCATCACCGAAGAAGAACTAAACAATCTGATCGCGGAGCGTGTGCGTGGTTATGAAACAGCCCTCGCAAATGCGAAGCGAGAAGTTGCTGAAGAACCGAAAAAGCCGCAAGCCCGCGTTGAGGAAATGGACGGTTCTGAGGTGATTGAAACCGGAGTTTCCGCGGAAACCATCAAGAGCATCGCTCACAAGATCGCAGTCGTTCCGGAAGGCTTTCACGTCAATCCGAAGATGGTGGGCCAACTCGCGCGTCGCGCGAAGATGGGCGACGGCAGTCTCCCGCTCGACTGGGCGTTCGCCGAAGCAGTCGCTTTCGGCTCGCTCGTGTTAGACGGCAATCGTGTGCGTTTGAGTGGACAGGATTCAGGACGTGGCACGTTCAGCCAGCGTCACGCTGTTCTGTTCGATACGCAATCCGGACAAAGCTGGGCGCCGCTCGCTGAGTTGCGTTCTGAGAAAAACTCTGACGCGCGTTTCGATGTTTACGACAGTTCGCTCTCGGAAGAAGGCGTGCTTGGCTTTGAATACGGCTACACAGTTGTTGCACAACACGCACTGGTTTTGTGGGAAGCGCAGTTTGGCGATTTCGGAAACGGCGCGCAAACCATCATCGATCAATACATCGCAGCGTCGGAAGACAAGTGGAAACAGACATCACGACTGGTGATGCTTCTGCCGCACGGTTACGAAGGACAGGGACCCGAACATTCGAGCGCGCGACTCGAGCGATACCTGCAACTCTGTGCTGAGAACAACCTGCAGGTTTGTTATCCGACAACGCCGGCGCAGTACTTTCATCTGCTGCGACGACAAGTGCGACCAGGCATGGAGCGTCCGCTGATCGTGATGACGCCGAAGAGCCTGCTGCGTTTGCCGGCAGCATCGTCAACCATCGACGACCTGACGTCAGGAGGCTTTCGACCGCTGATTGACGATGCAGAGATCACTGATCGCGCTGCGGTGAAGCGAGTCGTGCTGTGCAGCGGCAAGGTCTATTACGATCTCGCCGAGGCGCGAAAGAAGAGTGACGCCCGGGACGTTGTAATTATTCGACTCGAGCAGCTCTATCCTTTCCCGGCAAACAGTCTGCGTGAAACGCTCGCCAGCTATCCAAATGCGAATCAACTCGTCTGGGCGCAGGAAGAACCGCAGAACATGGGCGGCTGGACGTTCGTCCAGGATCGACTCGAGAGCATCCTGCCCGGCTGTGACCGCCCGCAATATATCGGCCGCAGCGCCTCCGCAAGCCCGGCCACAGGCTCTTACAGCATTCACCAGAAAGAACAGGCCGAACTGGTCTCAAACGCATTAGCCACAGATCACGCGGATTGATTACGGATTAATCCGTAATCATCCGTGTTACCTGCGGCCCCTCTCTTTGTTTGATAAAGTACTTGACAACAATTCACCGGGCGCGTTAGTCTTTGCGTCATGGAACCTGTCCGGTTTGTCTCTGATCGCGCCATGGACAATCTTCGCTATATCCGCGAAACCATGGAGCGTGCCACGCCCTTCACCGGTATCTCCGGTCGCGGTGAAATGACTATCGGCGCAACTGCCCTGATCGCAACCTTCATCGCCGCTCGCCAACCAAGCTTCAAAATGTGGGTTTACACGTGGCTGGCGGAAGGTCTTATCTCAACTTTGATCGCCGGCTGGTCCATGGACCGCAAGGCCCGGACCACGCATACGCCGCTATTTTCGGGATCAGGCCGCAAGGCGTTGTTCAGCCTCGCCCCATGCATTATTGCTGGTGGTCTTTTGACTCTGGTGCTCGCACATGCGGGACAAACCACCACGATTCCGGGAATGTGGCTTCTACTTTACGGAACAGGCGTGATCACCGGCGGTATGTTCTCGGTTAGAGCCGTACCGGCGATGGGTCTTTGTTTTATGGCTCTGGGCGCACTCGCGCTCTTCAGTCCTGCGGCTTGGACCAACTGGTTCATGGCCGTCGGTTTTGGCGGGCTCCATGTGTTGTTTGGAGCAATTATTGTGAGGAAATACGGTGGCTAAGCAGTCAACAGCAAAACAGGAACGAAAACCAGATGCGAGCGTGGAGACTCGTGCAGTAAGTACGAAGCAAAAGAGTGCCGCGCCGAATCTCGATCGGTTGATTCACGAACGCCTGCGTCTCGGAATCATCAGCGCCCTGGCCGCTAATGAGTCTCTGACTTTCAGCGACCTGAAGAACCTGATGAATACGACTGATGGCAATCTCAGCGTTCATGCACGCAAACTCGAGGAGGCCGGCTACATTTCGTGCTCCAAATACTTTCAGGGCCGGCTGCCTAAGACTGAATACAAACTGACGGCGGCAGGCCGTAGTGCGCTTCAAGATTACTTGAGCCACATGGAATCGCTCATCAAACAGATGCGCAACACGTAGTTCTGCACAGATGCTTTCTGTGGTTCACCACATTGTCCGTTTCCGGCTCGAGCCTGAGAATCCTTGAACTTATGTCTGCACAACTGACAGACAATTTATAGTCAAGGAGTAGAAGAGATGACGAAGAGAATCGCTGCCATAGTGTTCATATTTATTTGCACCTCAGTGGCCTGGGCCATTCTGGGCGGAACAATTTTCCAGCGAACGTACGACACGGGAGCCGTCTCTTCGAGTCGCGTCGCATCGACGTGGGGCACAGCTCAAAGTCAGGCGCCTCCGACCGCTTCGTTCAAGACAAAGGTTGATAAGAAGCAGGAGACGTATGAATACGGAAAGAAAGTCGAGAAGATCATAACGGAGGAATTCGAAACACCACTGCCGCTCGAGAGCAGCAAGATCGACGTCGACCTGAACCTGGAACACCGGCAAAAAGGTTTGTTGTGGTACAGCACCTACAAGGTCGCGTTTTCAGGTGTCTACGGATTCCGTAACACGAGTGACAAAGAACAGACTGTCGATTTCCAGGTACATTTTCCAACCGCTCAGGCCATCTACGACAACCTGGTTTTCACCGTAGACGGCAACCCTGTCCCGATCACGAATGCGGAAAACGCCGCCGCAACCGCGTTCAAAGTCGCCGCCGGTAAGACTGCCCAGCTTGCCGTCAGCTACAGCTCTCAGGGACTCAATGAGTGGCGTTACAGCTTTGGGAGTGCCGACGTTGCGCAGGTAAATAACTTTTACCTGCGCATGAAGACGAACTTCAAAGACATTGATTTCCCTGACAACACGCTCTCCCCGTCAGAAAAGACGGAGACGGCCAATGGCTGGGACCTCAATTGGTCTTACAAAAGTTTGGTCTCTGGTTATCAAATCGCGATGGTCATGCCGGAGAAACTCCAGCCGGGACCACTCGCCGGGAAAATCAGCTTTTTTGCCCCGGTATCACTCTTCTTCTTTTTCTTCCTCATGATGATCATCACCACAATGCGCGGCATCGATCTTCACCCCATGAATTACTTTTTCCTCGCTGCCGCGTTCTTCTCATTCCACCTGCTTTTGGCGTACCTCGTCGATCACATATCGATTCACGCCGCGTTTGCGGTCTCGTCGTTAGTCTCTGTGTTTCTGGTCGTGAGTTATTTGCGGCTGGTCGTGGGGATGCGGTTTGCGAGCAGAGAGGCTGCCCTCGCGCAGTTTATCTACCTCGTGATGTTTTCCTACGCGTTCTTCCTGAAGGGCTTCACGGGCCTCGCCATCACCATCGGTTCGGTGCTGACGCTCTTCGTCGTCATGCAGGTAACGGGCCGCATCCGCTGGACAGAGAAATTCACCATCAAACCGACTGAAGAACCTGTTAATACCTCGGCAGTGTAGAACGTCTTAACTCTGTAGCCCCGGATTGAACTTCGCGGGCACCGGGCGCGTATACGGCCCCGTCCAGAGTTATGAAAGCAATACTGTCCTTTTATTCTGATGCCCTGAAGATTGCTCTGCAGTCGATCTTTGCCCACAAACTCAGGGCTTTCTTAACGCTTATCGGCATCATCATCGGCGTGGCGTCGGTGGTCACGGTCGGCGCTTCGATCAGCGGTCTCAATACCTACGTCGTCGAGAAAATTACCAAAGTTCTCGGTAGTAATCACTTCATGATTGCCCGGATGGCCTTCTCCGGACACATGGACGACGACGAGTTTGAGCGTCGCAATCGACGTAATAAAAGGCTCAACTGGGACGACTACGAATGGGTTCGCGATCATTGTACTGCGTGTTCTGAAGTCGGCGCGGGCGTCGGAAGCGGAACGGATCTGAAGCAGGATGGGATCGAGTTTCCGGGCGCTCAGGTCTTCGGTCATTCGGCTAACATGGTCGATATCGAAGACAAAACCATTGAAACAGGCAGATTTATCTCCAACGACGACGTGCAGCGCTCGGCGCTTGTCGTGGTTCTCGGCGCCGACATCAAGGAAAAGTTTTTCCCGAATCAGGACCCGATTGGAAAGACACTTAAGGTTCGCGGCCTGCCAATGCGGGTCATCGGTGTCGAGGAAAAGCGCGGCGCGTTCTTTGGCGACTCGTTCGACCGTCACATCTACATTCCCGTAACCACGCACTTGCAAATCTTCGGGCGTAACGGACTCCAGATTCACGGCTCAGCCAAATCGCGCGAGAGTTTTCGTCAGGCCATTGAAGACGCGCGCGTCGCGATGCGCATCAAACACCGTCTCAACGGCAACGAAGAAGACGATTTTGGTCTCGTGAACGTTGAAGATCTCAACAAGCAAATCGATGAGTTCACCGGCACGATCGCCAAGGTCGTTATTCCGATCACGCTCATCACCCTTGTTGTCGGTGGCATCGTGGTGATGAACATCATGCTCGTGAGCGTCACCGAGAGAACTTTTGAAGTCGGACTCCGAAAGGCAGTCGGCGCTACGCGACGACAGATCCTGATGCAGTTTTTGATTGAGTCGGGAATTCTTTGCGCGCTGGGGGGTGTAATCGGATTATTAATCTCCTGGGGTATCACGACCGCAATCACCATGCTCGCGTCGATCACGATGACGATCACGATCGGTTACATCATCCTGGCATTGGGAGTTTCGACAGTTGTGGGAATGATTGCGGGTATTTATCCGGCTTTCAAAGCTGCCCGGCTGGATCCGATCCTGGCACTGACTAAAGCATAAGCAGGTTAATGAAGTTACAACTGCCAAAAGGTATTTTGCGCGAGACACTGAAGATGGCGCTCGACAGTGTTCGCGATCACAAGTTCCGCAGTTTTCTTACTGTGCTGGGAATCGTGATCGGTGTGATGACCGCGATTTCGATCGCTTCCCTCTTGACCGGCATGCGGCAGAGTATCGTGGCGATTATCGAAGAGTATGGAACAAACAATATCTATGCGTTCCATCTTTCAACCGGCCCCCGCACTGGCGAAGATCGCTCCGAACGACTTCGGAAGCCGCTGACAGTCGCAGACGCCGAAACAATCAAGGCACAGGCTCCTGCAGTCGATGATGTTGCGCACGTCGCGCCAAACGTCGGCTATGGCGGCGGACCGTTCGATGACAACGTCACTTACCAGGGCCGCAACTATCGTTGGGGTAATACATCAGGAGTTTCAGCAAACTACGCTGACATCACCAACATCGTCATAAAAGAAGGCCGCTTCATCACCGACTCCGACGATCAGCAGCGTGCCAACGTGATGGTCATCGGCGTGAATGCTGCCGAAGCACTGTTTCCTGGTTACAACAACATCGCCGGCGCTCAGGTACGAATGGGCGGCTACAACTTCGAGGTGATCGGCGTACTCGAGAAGCGCAAGGCTGGATTCTTCGGCGAGAACGAAGAAGACAATGCTGTTTACATTCCATTTCGCACTGCACAAAAAATCGCGCCCGCCAAGGGTTATTTGTTAATGGTAATCCGCGGCAAGACCGGACAGGTTCAGGAAGCACTGACGCAGTCGGAAGAGATTCTGCGCCGGCGTCGTCATGTGAAGTTTGGCGATCCGAATAACTTCGATATCAAGACTGCCGATAAGTTTATCGAACAGTTTGACAGCATCACGGCAATGGTCGGATTGATTGCCATCGCGATCTCGAGTTTGGGCCTGCTCGTCGGCGGCATCGGCGTGATGAATATCATGCTGGTCAGCGTAACCGAACGCACGAAGGAGATCGGGGTGCGCAAAGCGATTGGTGCTCGTCGCCGCGACATCGTGAGACAGTTTCTCTTCGAAGCGATGATGCTGACGTTTCTTGGCGGGACGCTCGGCGTGGTGCTGGCCATCGGAATCAGCCAGCTACTGATTTTCATATTCCCAAGTATGCCGGCTTCGATTCCTACATGGGCAGTTGTCACCGGTCTCACCGTGTCGATCGGTGTCGGATTGATCTTCGGTGTCTGGCCCGCCCGCAAGGCTTCTAAACTGGATCCCATCGAGTGCCTGCGCTACGAATAATCCACAGATTACGCAGATTTAATGGTAATCTGCGTAATCTGTGGAGCGAGACTTCCCCAAAGAATTCCTAACCTATCTTCAAGTCGAGAAAGGTCTCGCGCGTCTTTCTCTCGAGAGTTATCGACGCGATCTGGATCGACTTCAATCCTGGGCCAACAAGAACGGAAAACAGATTTCTGACCTCACGCGTGCAGACCTGCGCAAA
>JBKPPU010000113.1:0-4335 GCA_046733695.1 Acidobacteriota bacterium
GGCACACCCCTGACAGTGGTTACCCCGCCAGTGGAAGAGCCAAGCCTGACAGTTGATCGGGACCCGAGCATGACTGTCAGCAGAGACAACCAAACCCCAGCGATCGAATCCGCGGCGGCTTATAACGAGGAGCCGATCGCAAACGATCCCATCTACGTTGCCACCAATACTTCCTCAGCACTTGCTCTCCGAGACGAGTATCACCTGACCATCATGGACGACTCTGGTCTGATCGCTCGTCTTAGCCATGAGATAAAAGATACGGCCCATCAATATGAACTGACGTGGCCCGAGTTCAAACGCGATCCGTTTGGATTCACGAAGCGCGCGTTTGTGGGTTACGGCCAAAAGTTTCGCCTGTTTCTCGGTAAACCAAATGTGCTGGTGGCAATGGGAGCGGCCTTTCTGGGGATGGTGGCACTGGTCGCCGCGGTCATGCTGATGGATCGTGCCCAGGGACCGGCGTCATCGCGAGTTGGGCTGGTCGTTTTCGCGCTGATTGCCAGTGGTTTACTGGTGGCGCTCTTTTCGACGTGGCTCGGACGCGAGCGTGGTGCGGCAGTAATGGGCGCTGAACCATCCGACTCGCGGAGTGTAGTCGCGGCAATGATCTCGTCGTTCGTATTCCTGTTCGTCATCCTCGGGATCATTATCGGAATCGACCGTCATCAACGACGGCAGGAAGCGATTGCACAGAATCAGGAAGAGCTTCAGGTCGAGCAGATGCTCGACATTCCAGACGAGCAACCGACTCCTGATCCGGGAACTGCGGGTCTGAACAAGGGCAGTGGCGGCGGCAGCAAGCCGAAGCCTGAAAAAGCCGCGGGTGGTGGTGGCGGTGGACGTGAAGAATCGAAGCCGGCTTCGTTTGGTAAGGTTCCACAGGCCTCTCTGACAATTCCACAGGTAGTTGCGCCGGATCCGAAGCCACCCCAAATCAAGAATCCGTCGTTGCCCGTAGCGGCGACAGTGGTCGCAGACCCGATGCTCGTGCCACCTGACGCGCGTGTGTTGCCATACGGCGACTACAAATCGAAGAGCACCGATCCTTCGTCCGGACCGGGTACTGGTAACGGTATCGGAACCGGAACAGGCGGCGGTATCGGACCGGGTGAAGGCGGCGGTCTCGGACCAGGTCGCGGTGGTAATATCGGCGGCGGCGATCGAAACGACGGCGGTGGTGGACCAGGCGGCGGTGGTGGCGGCGGCTACGACAAGATCTTTACCGGCAAGGACGTCACTACGAAAGCTCGTCTGTTAGCGAAGCCTGAGCCGCAGTACACGGAAGACGCGCGCAAGAACCAGGTCACCGGCACGGTGGTGCTGAAAGTGGTGTTTGCGTCAAACGGATCAGTGACGAATATCAGAACTGTCTCTGGTCTGCCGTATGGTTTGACTGAGAGAGCAATTGCAGCGGCACGTCAGATCAAGTTCGTACCTGCAACGAAGGACGGGCATCAGGTCTCGATGTGGATGCAGTTGGAATACAACTTCAACCTGTACTAAGAAATTTTAGCCGCGGGTTTACGCAGATGAACGCAGATCAGCGTTTATCCGCGTCAATCCGCGGCTAAAAGTGTCTTTGCGCGAAGCTTTTGATTCGATTGATACCTTCAATTATCTGATTCATCGACGTCGCGTAAGAAATCCGAATAAATCCTTCCGCTCCGAAGCCTGCTCCGTCAGTGACCACCGTGTGTTCTTCTTCAAGTAGTCGCTGTGCAAACTCACCTGACGTCTTCAGATCTTTTTTCAAACAACCGCGTATGTCCGGGAATGCGTAGAACGCACCTTCGGGTTCGCTGCACTTGAATCCTGGAATCTCACGCAACGCATTCAATAACCACTCACGCCGTCGGGTGTATTCAGCGAGCATGATCCCCACTGATTCCTGCGATCCAGTGAGTGCCTCGACCGCCGCCCACTGCGCGATTGAGTTTGCGTTGGAAGTCGAGTGACCCTGGACCTTCAGCATCACTTTGATCCAGTCAGCCGGCGCGAGTGCGTATCCAACGCGCCAACCCGTCATCGCGTAAGTCTTCGAAAAAGATCCGGCAATACACAAACGCGAGCGTAATTCCGGAGGCAAACTCGCCGCGCTAAAGACTTCGCCTGGCGGATAGACAAAACGCAGGTAACACTCGTCGGAAACGACGTAAATCCCACGCTCGCTGGTCAGTTCGATGATCTTGCGAAACTCCGCCGGAGGTAACACGCGACCGGAAGGGTTGGAAGGCGAGTTCAGAATCAGCAGCCTGGTTCGCGGCGTGATGGCGCGCTCAACCTGATCGACTGTGAGCACGAAGTTTGTTTCTTCAGTTTCGATACAGACGGGTTTTGCACCCGCGAAGACTACGATCTCGGGGAACGTCACCCAGTATGGTTTCGGAATCAGCGCTTCATCGCCCGGGTTTAGTAGTGTGACGACTGCGTTGAAGATTGCCTGCTTGCCGCCGGCAGTTGCCATCACTTCGGATGATTGATACTCGGTGCCGAACATCTCGCGGTAGAAGTCGATAATCGCGCGATGCAGTTCGCGAATACCGGCGTTAGCTGTGTACTTCGTGCGGCCCGCACGCATCGCTCGTTCGGCGGCTTGTTTGATGTTGTCGGGTGTGTCGAAGTCGGGTTCACCGGCGCCGAAGTCGCACACATTCGCACCGGTGGCTCGCAACGCTTCTGCAGCCTGCATGGCAGCCATTGTGGCTGACGACTGCATGCGACGGACATTTTCAGAAACAGGAAAGGGTGACATAACAGGTGACATAACAGGCCGGGTTTTCATCCTTGCTTCAACTTTTCTTTCATTCGTTTTTCAATCAGCGGCGGGACCAGACCGGTGACAGCGCCGCCGAGCTGAAACACTTCTTTAACCAGTCGTGAGCTCACATAGGAGTAAGTCTCAGCGGGCATCATGAACACGGTTTCGATACCCGGCTCAAGTCTACGGTTCATTAACGCCATTTGAAACTCGTATTCGTAGTCGGAGATGGCTCGAATACCGCGAACGATGACGTCTGCCTCCTGGGCCACCGCATACTTTACGAGCAGCCCACTGAAGGAATCGACGCGGAGTGTGCAGCGTCCTTTATCGATGCTGTTGATAACATCAGCGAGCATCTCCTGACGCTCTTCGACGGTGAACAAAGGTTGCTTATCCGGATTGACGAGAATGCCGATAATGATCTCGTCGAAGAGTTTGCAGCCGCGCTCGATGATGTCCAGGTGACCGTTGGTGACCGGGTCGAATGAACCGGGGTAGATAGCGCGTCGCATATCGAAGGATGTTAGAGGTTAACGCGGAAATCGTAAATAGCCAAGTTCGAGCATGACTAGCCAAATTCGACAAAAGATAGCCAAATTCGCCTACTAGTCAGGGAGTCGGACCAGTGCTAGGATGCTCGTAAGGATTAGGAGTTCAGAATGGCTCGCAATCTCACACAACCTGACGAATTAATTCCGTCCGAACTGATTGGTCTACCTCAACCAATAACTGCGGAACAGTTCGAAGAACTTTGTGGCAAGTACGACGACCTGCGGCTTGAACTCACCTCAACCGGAGAATTAATAGTTATGCCGCCTGCAGGTGCACTCACAAGTAGACGTAATTTCGACCTCACTTACCAATTCGGAGCGTGGTGCAGAGAGCACAGCACCGGTGTCTGTTTTGGCTCTGACACCGGCTTCACGTTACCAAACGGTGCGATCCGGGGGCCGGATGCATCATGGGTAAGGCGCGAAAAGTGGGACAGTCTGACCAAACAGCAAAAAGACAGCTTTGCTCCTATTTGTCCTGACTTTGTAGTCGAACTTCGGTCTAAGACTGATCGCCTGCCTGTGCTTTTCAACAAGATGTCGGAGTACATAGCTAACGGCGCGTCACTTGGCTGGTTGATAGATCCGAGCACACGCCGAATCTATGTTTACCGGCCTGATGAAGAAGTAGTTGTTCTGGATAATCCAGAGACTGTCTCTGGTGATCCGTTACTGCCCGGTTTCGAGTTGAACGTGAGCGAGCTTTGGGCTGTTGACTAGAACCTTCCACAGGATTCCAGGATTTACAGGATTAACAGGATGTGGTTCAATACCCTTTGACAATTTGACGTGGTGAGTTAAAGCGACTTGCGGCCACGTAAAATAATCCGCTAAACAGCTCGGTGAACAAGTTTCAGGCTCTGCGTTGTTAGGCGCGGGGCCTTTGTTATTGCCTATGCCGAATCTTCTCGAAACACTCAAAGAACGCATCGTCGTCTTCGACGGCGCGATGGGTACCAACCTGCAGGTCCAGAACCTTTCGCTCGACGACTTTGGTGGACCACGCTTCGAAGGCTGCAA
>JBKPPU010000114.1:0-50141 GCA_046733695.1 Acidobacteriota bacterium
GTTCCACGCCGGGCGGCCACGGAGGGCCGCCCCTACAGTACCCTCCGAGTATTTTGCTAAAGCGCTGACTTGATGACCGTCTTAATGTTGTTGTCGGAAAGCAATTTATTAAACCCGGTCAGATCTTTATTCAAGACACCGTCCAGGCGCTTTTGCAGTCCGGACAGTTGTTCCTTAAACAATTGGTGCACTTCACGCTGCTGCTTCGTCGGCGGAAAATCCCCGCTGCTCAGTCCATTCGCAAGGTAGTTGATCTTAGTTAACAACTTCGGTGGCCAGCGGACGGTATCCTGCCCTTGCCCGGTCAGCTTCCGCTGAATCAGGTCTTCCTCAATCTCGATCAATTTCTTGTCAAGATCGCCGGCGGCAGACTTTACGGTCGATGAAGCCGAGTCCAATGTCGTAGTCATTTGATCAAGCTGACTGCGAATCAACTCTATTTGGTTTACCATTCTGGAGCCCGTTTCAAGATCCTTACTTAACTCGAGCATCATCGCTGTCTGGGCACTGATGTCAGCCTCAGAGCCGCCGGAATTCGGATCTTTTCTGATTATGAGGGGCTGACTAAGCTCCTGCCCCGCCACCAAGAGTTTTACTGTGTAAGTGCCCGGCGGCAACAAAATCGACATGCGTGGAGCACCGGGAGCACTGCGAGTGCCGTCCTTATCGACCTTTATCTCGGGAGCGTATGCCGGGCTAGTTCTCATGCGGACCTCTGTCGTCAGTTCGCCTTCCAGATTCCAAACGACCCGATTCAGCCCGACATTCTTGCTTCCGGTGAATGTTCTAACTGTCTGACCTTTCGCATCTGCAATACGGATTCGAACGTCGCCTGCAGGCGCTGTCTTCAGGTAGTAGCTGAGCGGCGCTCCATAGGGCGGATTCTGGCCTGCTGAGGGGTCGTCCGGCATTGTCACCGGCACCGTACCCTGTCTAAATCGATAGGCCGGACGCGGTGGAAAGAGGTGTACAGTTGAATCGCGGACTGTTTGATTCATCTGCTGAATTGGTGTGAGGTCGTCAAGGATCCAAAAGCCACGCCCATAAGTCGCGATCACGAGATCATTGAAGTGCTCCTGAATAGCCATCCAATAGACCGGCGCGCGCGGCATATTGCTTTGCAATGGTTCCCAGTTCTCGCCATCGTTGAAGGAAACATAAAGACCATTTTCCGTTCCCACGTACAAAAGCCCCGGTCGGACGGGATCCTCTTTGATGCAGTGTGCGTAACTCAACATACTTCGCGGAATGCCGTTCGTGATGGCTTTCCAGGTCTTTCCGTAGTCCTTCGACTTGAAGATGAAGGGATCGCGATTGTTCTCCTGATGAAAGTCGACCGTTAGATAAACGGCGCCGGCCTCGTAACGAGACGGCTCGATGTTGCTCACCGTCCCCCAGCGTGGCAGGTTGGGAATATTTTTCGTTACGTTGGTCCAATTCTTGCCCCCATCGCGCGTCATTTGGACCAAGCCATCATTGGTTCCGACCCAGATTAATCCCTTCTCCTTCGGCGACTCAGCGATGGCGAAGATTGTCGAGAAATACTCTACGCCAATATTGTCACCGGTCAGGTCACCGGAAAATCCCTGTTTGCTTTTGTCGTTCGTTGTGAGATCCGGACTGATGACTTGCCAACTCTGCCCATCATCGGTTGTCTGGTGGACAAACTGGCTGCCGACGTAAAGCTTCTTATGCTCATGCGGTGAGATGGTGAGCGGAAACGTCCAGACAAATCTGTACTTCAACTCGGCTGCTGGTGACCCATTGGTTTGGTCGGGCCAAACTTCTACACGACGCATTTGACCGTTGCGTAGATCGAAACGTTCGACGATGCCGCCGACGCTCCCAGAACCTGACGCGCTCGACCAAATAATGTTTGGATCGACGGGATCCGGCGTGGCCCAACCACTCTCTCCTCCGCCCACAGACTGCCAAGCGCTACGTGGAATCGAACTCCCAATGCCGGCTCCTGCTAAGCGGCTTGGTCCCCGATATGAAGGATCGTCCTGTTCGTTTCCGTAGACGTAATAAGGAATTCGATTATCGACCGTGACGTGATACAGCTGGGCGATTGGAAGCTGAATGCGAAACCACGTCTGTCCTCGCGTCGTTGAGATTGATACTCCACCGTCGTTGGCCACCGCCATCCGGTTCGCGTTCTTTGGGTCGATCCAGATGTCGTGATTGTCGCCTCCCGGACTCGCCCCACCGACAAGCATTCTTGCGGTTTCCCCTCCGTCAGTTGAGCGTGCGAATCCCGCAGTGAGGTAATAGGTTTCGTTCTCGTTGTCGGGAGCAACCGCCACACGAAAGTAATAATGAGTGCGGCCGCCGAGATTTCGGTCATAGCTCACGAGGCGCCAGTTTTCACCGCCATCATCTGATCGCCAAAGCTTGCCGCGGTCGGTCTCCTTGCCCTTCAAAGGCACTCCATCGCCCGTTTCGATTAAAGCGTAAATGCGTTTCGAGTTGTTGGGTGCAATTGCAAAGACGATCTTGCCGATCGTGCGTGTCGGAAGACCATTGCCCGAAAGACGCTTCCAAGTGACGCCTCCGTCAATCGACTTGAAAAGACCACTACCGGGTCCCCCACTTTGACGGCCCCAGGTATGAATCTCAATGGGCCACATGCCGGCAAAGAGAACCTTCGAATTATTGGGATCCATTTCGAGATGAGCACAACCACTATTCTCATCTGTGAAGAGCACGCGCTCCCAGGTTTTGCCGCCATTGATAGTGCGGAAAACACCTCGTTCCTGTTGTGGGCCATAAGCGTGCCCGAGGGCAGCTACGAGAACGATGTCAGGATTTTGGGGATCGATGACGACTCGACTGATGCGACCGGTCTTTTCCAATCCCATCAATGTCCACGTCTTGCCCGCATCTGTTGATTTATAGACTCCCTGACCCACTGAGATGTGACTTCGAAGCCACGGCTCACCTGTGCCTGCCCAAACGATCTTCGGATCAGAAGGGGCAATGGCCAACGCGCCGATCGATGAGACCGGTTGGCTATCGAAGATCGGCTCCCAATGGACACCGCCATCAATAGTTTTCCAAACTCCTCCCGAGGCTGCGCCGACGTAGTAGATATTTGGCTGGTCCGGAATGCCGACGACGGAAGTGAGACGGTTGCCGACCGGTCCGATGTGTCGAAAACGAAGCGAACCGAGTACATCTTTGGTCTCCTGAGCCTTTGTCGTAAGGATTGGATGGAGCGAAAAGCAAAGCGTCAGGAGTGAAACTACTACGATGCTACGTTTACGCATCAACATGGCGGTCTCCTATTGAATTCCTATTTCACCGTGTTCAAGAACTATTCAGTTGTGATTGGTTGGCCGGCTTGTTCTTTGGAGCAGCCGAATTATATACATCCGTGAAGAGCAGGACTAGTTTTTCTTCCTGGAAAATTTCTTGCTGTTGCGTTCCCAAAAGACACCTTCGACATACCCCTGAATGCTTCGATCTGTAGACGCGAGTTCGAGCCGTTTCTGCGCGAGGCAGCAAAAATTCTCATCAATCTCAACACCCAGATAGCGACGTCCGAGCTTTTTCGCCACCGCCGTAGTAGTTCCGGACCCGTTGAATGGATCAAAGACGACGTCGCCTTCGCGTGAGCTCGCGAGAATGATCTTGGCTAGCAGTTTCTCGGGTTTTTGCGTCGGATGATCGGTGTTTTCGGGCATTGACCAGTAGGGCACCGTGAGATCTGTCCACATATTCGAAGGATGCGTGACTCTGAACCGGCCGTTTTCAGTCTCGCTCCAATCTTTCGGCTCGCCATTCCTGTCCGTGTATGGCGCGATGACCTGACGTTTGAGCATCACGGCATCGACATTGAAGTAATAGTCTTCAGTGACTGTAAAAAACCAGATGTCTTCGGAGCAGTTCTTCCAATTCGACTTCGCGCCACGTCCTTTTTCGCGTTCCCACGTGATTCGGTTCTGAGAAATGAAATATTTTTCACCGACGCGCTGAATAGCCGCGGAGCTGCGCCAGTCGCCGCAGATGTAAACTGAGGCCGTCGGCTTGAGTAACCTGACAGTCTGAGACAGCCACGAGTCCAGCCATTCTGCATAGTCGTCAGTCGAGACTTTCCTGAATTTTCGGTCGTTGAAGCTCTTCGTAAGATTATACGGCGGATCCGCAAACATCAGATTGATCGAGCGATCCGGCAGATTGGGCAGTGCCGTGAAGATATCCTGGCAAAACAGCTTGTCCTGAATATTTTCGAGAGTCGCAGGTGATTCCAGCGTCGCGAGTGAGGCCTTGTATCGAACTAGTTCGCCTTCAGAGAGCGTCAACGTCCGATTAAGCGGAGCCCGAGCGTTTGGCATCGCGCTAGTTTACTCCAAAGAAAAAATTGGTGTGATCATTCTCGCCATGAGGTAATATGAATAACGCTTTGCTATAATTTGTTTCGCTTTCTTCTCTTATTCGCTGTAACAGCAGTGTTTACTGAGCGATTGTCTTCCCAGTTCTGTGAGGAGATAATTAGCCCAATCGACGTGTAAGTGTGAACGAGCTTACGGCCTGATGTCAGAAGACACTAAGCAACCTGGTTCTGAAGAACCCGTATCGCCGGGCGTCTCAGATGCTGAGGCGTCCGGCACGCCTCCTCCCTCAGCTATTCCGTCCGCAGGAACGCTCGCCGGAGCCGATGCCGAAAAGGCGTCGATGGTCGAGCAGGCAAAAGCGCGCGTCGCCGCCGTAAAAGAATCTCTTGAACGACCGGCCGCAGCAGGCGCTCCAAAACCTCCGGTCAAGAAAAAAGACGAAGGTCCCAAACCGACCGACGCCACCGGACATCCACTCGTCAAAAAACTCAAAGCTAAATTCGGTGACGCGATTGGCGATGCGTCCGAGTTTATCGGACAGCTCTCCGTTCACGTCGACGGCCAACGCATCGTTGAGATCTGCAATTTTCTTAAGAACGACCGCGAGGTGAGCTTCAACTATCTCTCCGATCTAACGTGCGTTCACTATCCCGACCGCCGGCAAACACCGTTTGAGATCGTCTACAACCTGTTTTCAATTGAGAATAATGAGCGTGTTAGGTTGAAGGCGGCGGCGAAGGACAGGGTGGACAGCGTGACGACCGTCTGGCCCGCCGCAAACTGGCTCGAGCGCGAGGTTTTTGATCTGTTCGGTGTCATTTTTACCAATCATCCGGATTTGCGTCGCTTGCTCTTGCCGCCTGATTGGGAAGGGTACCCGTTGCGGAAAGATTATCCGCTCGAGTTTGTCGAAAATGCGTGGACCGAGACTCATTTGCCGGTGATGACCGAAGTCGAGATGGAGCAGTTGCAGCAGCGGCGCGGTTATGGACTGGATCTTTTGTCAGTGCCGCAGGAACGAATCATGCGCGAGATTTTCCGCGGCGGTAAAGACGTAATGCCGAAAGACAAATGACGCCGAAAGAGATCGCCACTCATTACGATGCGAAAGTCTTTGACACGCCCGACGCGGCGAAAGTAGCGGGATTTGTTTTGACTGAAACCGCGGCGCCGAGAAACGTCTGGAACAAGGCGAGCGCCGCGAGTGCGATCGTTTTGAAGCTGTTGGAGCGTCGCGAGAACGGTGAAGTGGAAGATATTGGGTTAGTGATTGAGCCGTTTCAGGTGACGGGGTGTTACAAGCCGCAAGCATCAGAGGTGCCGCCGGCATAGTTTGGACAGGATTAACAAGATTGCATGATTTGCAAGATATCCTGTTAATCATGAAATCTTGTAATCCTGTCTAACATGAAGAATTGAAGCAATGCATCAAGTAGAAATCGCAACAACTCAGGAAACACTGCTCGACAGCCCGGAGATGGTGCTGAACATGGGACCGCAGCACCCGTCGACGCACGGCGTGTTGCGCGTGGTCCTCAAGCTCGACGGCGAGACGGTCATCGATCTTGATTGCGATATTGGTTATCTCCATCGCGGGATGGAAAAGATCGCCGAGAATCGCATGTACACGCAGATCGCGCCTTACTGGGATCGACTCGATTACATCGCCGCGGTTTCAAACGGGCTGGTGTGGGTGGAAACAGTCGAGCAGATGATGGGACTTCCCGTTCCGCCGCGCGCGCATTACCTGCGCACGATTCTCACCGAACTGAATCGCATCGCTTCGCACCTGCTCTGGCTGGCTACGCACGCGCTCGATATCGGCGCCGTCACAGTTCTGCTCTGGGCGCTGCGCGAACGCGAAGAGATTCTGAAGATCTTCGAACGACAGTTTGGTGCCCGATTGACCTGTCACGCATGGCGCGTCGGCGGCATGCCAAACGATGCTTACGACGATTTCGATAAAGACGTACGCCAGTTCGTCAACAACTTTCCGAAACGACTCGACGAGTACGAGACAGTCCTTTCCGAGAATCGCATTTGGCTGAGCCGCACAGTTGGTATCGGAGTGATCTCTGCCGAGGATGCGATCGCGATTGGGTTGTCTGGTCCGGCGCTTCGCGGTTCCGGAGTTCCCTGGGACGTTCGTAAGTCACGACCATACGCCGCGTACGCCGACATGGATTTCGATATTCCACTCGGCGAGAACGGCGACACATATGATCGATATCTGGTGCGACTAGAGGAAATGAGACAGTCGCGTCGAATCATCGATCAGGCGCTGGAAAATCTTCCGGATGGACCAGTCAATGCGAAGTTGCCGAAAGTCGTGAAGCCGCCCGTCGGTGATTACTATCACACGATTGAGGCGCCGAAGGGCGAGATTGGTTGTTACATTGTTTCCGACGGCACTGCGCAGCCGTGGCGCGTCAGGGTTCGTCCTCCTTCATTCATCAATCTGCAGGCGCTGCGGCAGATGTGTATCGGACACCTCGTGGCTGACGTGGTCGCCATTATCGGAACGCTTGATATCGTTTTAGGGGAGATCGATCGCTAATACATGCTTCTATTTGCCCCCATTGATGTACTGAACGACTTACTGCTGAAGACCGGACTCAGCGAGGACTGGATAAAATTTTTCGTTTGGCCTTTGATCCAGATTGGCCTCGTCGTCACGCTCGTCGCACTTTGGGTCGCTTACGCGACGTATCTGGAGCGAAAGATTTCCGCATTCATGCAGGCGCGTCTTGGTCCGATGCGTGTTGGACCGTGGGGACTACTGCAACCCATTGCCGACGGACTCAAGCTGCTCACCAAAGAAGATTTCATTCCGGAAAATGCGGACCGCTGGATCTTTTTCTTTGCGCCTTACATCGCGGTTGCCTCAGCATTCATAGTCTTCTCCGTCATTCCGTTTGGACCTGACTGGGCCGTCATCGCCGACGTCAATATCGGGTTGCTGCTGGTGTTAGCGGTTTCGAGTGTTGGCGTGTTGGCGTTGATTCTTGCCGGCTGGTCGTCCAATTCGAAGTACGCGCTGCTGGGTGGCTTGAGATCGAGTGCGCAGATGGTCTCGTACGAAGTGGCGATGGGTCTCTCGCTGATCGGCGCATTGATGTTTGCGCGTACGCTCTCGATGTCCGGCATCGTCGCTGCACAAGGATCAGATTCCATCTGGTACATCGTCTATCAGCCTGCCGGTTTCCTGCTGTTTCTAATCAGCGGTATTGCGGAAAACAATCGCGCGCCATTCGACTTGCCCGAAGCAGAATCAGAGCTCGTTGCCGGCTTCCATACTGAATACTCGGGAATACGCTGGTCGCTCTTCTTCATGGCCGAGTATGCGGCAATGGTCGTCGTGGCTGCGGTAGCGACCACGGTTTATCTCGGTGGCTGGTACTTCCCGTTTGTTAATCGACTCCAGACAAGTGGACATCACAACCTGTACGTCATCGTCAGCCTGCTGGTGTTCCTCGTTAAGGCGTCGATCATTCTGTACATCTATTTCTGGTTGCGCTGGACGTTGCCGCGGTTCCGTTACGATCAGCTGATGGATATAGGCTGGAAGTGGCTAATACCATCCGCGCTGATCAATATCGTGCTTTCGGCGTTTGCAATCTTCGTCGTTCAGGCCCTAAATGGTTGGAAGGGAATCGAGACCATCGAGAAGCTTGATCGCGGCTTGAACCTTACGAAGAGCGGCAAAGGGATCATGATCGCGTTTGGAATAGTGGGCGTCTTCGTTACCGCAGCGCTGCTGGCGCGCATCAACTGGCGCTCGCGAGATTTCAATCTGAAAATACAGCGCAGAAATATCAAGCTGGTGAATGTGCCAAAAGGCAAGCCCGCTGTGCAGGCAGAGAGTTAATTATGCCATTAGTAAAGACTCCAAAACCGACGTTCGCTCAGAAGCTCAAACGCTTCTTCATGATCGATCTCATCAAAGGTATGGGGCTGACGTTGAAATACAACATCGGCGCTATCACTGATAAAGACGCCGTGGCGGGCAAGGGAATCTACACCGAACAGTACCCGAAGGTCCGGCCTGACGTGGCGCCGCGATTCCATGGCGCGCCGCGTCTCAACATGGATCCCGAAACACACGACACGCTCTGCATCGCCTGCAACCTCTGCGCGATCGCGTGTCCCGAAGACTGCATCGACGTGATTCCGATGGACGTCGAGATCGTCGTCGCCGGAAAACCGCGCCGCAAGAAAGTGCTCGACGAGTTTATCTTCGACACTTCACGATGCATGTTCTGTGCTCTGTGCCAGGAAGCCTGTCCGACATCATGTCTGGAACTGACACAGGACTTCGAACTGGCGACCTACTCGCGCGCAGGCTTCGTCTGGAATCGCGAAATGCTCGAGCAAGGGCGGGAAACGGTGAAGTACACAAGCTAGAAAATAGGTCCTATTGGACCTATAGGACCTATTCAAAACGAAAATGAACTTATCCGGTTACGAAGCGCTCTTCTTCTGGATCTTCGGACTCGCGGCGATCTTTGCGGGGTTGTTGACCGTGATGGCGCGCAATGCCGTTCATAGCGCGCTGTTTTTGATTTCGTCGCTCGTTTCCGTGGCGGCGTTGTTTGTGCTTTCGGGGGCGGAGTTCATTGCCGGTGTGCAGATTCTTGTTTACGTCGGCGGCGTGATGGTGCTGTTTCTCTTTGTCATCATGCTCGTGAACGTGGGCGCTGAAGAGCGTGGACGGGATGAGATTTTCAACAATCAAAGACAGGTTACGGCGAGCTTGATCTTCTGTTTCCTGCTGGTCGGTGGTGTGCTGTACTCAGTGAACCGCGGTTATCAGGGCTTGCAGGCGCGTGCAGACCAGCCGTCGGCTGAAAGAATCGCCGCAGAACAGGCGAGGAAAGATCAGACGTACGCCAATTCAGGGACCGGCAGCAGCAAGATCACCAGAGACTCACAGAATATCGGCAACACTCTCTATCGATATGCGTCGTTGCCGTTTGAAATCGCCAGCGTACTGCTGCTCGTCGCCATCATCGGCTCCGTAATGCTGGCGCGCACGCTCAAGCAGGAAGCTTCTGCTGACGACGTCGATCCGGAGCTTCTCCAAGTAGAGGTCGCGAGGGATCCGGAACTCGCAAAGATAGGGCCTCAAGTGGATTAATATGCTCAGCTTCTTCAATCCAATATTAGCAATGTTGTTTCAGGAGGCCGAACGCAGCCGCCTCGGAGAGATGCTCTACCAGACGCGAACCGCTGCTGCGAACCCGGACCTCTCGAAGTTTTTAGTGATTGGTGCGCTGCTGTTCATCATCGGAGTGGCGGGTGTGCTCACCCGGCGCAACATCATCGTCATCTTCATGTCGATCGAGTTGATTCTCAATGCTGCTAATCTGAACTTTATTGCGTTCTCTCGTTATCTGTCGCAGACGGGCAGCCCCAATGCACTCGCCGGGCAGATCTTCGCGGTGTTTGTGATCGTCGTCGCCGCGGCTGAGGCAGCGATTGGTCTGGGAATCGTGATCGCACTTTACCGAAACAAGGAAACGATCTGGGTTGATGAGATTGATCTCTTGAAGTGGTAACAAAGAATAGGTCTTATAGGTCTTATAGGTCCTATATTTAAAATGCAAAAATATATTTGGCTGGTTCCCCTGCTACCTCTAATCGGCGCCGCAATTAATGGGTTGTTGGGCCGAAAGCTCCGGTTTTCCGAAAGACTCATCGGAGGCATAGCAGTCGGATCGGTTGCGCTCGCATTTCTTATCAGCCTAACGGCTGTCTACTCTTACGGTCATGCCGGATGGCCCAAGCCATATCTGACAAGCCAGGATGGTTTTAGTTTCAACTGGATTCCGGGTGGCGCCGTCAGTATCAATCAGGGCGGTGAGGCGCGAAGCCAGGCAGACATTCAGAAGCAAGTCGAAGAGCGTCTCGCCGCGATGACACCGGAAGAGCGCAGCCAGACTCAATCAATGCTGGTCGCGACAACGAACACGCCGCGTTACTCGCTTCTCAACATCGAGTGGAGCTATCAGCTCGATCCCCTCTCGTCGATCTTCATGCTGATCGTGACCGGCGTCGGTCTTTGTATCTTTGTCTTCGCGACCGGCTACATGCATGGCGAGGCCGGTTTCTACCGCTTCTTCGCTTACATGGGTCTTTTCATGTTCGCGATGCTCGTGCTCGTGATGGGTTCAAACTTCCTGATGATGTTTGTTGGTTGGGAAGGTGTGGGCCTCTGCTCTTATCTGCTGATTGGTTACTACTTCGATCGCCAGGAAGCCGCCAACGCTTCGCGTAAAGCATTCATCACTAATCGCGTCGGCGACTTCGGATTTGCGCTCGCGATCTTTGGCGTGATTGCGACTTTCGGTAGCGCCCAGTACACGGAAGTCTTCGAACAAGCGAAATCTTTTCCGATCGAACTGCTCGGTCACTGGGGCATTCTCTCCTGGATTGCTCTCGGACTCTTTATCGGCGCTTGCGGTAAGTCTGCACAACTGCCGCTACACGTTTGGCTGCCGGATGCGATGGCTGGACCAACACCGGTCTCCGCGCTGATCCATGCCGCGACGATGGTCACCGCCGGTCTTTACATGGTGACCCGCACCAACGTCATCTTCCAGCATTCGCAAACGATGCTACTGGTCGTTGCGCTCGTCGGCGCAGCGACGGCCATCTTCGCCGCCACCATCGGAATCACGCAAAACGACATCAAGAAGGTGCTTGCCTACTCAACCGTTTCGCAGCTCGGCTTCATGTTCATGGCCTGCGGCGTGGGCGCGTTTGCGATCGGCATCTTCCACGTGATGACGCACGCGTTTTTCAAAGCCCTCATGTTCCTCGGCGCGGGCAGTGTCATTCACGGCATGCATCACGAGCAGGACATGCGTCGCATGGGCGGTTTGAAGAAATACATGCCGTACACCTACTGGACGTTTATGGCCGGTTGGCTCGCGATCTGCGGCATCATTCCGTTCAGCGGTTTCTGGTCCAAAGACGAGATTCTCTGGAAGTCGGCAGAGACGACGCACATCCCGCTGGGCTGGCTGGTCTGGCTGATCGGAACGATCGCCGCCACGTGTACGGCGTTCTACATGACGCGTCTGATGGCGATGACGTTCTGGGGCAAAGAACGATTTCTCGAAGGCGCTGGTGGTGAAGCCGACGAAGCTCACGCTTCTGCTTACGACAAAGGTCTGGCGGCGCACGATGCGGTGAAACCTTCAGCAGGAGATCGTCCGCGTCACGAGCCCGGCGAGCATGTTGGACCAGTGCACGAAGACGCGGCACATCACGCGGCCACGCACGGGCACGGCGATGGCCATCACGGTGCGCACATACCGCACGAATCACCGCCGTCGATGTGGGTCCCGTTGGCTGTGCTGGCGCTTCTGGCGGTCATCGGCGGCTTTGTCGGGATTGGCCCAGCATTCAGAACGATAACCGGCAGCGAGCATCCCGGTGGTCAATTGAATATCGTCAACTGGCTCAATCCGATCATCTGGAATCCGTCTACGCGCGAGTTCAATTCGCCCGAAGGCGGGCATGAAGCCGTACCTGCCGAAGGCGCACATGCAGAAGCGCCGGCAGCCGCTGAGGGTGCCCACGGCGGCGCGGCTGTTTATGGGGACACCGGCTTCAATCTCGCACATTCGGTAGAAAACTCAACTCACAGCGAACTGGCCACCGAGTGGATCTTTATCGTCATCTCGCTCGTCGTCGCCGGCATCGGAATTTTACTTGGCATGCTGTTCTACGTCTGGCGTCCTGAGCTTCCGAACATCTGGGCGCAACGACTGCGGCCAATCTACAACGCGAGCTACAACAAGTATTGGGTCGACGAATTCTACGGGCTCACCGTCACGCGTCGCACGATGGATGCGGCTCGAGGTGTCTACCGCTTTGATTCGAAAATTGTTGACGGGATCGTCAACGGGCTCGCGTGGCTGAGCCGTCAGGTTAGTCGTATTGTTGGCGGTGTAGACAAGTATTTCGTCGACGGCCTCGTCAACACGATTGCAGCGTTTATCGCGCGTCTGATGTCGCCATTGTTCCGCGCCGCACAAACAGGCTTCACGCAAAACTACGCGCTCGTGATGGTGTTGGGATTGATGGTGGCGGTCGCGGCATTCTATGGAAAAGATATCGCAATCGCTGTTGCTAGTGCTGTGCGGAATATTACTGGTACGGTTTTCTGATCTTCGATTGAGGGATGTGCCGTCAGAATTGATATGAACAACTACATTCTTTCTTTCATCACATGGTTGCCGGCGATCGGCGCCATTCTCATTCTGGCGTTCATGAAGAAAGATCAGTCGAGCCTGATCAAGAGATTTGCCACCGGCTGGTTTGCGCTCGACTTCATCCTCTCGCTGTGGCTGCTGAAATACAACCGCGGCATGGGCGGCATGCAGTTCCTCGAAGATCACGAGTGGATACCGATTATTGGCGCGCGCTATCAAATGGGTGTTGACGGTGTTGCCGTCCTGCTAATCGTTTTGACCACACTGCTAGGCGCCATCGCAGCGTTGTCTTCCTGGGAATACATTCAAAAACGAGAGAAAGAATATTACGTCCTGTTGCTGTTGTTGCAGACGGCCGTGATCGGTGTGTTTGCTTCGATGGACCTGTTTCTGTTTTACCTGTTCTTCGAAGTGTCGCTCGTGCCGATGTATTTCCTGATCGGAATCTGGGGTGGCGAGAATCGTCTTTACGCTGCGATCAAATTCTTTCTCTACACGCTTGTTGGTTCGGTCGTAATGTTGCTGGGCGTTCTAAAGATGTACTTCCTGACGCAGGACGCTAGTATCACCGGCAAGATCACAGCGGAAGGCATTCGCCTGGTCGCCGGAAATCAGCAAACGGTGGAACTGGTTTCCAGAACGCTCGATGCTGCAGCGCATTACTCCGGCGGCGCAACTGGAACATTCAACATCATCTACATGCAGGCAATGGGCCCGTCGCTGCCAACTGGCACATTGCAGATCCTTCTCTTCGCCGCGTTTGCGCTCGGCTTTGCGATTAAGGTGCCGATGTTTCCCTTTCACACCTGGCTGCCGGACGCTCACGTTGAAGCGCCCACAGCCGGCTCCGTGATTCTTGCCGGCATCCTGCTGAAACTCGGAACGTATGGGTTTTATCGCTTCAACTTACCGATGTTTCCGTGGGCGTCGCGAGACCAGAGCAGTTTTGCTAATGGTGCTTTCGGCGTGAGAAGCGTCGTTGTCTTTCTAGCGATCGTCAGCATCATTTACGGCGCCCTCGCGGCGATGTATTTCGTCGTCAAAAAAGACGGCGACGTGAAGAAACTCGTCGCGTACTCATCGGTATCGTCGATGGGTATGGTGATGCTCGGACTGTTTGCACTCAATCCGAATGGCGTTAACGGCGGTGTGATGCAGATGGTCAATCACGGCATTTACTCTGGTGCGCTGTTCCTGCTGGTCGGAATCATTTACGAACGGCGACACACACGCAACGTCGCCGAGTTTGGTGGACTATCACACGTGATGCCGGGTTACGCGGCGATCTTCCTCGGCATGGTGATGACTGCGATCGGACTCCCGTTGCTGGCAGTCTTTATTTCTGAGTTCCTGGCGCTGCGCGGAGCATTTGAGGCGAATCCATACTGGGCCGGATGGGCCGCCCTGGGAATCATCCTCAACGCGGGATATTTCCTCTGGTTGTACCAGCGCATGTTCTTCGGAAACATCGACAATCCGAAGAATGAGGGTCTACGGGATCTCAAGGCGCGCGAGTGGGCTTACATGGTGCCACTGATGATTCTCGCTTTGTGGATCGGTGTGTATCCGAAACCGTTTCTTGAGTACATCCAGCAGCCAGTGAACGCCGTAGTGCGGCAAATTCGGCCTGACTACGTGATTCCGGGAACAGCCGCTCCAGCCACAATAGAAAGAGCGGAGAAGTAGCCACAAAAAGGCACATAAAGCACAAAAAGAATTCATGCTTCTCTTACAAGCCAACGCTACCTCGCTCATTAACGTCTCCGATCTGCGGTTGATCGCGCCGGAGTTGATTCTGACTGCCTGCGCCTGCGTGGCACTGGTGATGGAAGTCATTCTGCCGTATCGCAAGAGTAAGCTCACCGCTTACTTCTCGCTCGTTGGCGTGGCACTCGCTCTGATTTCGCTCTACTTTCAAATGGGAACTCAGGGCGATGGGTTCTACGGGATGGTGCGAATCGACGGCTGGGCCCTCCTCTTCAAAGCGATATTTCTGATTTCCGCTGCGCTTGCGATCGGCATCTCGACGCGCTTCCTCGATATCGAAGGCGAGCAGCATGGCGAATACTACGCACTCGTTCTCTTCGCCACCGTCGGCATGATGTTCATTGCGAGCGGTTACGATCTGATCTCGCTTTACATCAGTCTCGAGTTGATGGCGCTCACGTTCTACGTACTCGTCGCTTTTACGAAGCGCGAGAAGAGGTCGAACGAAGCGGCGATGAAGTACTTTCTGCTCGGTGCTTTTTCATCGGGTATTTTGCTCTACGGCATCTCGTTGCTCTACGGCATCGCCGGCTCGACGAATATCGGCGAAATCGGCAGTAACCTCTCGACGTTGATGCCTCAGATTGAAAAGGCGCTGAACGAACCCAATAACCCGCTTGCGGGTCTCAGGCCGATGCTGTTGCTGGCGATGATTGCGCTTGGCGCGGGCTTGTTTTTCAAAGTTGCCGCAGTGCCGTTTCACATGTGGGCGCCGGATGTTTACGAAGGCGCGCCGACTTCAGTCACGGCATTTCTCTCGACCGGCTCGAAGGCTGCAAGTTTCGCGTTGTATGCGCGCATCTTCAGCCAGGCGCTGGAACCGTTGCGCGCTGACTGGGCGCCGCTTCTTGGTCTCGTCGCGGCGATCACGATCATGGTTGGCAACTGGGCCGCCGTCACGCAGGAAAACTCAAAACGTCTCCTTGCATACTCGTCGATCTCTAATGCGGGATATCTGCTGTTAGCGCTCATCGCTCATAACGAATACGGAAACATCGGTCTGATCATCTACCTGTTTGTCTACACGCTGATGAACATGGGGGCGTTTGGTGTGATCATCAGTTTGCGCCGCCGCGGAATCATCGGCGACAACGTGGACGATCTAACCGGGCTGGGCGAGAAGGCGCCGTTCATGGCCGCAATGATGGCCGTCTTCATGTTGTCGCTCGGCGGCCTGCCGATCACCGGAGGATTCATCGGCAAGTATTTCCTGTTTGGCGGACTGCTCCAGCGTGGTGATAAGGATCAAAAGCACTGGTACTACTGGCTCGCAGGTTGGGCCATTTTGAATACAGTTGTTTCGTTCTACTACTATTTCCGGTTCATCAAGGTCATGTATCTCGGCGACCGCCTGGCCGACAACAAACCACTGGCACTCTCACCCGCACTTCAAGTGGCACTCGTAGTTTCGGTGGTTGGGATTCTATTCATCGGAGTCTATCCGCAGCCGTTCATTCAGTTGGCCCGTTCGTTAATACCCGTGGGCTGATGGCAGTCTTCTACTTCCTCGCCGCACTCTCCATCTGGTTTGGTATTCAGTCGTTATTGAATGGCATTCGTTACGCGGCTTACGTGCGACGTGAGACGAGCCGCGCGCTGCCGGACTTTCAGCCGTTTGTTTCGGTGATTGCGCCGGGCAGGGGACTGGAACCGGGGCTCACAGACAATCTTCGTACGCTTCTGACTCAGGATTATCCACGCTACGAGGTGCTCTTCGTTTTCGACGACGTTGAAGATCCGGCGGTTAAAGTTGTCGACGAGCTGGGACGCGGATTTGGGCCGATTGCCAGAACGATTATCGCCGGATCGGCGAGCGATAGTGGACAGAAGGTTCATAATCTTCAAGTTGCTGCTGCACAGGTAGACCCGAACACCGAGGTGCTGGTTTTTGTTGACACAGATGCTCGACCAGCGAGCGATTGGCTCAAGTGTCTTGTCGCGCCGCTTGCAGATGAAACGCTCGGTGCTTCGACTGGCTATCGCTGGTTCATTCCGAGCAGGGGAGTTGCGTCGCGTCTTCGCGGTGTTTGGAATGCATCTGTCGCATCCGCGCTTGGTAGTGACACTGTGAAGAACTTCTGCTGGGGCGGCTCGACTGCCATCCGGCGGAGCACATTCGCGAAGCTGGGTGTCGGTGAACGATGGCGCGGAACAGTTTCTGACGATTTCACCATCACGCGTGTGCTAAAGGAAGCCAAACTTCCGATCCATTTTACGCCAAACTGTCTCGTCGCCTCAGTCGGCGACTGCGACTTTCGAGAGCTCTTCGAGTTCACCACACGGCAAATAAAGATCACGCGCGTCTACGCTTCACATCTCTGGCTCCCGTTACTACTGGGTTCGGCCCTCTTCGCACTCGTCTTCTTCGGCGGCCTCATCCTGTTAATCCTGCAAATCCTGAAAATCCTGTCTCCCTCTATCTTTTTGCCTCTCGCCCTCTTAGTGATTTTCACGCTCGGCGCCACCAAATCATTCCTCCGCTGGCGCGCCATAACAATACCTCTCCATGCCTACCGCTCCTCTTTAAACCGCGATCTTCTCGCGCACGTCTTCCTCTGGCCCTTCGCCTCATTACTCTATCTCTACAACGCCATCATCGCCGGTTTTTCCCAACGCATCACCTGGCGCGGCATTACCTATGAATTGAAATCACCCACTGAAGCTGTCATTATCTCTCGCGAATCGTAATGCCCAATAAAGCCGCCCAATTTGTGCAGTTGTTACGTTCGACGAAACGTGAAAAACGTCTCGGCACAGTGATCCTGTTTGTCACCTCGCGCTGTAACGCCTTTTGCCAAACCTGCTTCTATCACGAAGAGTTGAACCAACCCGGCGACTTGACCTTTGCTCAAATCGAAAAAATCTCGCAAACCATGCCGCCGATCACGGATCTATGGCTGTCGGGCGGTGAGCCGACTCTGCGACGCGATCTTTCAGACGTCATCGATCTCTTTGTTTCGAATAACGGCGTCGATCGCATCATCATTCCTACGAACGGATTGATCAAAACGCGTGTTTATGACGTCGTCGATCGCGCCCTCGGAAACAACCCGCAGATCCATCTCTATCTGAACATCGCGCTGGACGGTTATGGCGAAACTCACGATCGCATTCGCGGCGTTCCGGGAAACTGGGAGAAGGCGCTCGACTGCATCGAATCACTTTATCCACTGAAGGAAAAGTACAGCGATCGTTTTCGATTGAACGTCAACACGGTTGTTTGCGCGGAGAACTACACCGAGATCGAGAAGCTCTCGGAGTTCATGTGGAACAACTATCGTCTCGACGGACAGTACTTCAACATCATTCGCGGTGAGACCCTCGTCGGCGAACAAATCAAACAAGTACCGCCGGAAGTTCTGCCCGCCATGTACGCTCACGTTTCGAAACTCACGAAACGGTACGGCGAACGAATGTTTGCCGCAGACGACGCCAGCAAGCGATTCGTTAAGAACGCGGTCTACGCGGGATCGATCATCACCCACTATCGCACGCAACACGTAAACTTTCAGCAACCAACGCCCTGGCCGTTTCCCTGCACGGCAGGTGAAACAACTGCGGTGATCGACTACAACGGCGACGTGCGCGCGTGTGAGTTGCGTGAGAAGTTTGCGTCACTAGCCGACTTTGATTACGACTTCGGCGAGCTATGGTCTGCTAACGAGCGGCAGACGGAACTCAACGCCATCGACGGCGGCAAGGCGTGCTGGTGCACGCACGTATGTTTTATTCACGACTCCATGCGCCATTCGCGCCGCGCCTTGCTTTATGAGGTCCCCAAGAACTACCTGACGCGCGAAAGTTGGTGACGTGCTTGGATAAGGTCAGAACCACCACGCGGTAGCGGGTGGGTACGCCGTAGGCTCCAATCGAACAATGCTGCGCAGCACCCACCCGCTACCGCGAGGTGGTTCTGACCTTATCCAAGCATGGCTAATAAACCAGACCAGGACGAGAACAGGAAGACCGGTTTTGCGTACGCCGCAGGCATTACGCTGTTTGCGTCAGTCGCGACTTTCTGTGCGTTGGGCTGGTTCCTCGACAAGTGGCTCGGTACCGAGCCCTGGTGTCTGATCGGCGGCATCGTCCTCGGGTCTGCTGCTGGTTTGTTCGAGTTCGTCCGCCTCAGCTCCAAGACTTACTGAGTCATTTGATCTTTTTCGCGTGATACTCGCGACCGTTGATTCTTAAAACCATTTCCGTTACCTGCCCATTCGCGTCTTTAACAAACACCACCTGCGTGTCGTTCAGAGGATCGAAGAACTCCGTCTCAGACTCGGCGGACATTGGTATCGGATCAAATTGGCCGATCGCGTTGGCAGCTAACTGAAGTTTCAGCGTCCCATTCGCAACCAGAATCCTGGTGACCCGGCCCGGACGGTCTTCGTAGTCTCCGGCGTAAGGCTCCAGCACTGTGGCGCTAATGTTGACTGTCGTGCGAACTTTCGGAAGCTCGTACTTCTCACCAAGTACGATCGCTCCCAGGTCGTTGCTCGCTCTGATGATTCGAGAATCCTGCAGGTTACTCAACATAACAATCAGCAATTTCTCTTCAGGATAACGGGTGATCATCGCCGCGGATCCGGGCACGCCGCCGGGATGAGAGATCGCCAGGCGATTGAATTGCTTGTTGACGAACCACCCGTAACCGTAGTTGCCGGCTACAGGTGTGAACATCGCGTCGAGGCTCTTGTGCGAAAGAAATTTGTTCTCATACAGAGCTTGGTCCAGACGGAAAAGATCTTCAGTCGTCGAGTAGAGTGCGCCCGCAGAGAATGGCTGCGATTGGTCTATGTAAGCTGCGTTCAGCAGCGTAGGGCCATTGCGTCTGTAACCGGCCGCGCGGTTCTTGATAATCGGATCGTGGTTGTCATAACCGCTGTCCATCATCTTTAGCGGTTTGAAGATATTCTCGCTTACAAACGCTTCGTAAGATTGTCCCGACACTTTCTCGATCACGTAGCCGAGCAAAATATAGCCGTTGTTGTTGTAATCCATCTTTTCACCCGGCTTGAAATCCGCAGGCTTCTTCTTAAAGCTGTCGATTAGCTGTGGCAAGGTCATCGGCATCATGGCGGTCTTGAGGTAGACGCCCGCCATGTCGTGCTTTGCGATGCCGGAAGTGTGACTCAATAGATGGCGAAGCGTTATCGCCTGCCACGTTGCGGGACACTCGGGCAGATACTTGCAGATAGAGTCCTGGTCGCTTAGTTTGCCGCGCTCTTGCAAGAGCATTATTGCCATCGCAGTAAATGGTTTCGTGATTGAGCCGAGGCGGAATTTCGTCTGCGGCGTGTTCGGCACGTCGAGCTCAAAATTGGCCATGCCGTATCCTTTGCTTACCATGGCAGTGCCGTTGCGTGCGATGAGGATCGAGCCATTGAACCATCCGGCTTTGACCAGGGCGTCCATGTAGTCATTGATTCTCCGGGTGACGTCCTGATCTGTGGATGTTTGTGCGAATGACGAAAGAGAAATTGAAAGCGTAAGAAGCAACACTACGCCCTTCTGCAACGCAAACGTCCGTTTCATAGCAGCCTCCGTTTGTGATTAATGAATTTCGGTTTTTATGTCGTCACAGGATATATCGTGAGGCGATATAGTAGAAGGATTAGCCGGTACTGTCAATAGGCCAATTTGGGGACGCGGATGAACGCGGAAATAAGTCCGGATTTCATGCGTAATATCCGCGGCCAAAAACAAGTACGGGGTAGTGTCCTGACCTAACACGTATGTTAGGACACTACCCCCGATCATCGATTGGAATAACGACGCCGTCAGGCGCGGTTAGAAGATCTTCTTAAAGGTGCGGGTTAACCAATTGCCGGATTTCTTCACACCCTTCTCGGTCTTGTCCTTGACGTCGCCGGCTTTGTCCGCGGTCTCGTTACCGATCGCTTTCGCGCCCTTGGTGGCTGCTTTCACGCCAGTCGCCGTCTTGTCTTTGGCGTCCTCGGCTTTGTCGCCCACTTCGTTTACGCCCTTCTTAGTGACGTTAACGGTCTTGTCTTTGGCGTCTTCAGCCTTGTCACCAACTTCGTTTACGCCCTTCTTAGTGACGTCGACGGTCTTATCCTTGACGTCCTCGGCTTTGTCGCCAACTTCGTTTACGCCCTTCTTAGTGACGTTAACGGTCTTGTCCTTGGCGTCTTCAGCCTTGTCACCAACTTCGTTTACGCCCTTCTTAGTGACGTTAACGGTCTTGTCCTTGGCGTCTTCAGCCTTGTCGCCAACTTCGTTTACGCCCTTCTTAGTGACGTCGACGGTCTTATCCTTGACGTCTTCGGCTTTGTCACCAGCCTCTCCCGCGACTTCTTTCGTCTTCTGGCCAGTCTTTTTGGCGCCCTTTACGCTCTTGTCCTTTACGTCGCCAGCCTTATCAGCGGCCTTTTCCGCCGCGCTCTTATCTTTATTCTCAGGTGTGGGATTTTCCTGACCGGCAGCAACAGCGGCCATTGCCATCAAACAAAGCGTACAAAACACCGCTAACAAAACTTTGCGCATGGTTCGAACCTCCTCGTGCAATAAAACCAAACAATTCTTCTACTAAAACTCTTTGATGCGCAAACCTAATGCCACCGGGCGGACACAGTGCGTCCTACGGTGAGATTTCCAGTATCGGCGTGTTGCTGCTCACCACGCCCAGCAGCGTCACAGTCAACCGTAAGTTTCCTGAGGGTAACCCGTCAGGTAGTCTGACAATGATGTAAGAACCATCCAGGCTTGCCCTGCTGATAGCACTCCAACCCTTTCGACTGTCAGCAGGATTCTTCCCTTCAAGAAAGCGGAACCGCCGGCGGCCAGTTCGCTTCATGACTGCTGATCAAAAAGTCGGCGGCTGAGGCGGCGGAATGAACGTGCGCGCTCGCTTTTGTCGTGAGACGATTGCTCTCAAGACAAAGTAGGTGACGACGGAGATGAACACGATATCCAGGAGCACCCCCGTAGCCAGTGAGAGCCAGATCAGAGCCCTATTGGAAATCCCTGGCAAACATCCCAAAAAGTACATGGGCCACCAGAAGAGCCACAGCACAATCGTCGTTGAAACATTATCTTTGAGGAGGGCCCGAACAAACAGGAGGGTCATGAATAAGCCGGTAGTAACCAATACTCCTATTCCAAAGGAGGCAAAAAGAAGTTTTGTACGCGCCATTCTCTCCTCAGTCAAACTAATCCATGGTCCACAAGTCTTTCAGAAACAATACCCATAGCACGCCCATGGCCAGGAAACCAATCAGCGAGACGGGCCAGAGCTTTTTCCACTTGAGCCCGATGTAAACTGGGACCAGGAGAATCATAATGAAGGGAAAGCTGATCGGAAAAAACATGAAGAGGAGAACTAATGGGTAGATCGCCCTGCCTATAGGATTAAACCCGGATTCTCCCCAGGTTGACGTATCGAATGGCGAACCGCGATCCCACTGGTAGAAAGACATGACAACGCCGGCTAAGAGTGACATTGCCAGGATTGCAAAACCCGATAGGAGAATTCGACGCGTGTGAGACTGCATAAGTTTTCTCTTCGGTTTACCGTTTGTACTGCGGGCGTTACTTGATCGAAGCTTCGAGGGCGTCGATTCTTCGTTTTACTTCTTCGGGAACCGGCGTCTTCTTGTTTTCCGTGTAGTTGAAACAAACTATTAAGCCAGTGCCTTCAGCTGCCACTCGCTGATGCTTATGACTAACTACGTAGTATTCCATGGTGAAGCGATCGGCTTGGATTTCGGAGACTCGCGAGCCGATCGAGACTGTGTCGGGATACGTTAGAGGAATCTTAAACCGGCAGTTTGTAGAAGCCAGAATTGGTCCAACGCCCGTAGCTTCCATGAACTCCAAAAGATCCAATTTTTCGAAATACGCGATGCGTGCGCTTTCAAAGAAACGAAAGTAGGCAGTGTTGTTGAGGTGACGGAATGCATCCATCTGTCCCCACGCCACGGGAGTTTCAATAATTACCGGGCAGCGTTCAAGCACATTGTCCATATCAATCTCAATCAATCGACTGGTTACCGGTGGCCTAAGTATAGCAACCTAATGTTCAGTTCTAGGAGTATCGATAACGGGTACTGCCTCAGGTATGTAAATCTGTCCTGAAACATACCTAGCGCAATCCGGTCCAAATAAGTACCGACCCCAAAATAAATTCTGAATCTCAGATTAGGACACTACCCGATAAACGTCCAAACTCGACAATTTATCGAAATTCCAGTTAAAATCTCCGGCTTCGCAATGCTGGAGTACAGATTGTTTCGCAGTATGGTCGTCGCCAGCGCCCTGGCAGTGACGATCTCAGCTTTTATTGCGCCCTGGCGGGTGACGGCCGGTTTACTGGTCGGAGGGTTGTTAGCACTCTTCAGTCATCGCTGGTTGAAGAACTCAGCAGCAGCGGCGATTCAGCTTTCAATTGCCGGTGGCAGGCCGCAACTCAGACTCGCACAGTTTGTCTTGCGCTATGTCGTAATTGCTGCCGTCATTTTCAGTCTATATTCGCTCGGTTTGATTTCGCTGCCCGCAGTTCTCGTCGGGATGTCCAGTTTTGTTGTAGCCATGATGGTCGAAGCCGTTAGAGAGTTTTACTTCGCAATCACGAAGCGAGAGGAAAATTAGTAGATGTACTGGTTTGCAGAAAAAGCTGCACACGGAGCTGCCGAGCACGCGGAAGAGGCGGAGCACCATGCCCCCATCATCGTGCAACTGGTTAACAGTTGGTGGGGCGAGCCTGTGTACCGGTTTGAACTAACGTATACCAAGCCGTTATGGGACAAGTTCCTGGCCAGGTTTGGCACGAATGCAGAAGCTGCTTTTGGTCCTTATACTCCTGATAACGCGATTCCCTGGTACACGGTGATGTTTTTCATCGCCTGTATTCTGAGCGTAATCATCATCTGGATCCTGAAGGGTAAGCTTTCTGAAAGTGAACCGGGCCACGGACAGCAGACACTCGAAGTCAGTGTGCTCGCCGTGCGCAACATGATCGAAGACATCATTGGTCCACACGGTCTCAAATACTTCCCGGTGGTGATGACGTTCGCGGTCCTGATTCTCGTCTCAAACCTTATGGGACTCTTTCCGTTGTTTATGAGTCCGACTTCGGCGACGAGCGTGACGTTTGCGCTCGGTTTGAGCTCATTCCTTTATTACAACTACATCGGCATCGCAGAGAACGGCATCATCACTCATTTGAAACACCTGGCTGGTCCAATCTGGTGGATCGCGCCGCTGATCTTCCCGATCGAGTTGATCAGTAATCTGATTCGACCGTTTTCGCTCGGTATTCGTCTATTCGGCAACTTGTTTGCGGACGAGAAGGTGCTGGAAACACTTTCAGGTCTGGCGCCGCCGTACACGTGGTTTGCGCCGATAGCGCTGATGCCGCTGAGCGTCTTTGTGGCTTTGATTCAGACGTTTGTTTTCATACTGCTCTCTCAGCTCTACATCAGTGAAGTGTCGCACGCGCCGCATCATCATGCGCACGGCGAGCACGGCGAAGAAGAAGAGTACGAGGGTGACGAGTTTATAGCCCCAGTTCTTACTTAATGGCTTTATCCAAACGCGCGGCGAGCGAGGTGAGCAAACGCGTTCATAAACGTTGTCGCGCAAACGCAAAACTCAACCGAAGCAAACCGACAATTCATAGCAAGGCAGGTCTGTCTCGCTGGAGCGCCGTTGTAAGAGGGGCGGTGGATACCGGATGCAGGCGAAATTATCAGGTCGCGGTTCGCGCGGGTAAGTGAGTTGCAATGCAGATTAGAGGAGGAAACATGAGCAAATTGAGAATGGTGCTGTTTGTGGTGATCGGAATTCTCGCAACCAGCATGACCGCATTTGCGCAAGCGACCGCGGAAGTAGGAGATAATGCCGCGTCAGTTAACAAGTACAGAGCGCTGGCCGCCGGCGTTGGTTTCGCGATCGCGGTTTTTGGTGGCGCGCTCGGACAGTCGCGCATTGGTGCTGCGGCGTGCGAAGGCGCGGCGCGTAACCCCGGCGCAGCTGGTCGAATCCAGACGATGATGATTCTTGGTCTGGCGCTGATCGAGTCGCTGGTGCTGTTTGCACTGCTGGTGATCTTCGCGGTTGTCAAACCCAGCGCTGCCTAAGTCGCATCTTAAGATTTGTTTGAATGGGCGAGGGAGAATTCTCTCGCCCTTATTTTTTGACAGGATAAACATGATTTCTCAGGATTAAGGTGGTGTGATAGGCTGACATCAATGAAGACGTGCCCAAAATGTGGAGTCGAATATCCCGACGCGACGACTCTTTGTCCCGCAGACGGAGTTGCGCTTGAAAAGGATCCCGACTCACTGGTCGGCACTACTCTCGCCGGAAAATATCGCATTGATGCACGTCTGAATGAAGGCGGGATGGGCACTGTCTATCGCGGCACACACGTGTTGATGGACAAGACGTTTGCCATCAAGGTGCTGCGCCCGTCGCTTGCGGCTGACGAAAAGATCGTGGCGCGATTCTCACGCGAAGCGCGCGCGGCTTCGCGTATCTCACATCCTAACGCAATTAGTGTTACTGATTTTGGCGAAGACGAGAGTGGACACGTCTTCCTCGTGATGGAATTTCTCAGTGGCAGGACGCTCAAACAAGTAATACGCGACGAAGGCCCGTTGCCACTCGCACGCGTGGTCGACATCACGCGCCAGGTCGGAGACGCACTCAACGCTGCGCACGAACAGGGAGTGGTGCATCGAGATCTCAAGAGCGACAACATCATGCTCGTCGATACGATGACGGGCGATCACGCCAAGGTGCTCGACTTCGGCATCGCCAAGATCAACGAGCCGGATGGAAATCCCATCGACACAGGACTGACCGCGCCCAACCTCGTAATCGGTACGCCGCAATACATGTCGCCCGAGCAGTGTTCGCAGGACGTGGAGATTGATTCGCGCTCGGACATCTACTCGCTGGGCGTGATTCTTTTCGAGATGCTGGTCGGACATGTTCCGTTTTCAGGTGAATCGCCGACGATGGTGATGATGAAGCACTTGCAGGAGCCAGTGCCTTCAGTTCTCGAAGAACGAACGGATGTGCCAGCGTCGGTCGCGCGCGTGGTTACGCGAGCAATGGCCAAGGTTCGTGACAATCGTTACCAGACCATCCCGGAACTGATCGAAGATTTGACGATAGCGGCAGGCATGACGATCCACCGCATCGGGCCGGTGACAACCGGTAGTGGTGAGCAGCCTGCACCCGTCCACGACGATCCTGATGAGGTGACGGTGGTCAGACCGCGTGAAGAGCCGCAGTATGTGCCGCCGGCAGTTGTGCGACGTGAACCGGTGAGAGTTCCTGTTTCTGGTGCGATGCCGCCGCCTCAGCCCGCGTCGAGTTTCAATCCGTTGAAGATCATTATTCCATCGGTCGTGGCGTTGCTGGTGGTGTTTGCTGCTTTCTATGCGTTCAACAGCACGGGCTCGAGCGAGGCCAACACGAATCAGCAAACGCAGACGCTCGCGGCTGATCCAAATAGCCAGCCGGTGCAGCCGTCGCAACCGCCGAGTGGAAAGGGTGAAGAGGGGATTCCCGTAGGCGGGACGATTACGCCGCCGGCAAATGTGAATGCGAGCCCGAATGCGAATGCGGCAGTTTCGCCGGAAGCGCTTGAGGACATCACGCCGATTGCGAATGTCAATGCCAACGCAAACGAGAACAGCAACGCAAACAGCAACAGCAATCGCAAAGCACCTGCGCTGCCGGAGCCGACGCGCTCCGTTCAACCGGAAACTTCACCACCGCCTCCGGCGCCTTCGGCCACCAAGACACCCGCAGAAAAGCCATCGCCAACCGCGACTCCGATTAATCGATAGGACCGGGAATCAATAGGTCGTATAGGACTTATAGGACCTATTTTTCTGCAGCGTCGAGAATCAACTGCGTAAAGCTCTCCGCTCCCTCGATCGCGATCTCAATTTCCACGACGTAGCACGGGATTGAAAACGCGAGCGTCCGCAGCTTGACGGCGTCTTTCGCTGTCGTCACCAACGCGTTCGCACCTGTCTCTTTTGCGGCATTGATAACTGCATCAATTTCCTCTTGCGAATAGACGTGATGATCGGGAAAAGATCTTTCCACCGCCAGCTCATACCCCGCGCGCCGCAAGCTCTCAAAGAACGACGCCGGATTTCCCACCGCACAAAACGCTCCGACACGCGCCGGCGGCGCTAGCATCTCTCCACCATTCTTCAACGGCGACAACCGCTCCATCCGCATCTGTGACTCGAAGATCGGCTTACCACTCGTCAATTGCAACACCTCTGTTCGCAACGCATCGATACTCTTGACCTGATCGCAGCGCGTAATCACAACGCAGTCAGCCCGGCTCATTCCATCAGTCGACTCACGGAGCCGGCCGTGCGGTAAGAGTCGACCACCACCCCACGGATTCGTCGCGTCGATCGTCACAACGTTCAGATCCCGCGCGAGTCGCAGATGCTGAAAGCCGTCATCCAGAACAAAACACTCAGTACCGAAGTCTTTAATCGCTTCCTGTCCGGCCGCGATTCGATCGGCGCTGCTGATCACTGCCGCGAGCCCCTTCAACTTCGTGGCCAGTAGATATGGTTCGTCACCCGCCTCACTCGGTGAAGCAAGCACGCCATAGCCATCGGAAACGATCACCTGCAGGTGCGGATCCTTGCGGCCATAACCACGCGTCAGGATGCAGACCTTTTTACCGTGCGCGGCAAGGAGCCTCGCGACGTACTCGACGAGCGGTGTTTTGCCGGTGCCTCCCGTGGTGATATTTCCAATGCTGATCACCGGGCGATCGAGTTTAGTGGTGTGAAAAGTGCCACGGCGATAGAGCGAGAGACGCGTCCTGGTGACTGCGCCGTACAAGAGACTCAATGGCGGAAGAACGATTGACTTCATGAGGTGTGAGCGAAGATTGGTGTAAGTATGTTAAGTGTTCTGTCAGCGGAGCCCTGGTTATCGGCCACCAGTTGCCTCGCGCGACTTCCCAATTCCGCGCGCTCCGCTGCGTTGGTAAGTAATTTAGTGAACGCATGTGCGACTTCATCGCCGGCGTTAAAACCCTCCAGTGGTGGTAGCTGCACTATCGCGTTCGCTTCATGCATAAGTTCGACGATGGCCTGGAAGTTATGTGTGTGCGCGCCCGTTACAACCGCTACCCCACTCGCTGCCGGCTCAAGCACGTTGTGCCCGCCTTTATTGACGATACTGCCGCCGACAAAGACGATCTGCGCCAATTCGTAGGTCGCGGGCAGTTCGCCGATGGTATCGAGAAGAATGACAGTGGCATTGGTGTCGTTTGGATCCGGTGGATTTGTTCTTCTAGTCCAGCTCAATCCGGATTGTTGAATCAAGGTAGCGACCTCTTTGAAGCGCTCCGGGTGTCGGGGCGCGATCATCAATCGAACCGACACGGCTTGGCCGAGTTGTTTGACGCTGTCGAGAATGATTTCCTCTTCGTTCGCGTGTGTGCTGGCAGCAAGAATCAGCGGCGCGCCCTTGTCCAATCCAAAGCGCGTTCTGATTTCCTCAGTCTTGTTAGTCAAACCGCCTGCAACTTCGGCGTCAAACTTGAGATTTCCTGCTGTAAACAGTCTTTCCTTCGGCATGCCGAGCGCTCCCAGACGCTCAGCATCCATTTCAGACTGCATCACTGCAATGCTCAATGACGAAAGCACACGACGTAGAAAGAACGTGATCAATTTGTATCGGCGAAAAGATTGTCGCGAGATTCGTCCATTGACGAGCGCGACCGGAATTTGTCTCGCTTTACATTCGCGCAGGAAGTTTGGCCAGAGTTCGGTCTCCATAATGAGGACGGCGTCGGGATTGATGGCCTTCAGTGCGCGTCGCGCGGTCCAGCGCCAGTCGAATGGAAAGTAGAAGATGCTCTTCGCTTGCGTGCGGAAGACGTCGTGCGCGAGATGCTGCCCGGTGCGCGTGATCGTTGAGACAACGAGCGCATGATGCGGAAACTGCTGTTGCAGACGCTGTGCTAACGGTCGCGCCGCCTGAGTCTCGCCAACTGAGACACAGTGCAACCAGATAACAGGTTTATCGTGGATGGGAGGAACCGAGCCGAGACGCTGGCGTAATCCGGCGATGTATTTTCCGTGCGCCAGCGCTTGAAAAAGGAAGTGAGGAATCAGAACCAGCAGGCCGAGCGATAGCAGGAGGCTGTAAGCCAGATACATAAGCCCTCACTTCGCCCGCTCTATGTACCGTCCTTCCGTGGGATCGACGCGTATTCTGTCGCCTTCGTTGATGAACGGCGGGACTGTGATTGTGACACCATTTTCGAGAGTCGCCGGCTTATTGACGTTCGAGACCGTCGCACTCTTGAGCGTCGGTTCGGTTTGGGTAACTACCAGCTCCATCGAGGGCGGCAGATCGATTCCGATCGGCGAACCGTCATAAAACTCTGCCTGGATCTTCATGCCCGGCGTCAGCCAGGGAGCCGCATCACCGAGGTCTTCCTCACTCAGCGCTGTCTGTTCGTAGTTCTCGGTGTTCATGAAGTGATGATGAGAGCCGTCTGAGTAGAGATATTCCATCTCGTGCTGTTCCATCGAAGCCTTTTCGATGGTGTCCGCGGAACGAAAACGATGTTCAAATGACGCACCGGTCCGAATATTACGCAGCTTGGTCTGAATCATCGCCCGCAGGTTGCCGGGCGTGTGGTGTCGAAATTCCAGGACTTTGCACGGCTGGCCCTCAAAAACGATAACCATACCGCGGCGAATCTGTGTTGCAGGAATAGCCATATTACTGATGTCTCCGTCTAAAAAGGGTAGGATCTTAGCAAAATGCGTAGTTTAAGGGGCGCCACAAAGAAAAGCCAGCCACGAAAAGGCACAAGAAGCACAAAATGAAATTTTCTGCTTGTGTGCTTTTTGTGCCTTTTTGTGGCTGAAGAAGAAAGGCGGCCTCCTGAAAACTGGTTCCAGAAAGACCGCCTTTTTGAGGAGCCCACCTACCTCGATTGTACTAACGCTAACGCTACGAAATAGTTCCAAGAGTTACGCCGCGCGCGCCCGTGGCACTCGTCGCAGCCGTGCCAGACGCTCGAGCCACCTCTGCGCTTCGTTGTAATGCGAAAACTTGCGTTCATCTAGCCTGAAAGCGCTGGTGTGATAGTAGCGACGCCCGTTGATCAAACGTGCCGGATGTTTAATGTGTAGCATCTCGTGATAGAGAATGTACTCCACGAACCACTCCGGAATATCGGTTGAGTCCAACGTCTTGCTGATGGTGATGCTGTCGTAAATGTGATCGTGATGGCCGAGGATGCTCTTCGTCCTGCGTTGCGACCAGGTAATCGTCGGCTTCGGTATCGCTCCGTCGAAATAACGCCGGTTCAGCTTTCCAAACATCCGATCGAGATCGTATACCTCGCCCTGTGCACCCGAGATCATCTTTCGGCCACGCCCACGACGCGCCAGATCAGACGAACGCATTACTGAAGGCGTCAATGAATAATCCCGGTAGACGCGGTCGTGAATCGTCGGAATTCGCTTGCCGAGCATCCGCGCTACCAGAATAAAGGCGAGTGCGCGCAACGCTTCGGATGGCGCATCTTTACAGATATCGGACAGCCGTACGTAAACTCGTCCCTGTCTCAATCGAATCGTATGTCGCAGCCCTGCGTACGGATAAAAGCGGACTTCAATCGCAGGCACACCACGGTTGCCGCCCATATGTCGAAATGCATCTGCGAAATATTGTGTAACTTCATTCATCGCGGTAACTCGTGGCGGCAAACAGCGGTTTGGGGAACAATCTTAAGGACCGGGGCGGCGAAGAGTCAACCTTTGGCGGGAAGCGACAATAAACCTTACTATTTCAATACTTAGCGGCCTCGTAAGATCCTCAAAGGGACGCTGAACGGCCCTAATCTGTGCAATCTGTGGATAAGTTTGTATACTGCCGGGCGATGCCCCGAAGAGCCACAAACCTACAAACCACTGAGAAAGGCGGCCTCGACTCCCGCGCGGAGGTGCTGCTCGCTGCTTTGATCAAGGAACACCTCGTCACAGGCGAGGCAGTCGGCTCTCGTGTGCTCTCTGACCGGTTTTCACATGGATATGGATGGAGTCCGGCGACGATTCGTAACGTAATGGCCGACCTCGAGGAGGCCGGACTCGTCGAGCAGCCACATACTTCAGCCGGTCGCGTGCCTACCGACAAGGGGTACCGCTATTACGTCGACTACATGCTCGGCGAAGCGCGTCTGTCGCGCACCGACCTAAAAGCCATCGACCAAATTTTTTCCACCAGCGACATTGATGCGGATTCGTCGCCCGATCGTCTGATGGAGACGGCGTCGCACGTTCTCTCAGCGCTTTCGCAGAACGTCGGCATCGTGATCTCGCCGTCACTGGCCGACAACCGGCTCAATCACATCGAGTTCATGCTGCTGCCGGACAAGCGAATTCTAGTGGTGTTGGTTTCCACTGCGAACATCATCCACAACAAAGTGATCAGAGTCGCTGACGATTTGACTCAGGACGACCTGGATCACACAGCTCGCTATTTGAATACCGAGTTCAGCGGCAAGAGTCTGCTTGCGATCCGTGCGGCGATCGTCGAATTAATGCAGGAAGAGAAAGCCCTGTACGACAAGCTGCTGCAGAACGCGATTCTGTTATGTGAACGGAGTCTCGAGGGTGAGGAAACGACGAGTGGTGTTTATGTCGACGGCGCTTCAAACATTCTCATGAAGCCAGACTTTGTTGATTTCGACCGCATGCGCGAGCTGTTTCGAACTTTCGAAGAGAAGTCGCGCTTGATCAAGATACTGAATGAATGCGTTCACGACGCAGCAAATTATCCGGGCGACGTGCATGTCGTGATCGGTCGTGAGCACCCGGTGAGTTCAATGCGAAATTGCGCTCTGATCACTGCCCCGTATCGCGTCGGATCGAACGACAATACCGGCACGCTCGGCGTGATCGGTCCGACGAGAATTGAATATGCGCGGATAATGGCTATGGTAAACTACATGGCTCGGTTAATTGAGCATCGACTCAGCGAACAGGCCTGACCTTCCTAATGACATCAGACAGTCGCGACAAGGGTTCGCATCGCATCCCAATCAGATTCAGTGACGCTGACGACGAGGCAGAGTCTCCAGAGACCACACCCGCGGACATGGATAGATCAGATCCCGACAACGAAGACATGGAAGTGATGTCCCCCGAGGAGCTCGACGCCTTCCTCGCTGAGGACGAACCCGCTTCCGAGGGAACTGCCGGCGGTCCGGCCACTGCTGAGTTGATTGCGACACGAGCCGAACTGAAGCGAGTCGAGGCTGAGAACGCGGATCTAAAGGATCGTCTGGCACGGCGGCAGGCAGATTTTGAGAACTACCGGAAGCGAGTCGATCGGGAACGTGGTGAAACCTACAACCGTGTCGTTGCTGATGTTGCCACGAAGCTCTTGCCGGTCGTGGACAATCTCAAGAGAGCGCTTGAGGCCGAGGCCTCGGTCGAGTCGTCGGAGTCGGATGAGTTTCGACACTTTCTCAGTGGCGTGGATCTCATCTACAAGCAACTCAACGGCGTGCTGGACGCGTTAGGCGTGAAGCCGATAGCCGCTGTTGGCGAACCGTTCGATCCACATATCCACGAGGCTGTAGTGACCGAAGCCACCGACGACTTTGAACCCGATACGGTGATGCAGGAGATAGTTGCCGGTTATCGCCTCGGCGACAAACTTATCCGCCCCGCGCTCGTAAAAGTCGCAACACGTAAATGAGCTACAAAAAGGCACAAAAAGCACATAACAGAAAAAGACCAAGAGAGAACTTATTGGGCGCTACAAATCAGAATTCATCTTTTGTGCTTTTTGTGCCTTTTTGTGGCTAAGTAAATAGATGGGAAAGTCGATTGGAATAGATTTAGGGACGACCAACTGCTGCGTGGCTGTGCTTGAAGGTGGCGCGGTGCAGATTGTCCCGAATAAAGAAGGTGGACGCACGACGCCCACCGTTGTCGGCTTTACTGAGAAGGGCGAACGGCTCGTGGGCCAGATTGCCAAACGCCAGGCAGTCACGAATGCAGCCAATACGGTTTACGCGGTCAAGCGACTCATCGGTCGGAAGTTCAGCTCGAAGGAAGTCGCGAAGATGCGCGAGACTTCGGCGTTTGAGATCGTGGACTCTCCAAACGGCGACGCTCGGGTTCGAGTACAGGGACGCAACTACAGTCCGCCCGAGTTATCGGGCATAGTCTTGCAACGATTGAAAGCCGCGGCTGAGGATTTTCTCGGCGAAGCAGTCACCGACGCCATCATCACCGTTCCCGCTTACTTCGACGACACACAGCGCCAGGCTACGAAAGACGCAGGCAAGATCGCGGGGTTGAAAATCGAGCGCATAATCAACGAGCCGACAGCGGCGGCGCTGGCGTATGGCCTGGGGAAAGCGGATGTCGAGCGTATCGCAGTCTACGACCTCGGCGGCGGCACTTTCGATATCTCGATTCTCGAAATGAACGACGGCGTGTTCGAGGTGCTTTCGACTTCGGGTAATACATTTCTCGGCGGCGAAGACTTCGACGAGCGCATCATGAGCTGGATGGCGGGCCAGTTCCTGGAGGACACCGGCATCGATCTGCGACAGGATCGACTGGCGTTGCAGCGGCTGAAAGAGGTTGCCGAACGCGCCAAGTGTGATCTGTCATCAGCTACCGAAACCGGAATCAATCTGCCGTTCATTGCTGCCGATGCTACCGGTCCGAAACACTTCAACAAGACGCTCACGCGCGAACAGTTTGAGACGTTGGTTACGGATCTGGTTGAGGAAACGATCGAACCGTGTCAGACGGCGCTAAAAGATGCGAATCTTCAGGCGTCCGACATTCACAAAGTCATCCTTGTTGGCGGCCAGACGAGATCGCCGATTGTCGAACGAACCGTGGAAAAGATCTTCGGACGCAAACCGTCTTCAGAGATCAACCCGGATGAAGTCGTGGGGATGGGTGCGGCGATTCAGGGCGGTGTGTTGAATGGCGAAGTGAAAGACATCGTGCTGCTCGACGTTCTGCCGCTCAGTCTCGGTCTGGAAACGCGTGGCGGTTTGTTCACGAAGATTATCGAGCGCAACTCCACGATTCCGCTGCGCAACAGTCTCACCTTTACAACTGTCGTCGACAATCAGTCGTCGGTCGAGATTCATGTGTTGCAAGGGGAACGCGAAGTGGCGCAGGGCAATCGCTCGCTCGGAAAGTTTGAGCTGGTGGGAATTCCACCGAATCCGCGTGGGGTACCGCAGATCGAGGTTTCATTTGAAGTCGACGCGAATGGTATCGTCTCCGTTTCGGCTCAGGACAAGACCACGGGAAGCGAGCAGCAGATGCGAATCACGCCCACGTCGGGGCTCGCGCCGGACGAAATCGAACGGATCATCAGAGAGGCAGAGGATTTCGCCGACACCGATCGCACTGCGAAAGAGGTTCTTGTAACAAGAAACAAATTGGACTCGTTATTGAGAAACACCAAAAAATCGTTTGATAAGTTTGGTGGTTTACTGTCGGAGGCGGACCAGGAAACTGCAGAAGCGACGTTCGCTGAAGCAGAGACAGCCGTGAAGAGTGAAAAGCTTGAAGAAATCAACAGAACATTGATTAAGTTGGAACGTGTCGCCGGGCAACTCACATCCGCAATGTTGAACCCCACAGCAGACGAAGTGAATACCGAAACGTAGAATCTTGTTAATCCTGTTCATCTTGAAATCCTGTGAAACATTTAGACAGGATTACACGATTTTCAAGATAACAAGATAATCAATTGAAAGAAGCTATATGAGTAAACGTGATTATTACGAGGTCCTGAGCGTTAGCCGCACCGCTACCGAGCAGGAAATCAAGAGCGCCTACAGGCGTCTCGCAGTTCAATATCACCCTGACAAGAATCCAAACGACGCATCGGCGGAAGAAAAGTTCAAGGAAGCCGCCGAGGCTTACAGCGTGCTCTCCAACACCGAACAGCGTCAGCGTTACGACCGCTTTGGGCACGCAGGCGTGTCCAGCAGTGCCACGGGTGGTGGCGGAGCGTGGGGCGCACCCGGTTTTGGTGGAATCGAAGACATTCTTGGCGACTTGTTTGGTTTTGGTGATGTGTTTGGCGGTGGCCGCGGCGGTTCGCGCCGGACGTCGGCGCAACGTGGCGCGGACCTTCGCTACGATCTAGAGATCTCACTCGAAGAAGCTGCCCGCGGAATGACGGCTCAACTACGCATCCCGCGTCTGGAGGCTTGCGATACCTGCAAGGGATCTGGAGCTGCGGCAGGAAGTCAGCCCGAAACGTGTTCGACCTGCAGCGGATCCGGTCAGGTTCGTTACCAGCAGGGATTCTTCTCGGTGGCGAGAACTTGTCACGTCTGTCGCGGCGCCGGACGCGTGATCAAGAATCCCTGTTCGGATTGCAACGGCACGGGACGCGTCGAACGCGAGAAGCAGTTGGAAGTAAAAATTCCGGCAGGGGTCGAAACCGGCTCTCGTTTACGCGTATCAGGTGAAGGGGAGGCAGGCACGCAGGGGGGCATATCGGGTGATCTTTATGTGGTTATCCACGTAGCCGAACATGACCAGTTTGAGCGACAAGGTAGCAACCTGTACGAGGCTGTCCCGATCACCTTTGCGCAGGCCGCGCTGGGCGCCGACATCATGGTGAAGACGCTCGATGACGAAGAGAAAGTCAAAGTCCCGATGGGTACTCAAACCGGCACCGTGTTTCGACTCCGGGGTAAAGGAATGCCTGTTCTGGGTGGACGTGGCCGCGGCGATCTCTTTGTATCGGTGACTGTGATCACGCCGACGACATTGACGAGAGAACAACGGAAACTGCTCGAACAGTTGGCTGAGGTAGAGAACAAGGATCTGGAGAACAAAGGGTTGGTTGATAAAGTGCGGGATATCTTTGGTTGACGCGGATAAACGCGGATTGGGATACGGATTATGATTATGAAGACCCGACACCTCCTACTGGTTTTCTTGATAAGTATTCTGAGTCTGACGGCTCACGCCCAGGACGGCATGGACGGGCTGAAGGAACTCGACTTCAGCAAGACCTCCATCAAACAGACGCAAGTCCAACCGCTGACGATTGAAGATCTGAAGCTGTTGCGCGGGATCATCTTTGGTCGCCACGGGCGCGTCTTTAAAGACAACGACATCAAGGCCTATCTCGAAGAGCAATCCTGGTACAAGCCTAATCCGGACTTCAAAAACTCGATGCTCAACAACACGGAGCGTCGGAACCTCGACATGATCCGTATCGCTGAAGCCTCGAAGCACGAGACCATCCAACCGGGCGACATGCGTTACTGGCGCGACCGCCCGATCACTGCCCGAAAGCTCGGCAAGCACAGCGGCGCCGAATGGAAAGTCTTATTGGCGGAAGTCGAAGCAATTCACGGCAAGCGTTTCGACGGAGATCCATGGCTGCAGCAGTATTTCGACGAGCGTTACTGGTACTTCCCGGACGAGAAGTACGACGCGAAAAAGCTTTCTCCGACTGAGCGCAAGAATCTTGACGTCTTAGGCACCGCGCAGAAGAAGCAACGCAACGTGGCGATACTGCCGGGCGACATGCAGTTCTTCGAGAACAAAGCGATCTCAGAGCGGATGTTGAATGGCCTGAGCCTGCACGAGCTCCGTCTGTTGCGAAATGAGATCTATGCGCGTCACGGTCGTATGTTTCGCGCGGAATGGTTGCAGCAGTACTTCTTCTTTCAGCCGTGGTACAACCCTGACGAGAACTTCAAAGACGAAGAGCTTTCCGGAACTGACAAAGTTAATGTTGAAACCATCGTCAAGTATGAGAACAAGATTCACGAGGAGTTAGGCACGAAGCCGATCACGCGTGCTTTGCTGGAAGGCCTATTCCTCGAAGACGCGGGCCAGATGCGTCAGGAGATTTACGCGCGTCACGGCAAGGTATTCAAAGAGCCATGGCTGCAGAAATACTTCTCGAGCTTCGCGTGGTACAAAGCCGATCCAACCTTCACCGACGACGCTCTGACTGATGTGGAGAAGAAAAACATCGCCACCATTGCGGCTTACGAAAAACGCGCCGTAACGGCGATGAGTACCATCGAGGGTTGATAAGGCCCACTCAGGCCTCGCGTGACGAGGCCCACAACAAACAAATCCGGTTTTCAATCCGCGTCATCCGCGTTCAAAAAAGCTCAGCGAGGAGTCGCCCTGCTTTAGAATTCGACTCCTCTGCAAATCCCCAACTACATCAGGCAGTTCAGTCTTGTGATGATGCTCCGCAATAACGAGCTCGTTATTGCCGAGTAACTGAAGCGTTTTCAGATAATCCTCTTTGTACGGCGGATCGAAGAAGACAATATCCCAGCGCTCCTCTTTAGATTGCCTCAAAAACTCGTTGGCCTCGGAACAATAAATATCCCACTGCTCCTCCGGTATCCGGCACAACTCGACATTCGCCTCAATCAACTTACACATCCGCCGCGAACGATCGACAAATGTGACGTGACTCGCACCGCGCGAAAGCGCCTCGATTCCCACGGCGCCCGAACCTGCGCACAGATCGAGAAACCGAGCATCTTCGATTCGCGGCGCAATCACGTTGAAGAGCGTTTCGCGAAGCCGATCCGACGTCGGCCTCACGTTCATCGACGGCGGACTCTTCAGGTTTCGTCCCTTGTATGCGCCTGCGATAATCCGCATTGCTATTATCCAACCGCCGCGAGTCCGAACCGCGGATCTTGTTTGATGCGCGCAGTCATTCTTGCGGTGACAACCGACCTCGGCTTCGCGAGATAAAACTCAGCCTCTTCACGCGCTTTCTCCAGCAACGGTTGGTCGCGAACGATGTTTCCGATCCGAAATTCCGGCAAGCCCGACTGCTTCGTTCCGAGCAACTCGCCTGGTCCACGCAACTCGAGATCTTTCTCGGCGATGATAAACCCATTGCTCGTCTGCGCCATGATGCCAAGTCGTTCTTCAGCAACCGCGGTTTTCTTGTCGCTCGTCAACAGTATGCAATAACTCTTCTCGGCGCCACGACCAACGCGGCCGCGTAACTGGTGAAGCTGCGACAGTCCGAAGCGCTCCGCGTGCTCGACAATCATCACCGATGCATTCGGAACATCAACGCCGACTTCAATCACCGTCGTCGAAACGAGGATCTTGGTTTCACCAGCGACAAATGCGCTCATCACTTTCTCTTTTTCAGCCGGCTTCATCTTTCCATGTAGCAGGCCGACTGACAGTTTCGGAAAGACTGTGTCGCGCAAATACTCGTAGCGTCGCGTCGCGTCCTTGAGGTCCATCTTCTCCGACTCTGCGACGAGCGGGTAGACGACGTAAACCTGCCGGCCAGCCTTGACCTCGCGTGAAATGAGTTTCTTTACTTCCTGGCGCTGGTCTTCACCAAACACTGTCGTCTCGATCGGCGTTCGGCCCGGCGGCAGCTCGTCGATAATCGAAACGTCCAGATCACCATAGACCGTCATCGCAAGCGAGCGGGGAATCGGCGTCGCCGTCATCACGAGCACGTCCGGATTGAGGCCGCGAGAACGCAGTTCCGCTCGTTGCATCACGCCGAAGCGGTGCTGTTCGTCGATCACCACCAGTCCGAGCTTTTCAAACGCGACTGCTTCCTGGATCAGTGCTTGGGTGCCGATGCAGGCGTGTATCTCGCCCTCTTTCAAATCGGTCTGCAGCCGGCGTTTTTCAGCTGCTCGGATTGAACCAGTCAATAGCTCGACGCGGTAAGGCGTCCTGGCCAGGAGGCGCTTGATGCTGCGTGCATGTTGCTCGGCGAGGATTTCGGTCGGGGCCATGAGTGCGGTCTGCAGATCGTTTTCCATCGCTGCGATCATTGCGACGACTGCGACGATCGTCTTGCCGCTACCGACGTCGCCCTGTAGCAGTCGATTCATCGGAGCGGTGGATTGCATGTCATTGAAAATCTGCGCCGTAACCTTTCGCTGTGCGCGAGTCAATTTGAAAGGCATTATGGATGCAATCCGATCCTTAACCGGTTTGTTAATTAATACGGTGGCATCCTTGATCTCCTTAACTCGTTGACCGCGCTTCAGGCCGATTGCGAATGCGACCCAGAAGAAATCCTCAAAGATCATCCTGACATGAGCCCGGCTTCGTGAAATCTCGTAATCCGTCATCGAAACGTCTTGCGGTGGAAAATGAATTTCGCGCAGTGCCTGTGCACGACTGATCAGGTCTTCGCGGTGACGGAGATCTGCGGGCAATGTCTCTTCAATGTCTTTGTCATTCAGTAACGCGAGCACAGCGTGGACGATTTCGCGAACGCGCTTTGAATTGAACTCACCGAGTTTGCGATAGACGGGAACTCTGCGCCCGACGTGAATCGCAGCGAGAGCGGGATCGGGAAGATTCTCCTCGCTTTGTTCCGGGTCGAGGTCGGCATGTGCGTCCGTCTCTTCGGGTGGCAGAAGAATCTCGAGTTCGTCGGCGGCGTTATTGAGACGTAGTTTGTAAGTGCTACGGCGCGCTTCCCATTCCCAACGTCCAAAAGTAATAAAGCGTGTGCCGCGCGCGAGTTTCGCGGTGTAATACTTGACAATGTCGTAGGCACGACGGCCTGACACAAACCACCAGACAATCACTTCACGGCCGGTCATTGGGCCATCGATACCGGCGACTTCGAAGATGTAGAGTTGCGGCCTGCCGTAACCGCGCTGGTTTCTCACTGCGTAACCGTGTGCGTGTGTCACCGTGAGCTCGAGCGATGCTTCCACACCCTCTTTGAGATCTTTGATCAGAGCGGGATGCGATCTATCTTCATAGCGCATCGGAAAGTAGTTGAGCAGATCCTCGACGGTGGCTGCGGCAGAGCTCTTTTTATAGGTCTGGGTGGCGAGTGCTTTTGCGAGTTTGCGCGAGAGTACCGGACCTAATCGTGCGATCTTGAAGCTGTGAAGATCCTCAATCGAAGTGTTGAGGGAGATGGCGCCCGGCATCGCTGCGATCATAACATAGCGAACAGAGGGGAACCGTTATGGAGAACGAACGAGCATCGGATGAGACACGTGAACAACTGAAAGTATTGCGGACAGGCCTGCTGCGGATTCATAAAACGCTTCTGGACCTGGAGCGCCGGGATTACGAGCGAGCACGGGGACGAATTGGCAATAGTTATGAATTTTTGCAGTTAGTGTTAAAGGACCCGTGGTTCGACTGGTTGCACCGTCTTTCAGAGTTGATTGTGCAGATCGATGAGACACTCGATCCGCACGCCGAAATTCCTGCGACTGAGGCTGACGCTGCAGCGTTGGTGGAGAGGGCGAAAGCGTTGCTGTCTCCGGCCGAGACGGGCAGTGAGTTTCAGAAGAACTATTTTCTGGCGTTGCAGCAGTCACCCGATGTGGTGCTGCTGCATTCGGAGGTGATGAGGCTTCTAGGCAGATAGTTAGACAGGATTACAGGATTTGCAGGATTGACAGGACAAATCTTGTTCATCCTGTTACATCTTGTAATCCTGTCTAACTTACCTTGAACTCAAGCATGACAATGCTGCTCGAAAGCCTGCGTCAACTCCCCCGCGATCTGGTGCGCGTCGCGGCCCTCGATCTGGTATCTCTCCAGCATGTAAACCAACTCACCATCCTTCAGTATTGCGATCGACGGTGACGATGGCCCATAACCAGTGAAATAGCTCCTAGCTCTTTCAGTGGCTTCGATATCCGCACCAGCAAAGACCGTGGCCACTTTGTCGGGCTTAACCGCATGCTGCAGCGCGAGCGCCACACCGGGTCGCGCCTTTCCGGCGGCACAACCGCAGATCGAATTCACCACGACCATCAAGGTGCCTTTGCTATCTTTTATTGTCTGATCGACTGCGTCGGCAGTTCTGAGTTCTTCCACACCGAGCCGGGTCAAATCTTCCCGCATCGGCTGTATCATCATTTCAGGATATGGCATTGTTTGATCTCCTCAAGTTTAATCCACAGATTACACAGATTCGCCGAGCGGGTCGAGCGCCCGAATTGCGTGACTGAAATGTTCGCGAATGTCGGACGCGAGCATCGTACGCATGCCGAGCTCTCGGGCCGCGAAATCACCGGCCAGACCGCCCACATACAGTGCCGCAATCGTGGCGGCGATTGGGTCAGCGCGATCTTCGAGCGTCGCGTAGGCTTGCGCGAGGAACCCGGAGATGAGACCGGTCAGGGTGTCGCCTGCGCCCGCAGTGCCGAGTCCCGCATTGCCCGTTGGGTTGATAAACACGCGGCCGTCCGGTGTTGCCACGAGCGAACGCGAACCTTTAAGAACAAGAATGACGTGATGTGCGGTGGCAAACGCACGCGCTGCCGCAACCCGATCGTCGAGGGCGGATTTGTTCTCGGCGCCCATCAGTCTGAGCATCTCGCCCGGATGCGGCGTCAGCACGAGTGGATGTTGATCTGATCCTTTGAGATTTGCAGGCCAGGGCGCGAGGGAATTCAATCCATCAGCATCGATCACTACTGGTCGTGTGCGACGCTCGACGATCGTGCGTACAAAGCGACGAGTGCGTTCATCGTCCGACGTCAGTCCCGGCCCAACCGCGACCACGGTCGACTTTTCCGCCAGCTTAAAAAAGTGATCTACAGCCTCGTCACTCACGGCCCCGCGATCTGTTTCCGCCAAAGCCGTCGTGATTACTTCCGGCATCGCACTACTCGCAACAGATACCTGCGCGGACGAGGGAGTCGCAACCGTCACCAGACCCGCGCCCGCCCGCATGGCGGCGTTGCCAGTGAGTGCTGCAGCGCCTGAGTAACCACGCGATCCGGCGGCGACTAATACATGACCGTGCGTATTCTTGTACGACTCGCGCGTATATCGCGTGTTGACGAGCCACTCGCGTGTCTCTTCAGCCTCAGTCAAAAACAACCAAGGCCTCGTGGCTTCGATCAGCGAAGTCGGAGAACCGATGTCAGAGACGATCAACTCACCACCAAAATCGCAGGCCGGGGAAAGGACGTTGGCGAGTTTGGGGGCAGTGAACGTCACTGTCAGGTCAGCGTTGACGGCTGGCCCGATCGGTTTTGGTTTATCGGCGTTCAGGCCCGAAGGAATATCGATCGAAAGAATGAGGGGACGTACGCCGGCAGCACGGTCGCGCGCCTCTCTCAGCATCGCCACATGCTCGATGACTTTGAGAAACACGCCTTCGAGCGGCCGAGTTAATCCCGTTCCGAAGAGTGCATCGACAATGACGTCGTAGGCGCTGCGCGGCTTTGCCAGTTGTTCCCAGGCGACGACGCTTTCGCATTCGATAAACGTGAGTGGTGGCGGCGACTCATGCGAGCCGGCCTCGAAACTTGCCAGACGTGCCACGGATTCAAAGTTTGTGCGGGCGTCACCTGAGGTCTCCGAGAACTTCGCGAACAGAACGACGCTGCAGTGCATGCCGGCCCGCGACAGGGCTCTGGCGAGAGCCGCGCCGTCGCCGCCGTTATTACCTTTTCCACAAAGTATCAGTGCTTTCTTGTTTGCCAGGTTGCCGTCGAGACGGTTCCGGATTGCCTCCATGCAGGCGGCACTGGCAGCTTCCATCAGGAGCAGGGAAGACGTGTGATAGGTCTCAACAGTAAGACGGTCGATCTCGCGGATCTGTTCTGCGGATAGTACGGGTTGCACGGACTCAGATTAACGCGGATCAGAACGGATTTAAATGCAGATTTGCGCGGATCCGAGCCAAAAACAAAAAAGCGGACCAGGACCGCCCGCCTGCCCGCCGCTGCACCAGTTATCCGTTTTTCCAGGATATCTAATCTATATTTTCAATAGGGTGAGATCTCCAGAAAATTTTTAAAAAAAATTTCTGGAACAGACACGAGGCCTGTTCCAGAATAAAAGGAGCACTTACTGGGCGGCTATATCGTGATCGCAGCGCGAACGTTGCCGTGGGCGATCGGCTGGGTTTTATCCATCACCGGCGACAAACCAGCGCCGATGAGATGCATCAGGGTCTCACAAACTTCTCTTGAGCCAGTTCCGACTACCTGGCCTTTGGCGTCTTGCAGAACATAGATTCGGCCGGTTGCGTCGAAGGGGAAAATCATTGGCCTCGTATACATGTAGAGTAGAAACTTCTAATCCGGAATTGATTCCAAGACAGCCATTAGACAGGATTTACAAGATGTTTCAGGATTTCATCTTGGGGAAATCCTGTAAATCCTGTCCAACTGCGCCATCAGAGGCCGTACTCTTTGATTTTTGTAAGGAGGGTCTTGTAGCTCACGCCGAGATCTTCAGCAGTCTTGCTCTTGTTGCCGAGATTGGCTTCCAGGGCGCGGGCGATCTTCTTACGTTCGACCAGTCTTAGCGCGCGATGCGCCGCCTCGGATAGCGTTCCCGAGAGGTCGAGCTGATCGAGGGTTTCGTCCTGCGTGAGTGTTTCCGGCCCGAATCCCAAATCGCTCGGTTCCAGCACGAGAGTATCCGAGATGATGCACGCGCGCTCGATTGCGTTCTCTAGCTCTCGAACGTTTCCGGGCCAGTGATGCCGGCGTAGTGCTGTAATCGCCTCGGACGTTAACTGCGCTTCACGCCCGCGCAACTCGCGCCCGATTTCGGAAGCAAAGTGATTCGCCAGCAGCAGGATATCGTCGCCGCGCTCACGCAATGGCGGCACCTCGATCGGAAACACCGCCAGACGGAAGAACAAGTCGCCGCGAAACTGATTATTCTCGACCGCTGTTTTCAAGTCCTTGTTTGTTGCCGCCACGACGCGAACGTCAACTGCAACCGGAGCGCGTCCGCCAATCCGGTCGACCACTTTTTCCTCGATCGCGCGCAGCAGTTTTCCCTGAACGCCGAGCGGCAATTCTCCGATTTCATCCAGAAAAACAGTGCCTCCCGAAGCGAGTTCAAACTTTCCCTGGCGGCGGTCGCTGGCGCCCGTAAACGCCCCGCGCTCGTGACCAAAGAGCTCATTCTCGATCAGGGTTTCAGGAATGGCGGCGCAGTTAATGGCGACAAACGGTTGATTGCGGCGCGCAGAAAGATGATGGACCGCGCGCGCGAAGAGTTCCTTCCCGGTGCCTGACTCACCCAGCAGCAGGACAGTCGTCTCGGTTTGTGCGACGCGTTGGGTTTCGCCGACAGCGCGTTTGAGTGTTTCTGACTCGCCGATGATTCGCGGGAACCCGTAGCGGCGCGCCCACTCTTCACGCAGCAGCACATTCTCTGTTCTCAGCCGGGCCTGTTCGAGTGCTCGCTCGACGAGCAGCAGCAGGTGATTGGAATCGACTGGTTTCTGGAGAAAGTCGTGAGCACCGTCCTTCATAGCCTGCACAGCTTCGTCGATCGAACCAAACGCCGTCATGACGATGACGGGCACATCCGCGTCCGCGGTACGAGCTGCACGCAGCACGTCCAATCCCGAGCCGTTCGGCATACGCAGGTCAGTCAGGACCAGGCGGTGACGAGCATCCGCGATTTCGTTGAGAGCGGCGCGAGCGTCGTTCGCTTCCGCCACGCTGTATCCGGCATTTTCGAGAGTTAGTCGCAATACGCGACGCAGGCTGTCTTTGTCTTCGACAAGTAGGATATCGGCCACTGACGCAATGATCGATTTTTACTGCGCTGAGTGTCAAGGCTTAACGAATAAGGCTTCGCACCCACCCGCTACCGCGTGGTGGTTCTGACCCTATCCAAGTATGAAATCGGTTTCACAGTGCCGTTACCTAAAGTGACAACCTTCAATCCGCGTGGGCTCAGGGCTCGCAAAAACAAAGCGTTTTGCGGCTCTTATCAAGCGGAACGGTTGTTGCCGATAGCGGAGCGGGCGAGTTGTCCGGCCTTCCAGAAGACTCCTTGACGGAGGTAAACGAACAAGATGAAGAGCAGAAGAGTCAAACAGCAGCACGGATTCACCATGATGCAGATGGTGATCACGATCGCAATCATCGCGATCGTGTCCACTTTCGGGGTCCTGGGGATCAGAAACGCGCGCGCCGAGTTTCGCAAGCAGAGCTCAGCCAGGCTGTTCGCCTCCTATATTGAGAAAGCGCGCGCTGACTCCGTTCGCCGTCACGCCGCTCCTGGAACCGAATCATCGGTCGAGACCTTCGGAGCAGGAACCAACACCTACGCAGTCACCATGGATTTCGGTACCGGCACAGTCGAAACCCGCACCTTTCAACTCGAACCTGAAGTTGATTTCCTGACCGACGCTCTAAAAGTCACATTTGACTGGCGTGGGAGACTCATGGTGCCGTGTCCAGTCACCAAATCATGTGTATATCAGGTGCGCAGTACAGTCCTTTTAACATCGGTGCCTGTTGATGTGTCCGGTTCGGGTGATATCACAGTCGATGCACAACATTTCCCGGATGGGTCAATTACGGGCGATGAAGTTGCCGCAGTTGGAAATGGCGACGTCAATCCGGATCCGTCAGGGACTCCAGCTATTGAAGGAACACCAACTCCTGATCCAGTCGATGGAGGAGGAGGAACAGATCCCGTCGATGGGGTAGATCCAACACCCACGCCAACGGCAACTCCAACCGCAACAGCCACTCCGACACCAAACGGTAACGGTAACGGCAACGGCAATGGGGGAAGCGGCAGTGACAACGGTAATAACGGAAACGGAAACGGCAACGCAACACCGACGCCGACACCGGTCGCCACACCGACGTCGTCTCCGACTCCGATTCCACAGTGTTCCGCGTCGATCAGCCCAAGCACCCTGACATTAAGCCAGAGCGGGATCCAGACGGGCACCGCGACCTTTACGATGTCAGGTGGCACCGGCGTTCGCATTATCAGTGCTGCGCAGGACGGCAACGGAAACAGTTTGGTGTTAGGACTGTCGCTGTTAAGAATCGATGGCAGTGGGTCATCCACGATTTCGGTCACGACCAAACACGGCGCCGGCAACCGCGGCACGTTTTCGGTGAAAGTCTCAGCCGATCCGTCGTGCGGTTCAACGCAAACACTCACAGTGATCGTGAACAACTGAGGACGAACATGGACCGCACAGCTAACGAGAATCAGACTGCTGCGTCGCAACGAGGCTTTACTTTGCTCGAGGCCGCGATCGCCTTAGTCATCCTCATGGTCATCGGACTCGGCATCGCGTCGTTGTTTACCTATTCGATTTCGGCAAACGGCAGGGCTGACGATCGCGAGCTGGCTATGGCGATTGCGCAGAAGCGAATGGAATGGCTGCGCACTATACCTTTCACCACGCAGACGAGAAGCGTTGCTTATTCATATCCGAACGGCGGTTTGGCAGCCACAGCTACCGCCGGTGTTACCGAGACGGTTGCAAATGCCGGCCGAAGTTACACTGTAATCACAACCATCTCAGACCTGAACTTTGTTCCTGCGGGAAATCCCGATGCGGGCGCGTGCACACTCAAGCGAATTCAGATTTCAGTTACACCGGCGTCAGCAAGCACTGCTTTCGAGACCGTTACTGTTAACACGCTACGCTCCACGCAAGTCACCGGCAGTTACTAGCGCCATTCAGTTAGTGAGGAATTTAATGAGTTCACCGAACAAGAAAGCCACGAGCGGCGGTTTCTCTCTGCTTGAACTCCTGATCGCGATGACGATCACGATGGCGTTAATGACTGCGGCCGCAACATTGCTCGCAAACGCCCTGCGTGTGCGCACTCGTGAGAATCAGAAGTCGGATGCACTTGCCGACGTGCAGCGAGCGCTCAACATCATGTCGCGCGAAATCGCGAATTCCGGATTCAACCTCAGCAACAACGGCATCGTGGTGGCGGATTCAAGTCGAACCAAACTCCGCATCCGTGCAAATCTCAACCGGTTTATGGTCGATGATCCAACGTTAACGGATACGCAAAGGACAACGGCGCAGGACGCTCTCGAAGATATTACCTACTTTCTCAATGATGCTGACAATACGAAGTACCTGGCACGAACCGACCTCTATGGAACAGGCAGTACAGTGCTGGCGAATCGCATTGACAGCATGAAGTTCTATTACTTCGACCAGAAAGTAACCTACACGGCTGCGCCAGGTGACGACGAGATCACGAATCTGTCTGTTGCAGAAGTAACTGATAAGACAACCGCGAAATACATCGTCATATCCGTCGCTGTCACGCTGGACCAGGTCGGAACTCCCGGCTCACCCGGTTACCAACCACCTTATTCGGTCTTACTTTGTTCCGACGTTGCCCTGCGCAACCACAATCTTTGGAGTTACTAGTTTACGGAGGCCTTCGGTCAAATGAGTTCACATCAGCCGGCTTACAAGAACCGTCAAAACGAAAAAGGCGCAGCGCTGATCACTGCCGTATTGCTTTCCCTGTTGTTGTTGGCTGCAGGCGGGACCTTAATTCTAACGACGACTATGACCGGAATCACCGCGCGTGACTCGACTGCTGAAATGCAGGCGTACTACGCGGCGGAGTCTGGCGTCGCTCGGACTCTCGAAGTGTTGCGCGGTAACGTCCAATCAAACCCTTCGGGTACACGGGCTTCGTTCCACAATGTGCTGTGCTCAAAGACGCTGTGGACCGCTACCTCAGGTTCGTACGTAAGCGTTGCTAATGACGGAACGTCGACGTTTAAAGTAGATGAGATTGTCGATCCTGATAATCTCGCCCCGGACTGTTCGCTCGCTACCTACAAACCCGATCGCCTGAGAATCCGCATCTTTGGGTTTGGTCCAAACAGAAGTGAGAAGAAGATGGAGATCGTAGTCAATCGTTACACGCTCGAATACGACGTGAACGCGGTTGTTACCTTGCGCAACGGATCGGGAGCTCAGATGTCTTTTGCTCTGGGTGGAAGTAATGTGACGTCTACTTCAGGTAGTGATGCGTCGGGTTCGGGAACAGCCATCGCGGCATACGCGGTCGATGCCGGCGACTACAACACTACCAATAACGTCATCGATGGTTGTTTGCCCGATGGCAGCAATTGCAGCGGCAGTGGACCAAATGTGTTCCCCGGTGACCCGGCAACACTGGTAGCTGATAACACTCCGAGCTTTCTTGAGTCCGTGGCGAAGGCAAGAGAGTTTCTTTACGGCACCGAAGGAATGAAGAATGCAGCCATCAATCAGGGACGATATTTCACGACGGGTGCGGCTGCCATAGCCAGCACCGCCGGGCTTGGCGCCAACAATCCTGACGGAGCTTTCACTTTTGTGGATGGCAATCTAACCCTGGGACCGGGCAATCCGACAGGGCAGGGAACCCTGATCGTGACGGGCGATCTTACGCTCGATGGAAACTTCAACTTCAATGGCGTGATCATGGTTCTCGGCACCGGAAAGGTCTATCGCAGCGGCGGCGGCCATGGAAACATCTACGGCGCGATGTATGTTTCGAAGTTTTCGGCGACCGGTGCTGATACTGATGTGTTCGGAGCGCCAACGTTTGACACGTCTGGCGGCGGCACGGCGAACATTCAGTACAGTTCTGATGCGGTTGATAAAGCGAAGGCAGTTGGTGGGCACGCGGTCAGCGGCGTCAGGGAATATTAGACAGGATTTACAAGATGATTTCAGGATGAACAGGATAAATCATGTAAATCCTGTTCCTATCTTGTGAATCCTGTCCATCTTCCTTCTGGAATTCTCTCCCCTTTACCAATTTGATCTCTCTGTAACCAAGGGAATCGTCCACTGCTGTTGTGGTGCCGCACGCCGCAGCAGTTGTTGGACGGTAAAGCGCCCCGCCTTCTTCGGAAGACGGGGCGCACTTTTTATTAGTTCTTCGAGTTAGTTGTTCGAACGCGAGGGTGGTTCGTATTCTTCGCTGCTGCCGACTGTACTCTCGGTGTGAGAGAGTTGCATCGTGAGCATCAGCGGTTTGTAGTCAAATGCTTTCGGCCCACCGCGACTGTTCTGTACCAGCATCACGAGGTAGTCCTGGTTCTCTCTGAATCTCCAAACGCTACCTCTCTGATTCATGATCACAAACAGCAGGGTTTCGCCGTTGGCTGCGCGCATTTGACCCACAAGGGAACTCGCGCCGCCGTCAGTCCTCATCAGGGTGCCTGTTTTCGCGATCACGCTTCCGCGCCAGGCAAGACCTGTAAATCGATCCTCGAGCGTACCGGGATCAATACCCGCGACCGGCATTATTGCTGCCGGCGAGAGTCCGTGTTTCTGTAACTCCGCGCGAAGTTCACGATAGATCTTCATCATCACGCGCGGCGAAATACGATTGACGCCGAGACCACTCAGTGAAGCGATTCTGATCTCATCTGGGCCGAGACCGAGTTCACTGGTTAGTCGTTGGCGAACCGCATCAGGACCGCCGAGCGCTTCGCCGATGCGTTCGGCCATGAAGTTGTTCGAGTAACACAACAGCACTTTGAGAATATCGACCAGCTTGCTCGACCGCTGTGTCAACAACAGTTTGGCGGACGGCGCAACTGGTGCAACTTGAACCGCACCCATCACAGCCACACTCGGCACAGTTTGCAGACCGGCCTGATCGTTGAGCACTGTGCGTTCATAATTCCAGGCGCGCATTGCTTCTGCGGGACGAAGCGTTGAATCGAGGGTGTCGTAGAGACGTTCTCCGGAACGCGTCGCGGAGCCGTTGAAGTTCATCGTAAATCCCGGCGCGACGATTAGATCACCTGACACCTGCTTGATCCCGAGCTTGTTCAACTCACGCGCCAGCAGTACACCGTGTTCGTAGTGAAATGAAGGGTCCCGGCCGGAGACGTAGAGACTGCCGTTTATGACGCCAGTTGCTTTGTCGAGCACACCATCAGTCCAGACGCCGGTGGCGAAACGATGTTCGGGCCCCAGCGTGCGCAACGCTACGAGAGCGGTTGCGAGTTTCATCGTGGACGCGGGGTTGAACTGTTCGCTCTCGTTTTGCGAAGAGATGACTTTGCCGTCGAGAGTCTCAATCAGCACGCCCTGCAAACCGTAGAGTGGTCGTGCCGTTTCAGACGGGGATGCTTGTGGAGTAGCCTGTGGCGAAGGGGTCGCAACCGGATCCTGGCCGAACGCAGTGGAGCCGGCAAAGAATACAATCGCCGCTACCAGCCAACTCGTCTTAATCTTATTCGTTACACTCATACCTGCACACCGGGAAGAGAGCAAATTTGATGCACGATAACTATGAGGGGATGTTCAAGTCGGCGGGGCCACCCGATGGCCATCATAACAGAAATCCGTACTCGTCTGGTGTGAATCTGTGGCTGAACATATCGTTGACAAGCTTTCCAGCGCGCCCATAGAATCCAAGTATTGACAAACTACAGTGCAACGCAATCCAGAACCCGTCACAGTTGAACGAGTGGTGGCCACTCACCGAGCCCGGCGCAGGGAGATTCGAAAAAGGCTTGGTGAGTTTGATGAGATTTGGCGTAAAGGATCTGACGCCAGACTCTGGGAGGAGTTGGCCTACTGCATTTTCACTGCGGGTGCTTCGGCCCGCATGGGATTGAATTCGGTTGATGCCGTGCGAGCGTTGTTGCTTGATGGCGACTCTGATTCCATGACCGCAGCTTTGAAAGAAGCAGGTGCGCATCGTTTCCCAGTCGCCCGGCCGCGTTACATTGTAACTACGCGTAACTACTTTCACGCAGACTGCGGCATGAAGTTGCGAAAGCGTTTGCGCAGCTTTCGAGATCCTGTCGAGCGGCGCGACTGGCTGGCTCAGGAAAAGCAGGTCAAAGGACTGGGTTACAAAGAGGCCAGCCACTTCCTACGCAACATCGGCGTGAAAGGTCATGCGATTCTTGATAAGCACGTGATGCGATGTTTGGCTGAAATCGGAGTGATCGATACAGCCAAACCACCTTCAACGCGAAGGAAGTATCTCGAAGTTGAGCAGCAACTGGTTGGGTTTGCTCGCGACGTCCGGATAAAC
>JBKPPU010000115.1:0-27755 GCA_046733695.1 Acidobacteriota bacterium
TGCCTGCAGCACGCGCGGTGAACAGATATAGGTGTTGCGGTGAATCTGACCGAACTGGAGGAACTCCGCATTCTGCAGACCGGGAATGAGTCGCAACACTCGCGCTTGTTCGCCGTAGCGTAGATGATTCTGGAAGCCCACGAGGCTGTATGCGTCCGCCATTAAATTTTCCTGTCGCAACTGCACGGCGGCGTAAGGCTCGCGGCCAGTCTGCGGATCGCGCAGACCAACGGGCTTCATCGGGCCAAACCGAAGCGTGTCCACTCCACGTCGCGCCAGCTCCTCGATCGGCAAGCATGCCTCGAACCACCTAGTCTCCTCAAAACGTTGCAACGGGACGCTTTTCGCTTCCAACAGTTCGGCGTAGAAACGCGCATACTGTTCCGGGTCGAACGGGCAGTTGAGATAATCGTCGCCGCCCTTGTCGTATCGCGCAGCGCGAAATGCAACTGAAGTATCGATGGAATCGGCGGCGACGATCGGTGCGATCGCGTCGTAGAAGTACATCTGATCGTTGCCGGTCAGCTTCATGATCTCGGCAGTGAGCGCGTCGGAAGACAAGGGACCGGTGGCGATGATCGTGATGTTGTCGTCCGGAATGCTGGTGACTTCTTCACGAATCAGACGAATGTGCGGGTCGTTCTCAATGCGCTCGGTGATGTGGGCCGCGAACTTTTCCCGATCGACTGCCAGCGCAGCGCCGGCGGGAACGCGAGTCTCCGCCGCCACGGACATGACTAAAGAGCGACCCTGGCGGAGTTCCTCCTTCAATAAATAGGACGCGGTACCGGGTTCGTCCGATTTCAGTGAGTTGGAACAGACAATCTCGGCGAGCTTATCGGTGCGATGCGCAGGCGTCTGCATCACCGGTCGCATCTCATAAAGATTCACATCCACGCCGAGACGCGCCGCCTGCCACGCCGCCTCAACGCCCGCCAATCCACCCCCGATGACATTCACTTCCATCCTGTACATCCTGCCTATTCCTGTAATCCTGTCCAACTTACGGCTTGGGTGCAGTGATCTTATAGTCCTGCACATCACCCGAGAAATGCTTGTAATCACTCCACTGGATCGTCTTGTTGTAATCGCCGCCACCAAACAACAAAACCTTCACCGACAAGTTGATCTGCGCCAGCTTCGGCAACCACACGCCCTGCACCATTCGCGTCTGCTCCATCACGAGCGCGGCGCCCGGCTTTAACGAAACCAACAACCCGCCTGCCATCTTAAAACCTTCCGCCAAGCGCGCTTCCAGTCGAATCACCTGCTTGTCGACCGGATCGATCCACACGACGCCGATCAACTTCGCAATCAAACTCTCTTCGCTATTCTTCGGTTTGAAGCCGGTGCGCGGGCGAAAGTCAAAAACAATCGTTTCGCGACCGCCGAGTGTTTCGCGTCGCGGCGAAACAAACTCACAGGCCTTTAGAAACGTCGAGATATCAGTCGATTCATCACCCTCTGCTTTTTTCTTATCACGTTCGGCACGCCGCTGGGCCACCTTCTTCTCGTCTTTTTCCTTTTCGCGCTCCGCCTTTGCAAACTCCTCCTGGACGCGTCGATCTTCCTTCGCCGCGCGCTCGGCCGAAAGCGGCACACCGTTCTCGCTGATCAGTTTTTGAACAGGCTCTCGATTCGGCAGCGGAAAGACTTCGTAGACTTTCACCGTCTCCTTCTTCAACTGGCCTTTGCTGTCGATCGAACGATCAGTCTCTGTTTGCGTGAAAGCAAATTCCGCCACTCGATTCTCGAGCTCATCCTGATTTCGTTCGACTTCACGGAGTAGAGCAGTTACATCAAGTTTGTCAGTCGCAGCCGGAGGATCGAATACGTGGTCGTCGATGCCGGTGTTGTACTTGACGCTGGTTAACTGCAGAGTCAGTTCGCCCGAGGCTTCGACGTTCATGCGTACGCGATGTGGTTCCTGGATGCCTTGTTCCGGTCGATAGTCGTCAAACAGAACTCTGGTCTTGCGGACGTCGCCTGTGATCTTTGTGATCAGAGACGTCTTCACACTGAAGTAATACTGGAAACGCGCACCCGAGCGCGTCGAGAACTCAACGATGTAAGCGGGTTCTGACCCGAGATCGCCGAGCGAGAGTACGCGTGCGAGTATGTTAGCTTTTTTGAAATCGACGAGACGTGAAGAGTCGAGCAAAGCTCGGAGTTTAGCGGCGAGGCTCTCGGGACCGGTTAGAGTACGGAGTCCGCCGTCGAGTCCGATCTCCCAGGCTGAGCGCGAGTTGCTTGCAGAGATGATCTGGCCGTTCCCGAAGGTGAGCTCGATACGTTCAGACGCGGGCGGCTTGCGTTGCGTACGCGCGGTGCCGATGGGTTGACTGTTGAGTTGAATGCTCCACTCGTACGTTGCATCCTTCAGCGCGCTGACGGGCTTCTTGCCACCGGTCGCTTTGAGATAGTTGTCGACGATCTTTTCGGCAGACGGAAGTTTCTTCTGCGCAAACGACGCCTGAGCCGCGAACAACAGCAAAAACAGAATCGAAACACGCAGCTTTAGGGAATTGGGGGAATCAAACATACATCTCAAACTTACTTCTTCGCAGCCTTCCGCGCCGCTAACTTCTTCGCACTCGCACCTCTCGTCTGGTTCCGGGTCGCCTTCTTTGCAGCCTTCTTAGTTTTTGTGCTTTCTGTGCCTTTTTGTGGCTCGTTTGCTTTTGTGGCTTCCTGATTCTGGTGATATTCGTACTCGTTAATCACTCCCCCACGAATCTTATATCTATCGACATTCTTCGTTGGATCTTTCGGCATCCCATCCCTCCTGTAGGTTCGATCTGTCCTGCTTGACACTGCAAACTCGGCATTCGTATAGTGCAATAGCCTTCTTTAGCCGGCTTAGCTCAGTTGGTAGAGCGTCTGATTCGTAATTAGAAGGTCGCCGGTTCAACTCCGGCAGCCGGCTCCAATAGAATCAAGTATTTACAGCCACTCGCGTGAGTGGCTGTTCTGTTATTTGCGACATATTTGTGACGCGGCAGCTTTGAGCGTATTCCACTGCATTTCTCAGAGTGTCATCAGATGCGTGCGTGTAGCGCATAGACATCTGAATGTTTGAATGGCCCAACAGCCGCGCAATGGTTGTCGCGTTGCATCCTGCATCACCCAACCGCGTCGCAAACGTGTGACGCAGATCGTGAAAGTGAAAGTCGTCAATCCCAGCATCTTGGCATGCTGCGACGAAGGCTTTCTTCACGTCCACTAGACCTTCACCTGCTCGTCTCTTGACTATCCGCCTTGATTCAAACACCAGATCGCCCGTCTGAGACTTGCGTTGCTCTATCAAAACTTCTCTCACGCTTTGACTCATCGGAATGATCCGATCACGTGCGGTCTTTGTATTAACCACATGAATGACGCCGCGAAGAAAATCAACGCTACGCCACGACAGATTTAGCAACTCACCGCGACGCATTCCCGTTCCAAGCGCCAGTGCAACTAGCGGGTACAGGTGCCTGCGTCTGCCTTTGAGCTGTGCCATCAATCGCGTTTCCTCATCAGTTGATAAGTAGCGGTTGCGTTGATTATCCACTCGCAGCTTCCGAACTTTCCGACACGGATTTGAGGCTGCTTGCTCGAGCTCCACCGCAAGGGCGAAGATTCGAGACAGCACCGCAAGCTCCATGTTCACGGAAGCCGGACTGCGGATTGTGCCGCGTCTTGTAATCGACTGAGCACGATCACGTTTCCACTTTTCAATCGCCAGGGGCGAGACTTCGCGCAACATCTTGCCCCTGAATATTTCCGCCCACTGGTTCGCAATGATCTCGTCATTACGCCAAGTACGCTTGTTAGCTTTGGCCCACGGCAAATACGTCTCGCTTACAAATTCAGAAAAGCCCTGATTCCCAAGCTGTGACGTTCCGTACGTGCCTTGAAATACCTGATCGCGCGCCTTAGTTTCTGCTTGCTCTGCCTGAAACTTTGTACGCGCTTCCGGTATCGCTTCGCGATATCTGACACCTCTAATCTGAAAATCGAAGTGCCAGCTTCCGCCACGTTTCCTAACTGTCAAAGGACATCACCTCCGTTCGACGGTTGCAGCCACAGAGGTTGTGACCGAATAGTACCTGAGCTTGCGGTCCTATCAAAGTCACTTCTCTTTGTCCTTTGTCCATTCAACGATCTCGTCAAAATCGAAGCGCAATAGGTGGCCAACTTTGCGGTAAGGGATACGGCCCTGAGACTTCATCACGTAAAGCGTATTTATCTTGATCCCGAGAAATTCGGCACACTGTTCCGGCGTCATCAACGACGGGGACGGCTGCAGCGGTCTTCTCGAAGTCTGTTTCTGTTCCTGTAGCATTCGTTCACCTGGTCAGGCGCAACAGCAGCCACGGCACGTGTCATACCATGCTCCAAATTCTGCCTGGTCCATGTAAAACGGCTTGAGATCTGAACGGGCTGGCGGTAAGCGGGCGGGTGTCACAATTGTGACAGAGTGTGACACTGTGTGACGATGGACTGAACCCCTCGGTTGAGACACTCGTTATTGGCACACTTAAGCAGAAGGGAGGCTGCAGAGTGGCAAAAAAACGAGTGCGACGATATACGGACGAGTTTCGGCAGATGTGTGTCGAGCGACTCAAACAAACCGACAACATCGTCGAGTTAGCTAAGGAACTAGGTGTTCATCGGCGGATGTTGTACCGCTGGCGCGATCAACTTGAGCCGGGGGCGAAGAAAGCTGGGCCCCCGCCACAGTCACGCGAGGCCAGGCTCCGCAACGAAGTCAACCAACTGAAGCGGGCCTTGGCCGAGAAGACCTTAGAAAATAGATTGTGACACTCGGTCGCGGCGGTCCAAAGACGAACGACGCAGCGCGCTTCGCGCGTCTAGGTTGTTATTTATTTCGGTTCTAAACACCCCGATCGTGCCCCGGCCCGCACAACTCGCCTCACTGCTTCCAACACTTACTTACCCAACGACGTCGCCTTTGCAGATACCGGCAGACCGACGCCATGAAAGACAAATCGAAGACGTTACATGGGATTGGGAAGACGGGGAAAGAGGTGAGATCCTCACAATCAAAATCCCGATGCCCAACCTTGATCGTGATTACGATCCGAGCGAATCGCACGAGATTATTCTCAATCGAAAGCCCTGCCTGGACAACGTGCAAATGCCGGACTGGATCGAGATCATACCGCCGAGAAAACCTAACTGATCGACCTCCAAAGTGAGAACTAAAGACACGCAAAGCAGCGGAGAAAAAACGATCAATTCCGATGACATCGAGAGATCATGCAAGGAACAGAGGTGCTTTGCACCTGATCTTATTTGACACGTCACCCCTTCGCGGGCACACGCAGCAAACTTAAAATTTGCTGCGTCTACTTGCGTGGATGCCGGAGATCGCGGTTTGGCGTTTGCAAGTGCAAACATCGCGTATGCACTTGCAAACGTGAATTCGAGAACAATCAAGGAGTAAACAACATGGGAAAGCGCGTTACCGATTACCCCCACACGATCAGTTTTCGACTGACCGATGAGGCCTGGCTTGGCATCCAAAAACAGATCGCCGGCAGCGACCTGACGGCGCATGAATGGTGCCGGAAAGCCGCGCTTGAGAGACTCAATAACAACTACGGTTTGTCCCAAGCCGAGCGCCTCTTATTGGAACATTTCGTGCGCGCACCGTACCTGGTCACACAAGGTTTTCAATTATTAGCCGAAGACAATTCAACTGGCGTTCATTGGAAAAAACTCCGAGCCATTGCCACCGAACGAGCTGCCGAACTCACCGACAACGCGCTCGCGCTGCGAGCCAAGTTGAGCCGTAAACATACTAGATAATGTGCGCAAGCACAGGCATTGAGCTTGAAATGATGCTTACGGAGCTGTGGTCAGAACCGGCTTGGTACAATTTCAACATGACTCTGAGCGTTGACCAAATCCTCAAATCAATGCACAACTGCCGGCGGCGGAGCAGGAAAGGATTCGTCGATGGCTGGAAGAAAAGAGAGCGACGAACGAAGGAGGACACGGCTCACAAGCACACGCTAACGGGTCGGCAAAGTCGCTCAGATGGTTGCACGAAAACCAAAAGAAATATTCAGGGCAATGGGTCGCACTAGACGGTGATCGCTTGATTGCCAGCGGACCAACGGCCAAGGAAGTGTATTCCAAAGCGAAGGTCGAAGGCGTTGGTATACCGTTTGTCGAACTGGTCACAAGCCCAGGGCCACTGACGTCTGACTGAGGATGGCTCTCGTGAGGTAAACACTGTGCTAAACTAAGCGAGTCAGTAATCGGTAACTATGCAAAGCCTGGTTGTCAAAATAAGCAATCCTGATACAGTTCACGCCATTTCAGAGGCGGCGAAGCGCCAAGGGGCTACCCCTGAGGCCGCCGCGTTGGAGCTGCTTGAAACCGCGGTTCTCGCTCAGAAACCGTTTGAAGAAATCGTCGAACCGATCGCACGAAGCTTCGATGAAAGTGGTATGTCAGAAGAAGAACTCGACGACCTCGTAAAGCAACCCCAAAAGAGCATCCGTGAGGACAGACGCCGGAACAAATAGGCGATGCCCGAACTTACTCCTCGCGTCGTCTTTGACTGCAATCTCTTCGTTCAAGGAATCGCCAGCCGTAACAGCCCAGCGCGCAAAGCACTGCGGCTATTTTTCAATGGAGACATCTCGCTTTTTGTGAGCAAGACCATTATTCGCGAAGTTCGGCACGTACTGAATCGTGCGGAGATTAGTCTCCGACTTCCGGGCATCAATGACCGCATCGTCAAGGCGATTCTCATCGCTAACGTCCCGGAGGAATTTCATTACGAGAGTTGAACGCGCGGCGTTGCTGACTGAAGTAGAGCGCGTCAGACTGAGTCGTTACTAGTACAATCGGGTCGCGAAATGGAGTAAAGAACAGTAGCTCACTCATCCCTTTTGTAGGTGTTTCTAGGAATCAGTGATCTTCGCTTCTTCCGTAAGCGGATTTATATAGATCAGGCCTCGCGTTTGAGCCGCTTTGACCTTTCTATCAATCAATTCTCGGAACGAGAGATGACCTTCCAGCACCAAGACAACATCTGCACCATCAATGAAGATGGTTTTAATGGCTTTGCCAACGACGATGCTTCTTACTACATAGTCACTAAAGCCTTGGATCGAAACAAAGATGCCGCGACCATACATCTTTCCTTCGACCTTGCCTACAAACTGGTAAACTGATTCGTTACTTGAGGCGACATCTTGCCATTTAGCCTCTATCAGATAGTGCTCACCATCATATTTTACGGAGCCGTCTATTTGTTCACCTCGGACCCTAAATGGCTCTGTTACTTCAAGGAATGAAATCATTGCGAGGGCAGTGAGAATCCTTTCGAGTTCATATCCGCGTTGTTGCGCACTAACTCTCCCAGCATGAAGTTCAAGAAATCTGGACAGCAGGTCGGTGAGTGAGTGTTCAGGTTGTTTCTGTTTTTCTGCCACCGCACGCCGCTCCCGATCCAAGCAAATTCGCGAATCTCGAATTTCTTGCAACTGCCGAAGATGCTCTAAACTCTTCTCTGCCTTAGCTCGATCAAGTTTTCGCAGTTTTTCAAAATAATAGGGATCGAAATGAGACCAATCCAAAAGCGATTGCAGCATGGAGCGAAATGGACCTAATCCACCATCAGCCTTTGCCGAGAGGTGATTGAACATATTATCGACCATTACTGAGCGCGAAAGCTGACGTTCCTTGAAATCATCGATTGGCTGTAGATCCGTTTTTGTACAACGATGGTCTGCGAAAAAGGAATAGATCTCGCTTCTCGGCCAAATCAACGAGAGTATGCAATCCTTCATACAGCCTTTAATATCCGATGGAAACGTCACTGGTTTTCCCCGTTTTTGTTGTATCCCAAACGCACTTGAAGTCTCCGGCAATATCTAGAAACCCCTTCACTCTTAGGCGCGTAACAGCAACCCACTGGTTCCGGCAAATGGATCGAAAGTGTCTTGAGTGATCACCTAGATCCAAAAAGTCCCGCGCGCGGGACAAACCGCCGATGACTGGAGAAAGCCTGGCAAGGAATGCCAACGAAAACAATATACCTCTCTTTTGTTAAGCGGCTTTGGCGGCTCTTCACGTGTCTTTAAAACCGAAATTCAAACAGATTAACTCTTCCGTGCCACTCTATCGTGCTGTTTTGGCTAGCGCCTGCATCAAGTATCCTGAGGCGCTCCCGACGTGAGCATAGAATATGATCTGACCACCAGCGAAACGAGGTCGATTTTTGTCAAAAATAGAGCTTTGACAACCGAAAACGATCTACATGTGAAGGAGACTATACGTTCTCCAAATCGTTACTGTAAGGCCGCTGCGAGTGTTTGATTTTCTGCTTGTTTTTTTTTCTGGGAAGAATTAAATTCCCCAGACTACTATTAAGAAAGCATTTCAAACAATGACACAGAGAGCCTTACCATTCGTGTCGGAGACTGACAGATATGCTGATGCGCATAGTCAGAAAGAGTTAGGTTCACTGACTTCGCTTAACGATAGCGAGGCTACGGTTCAACGCTTGCGCGCTATCGATTGGAGTTTTACTCACGACAAAACCGCCTATTTGTCACATGATATTCATCCCTATCCCGCCAAATTTATTCCTCAAATTCCACATTACGTGATCGCTAATTTGTCTCTTCCGGGCGAGCTAGTGTGGGACCCGTTCGGTGGATGTGGAACAGCCGCTCTTGAATCGATACTCATGGGACGGCGGGCTCTCAGCACGGACATAAACCCTCTCGGCGAACTTATCGGACGCGCCAAGACAACTACGCTTACTAAGGAAGAAGAGGAGATCTTGTTTGATTTCTCCGAACAGCTTCAGCTTTTATCTACCAAGCAGCTCAATGTCAGCGAAGAATTGCGAAATTGCGAAAAAGAATTCGAGCAGCTTATCCCACGCGTTCCTAATCTAAGCGAGTGGTTTCACTCCAACGCGATCGCCGAGCTCGCATACATTCGGTGGCGAATTCAAGGTCTCGGTGATGCAAAGTCAGTCGTCGTTGCGAAGGTCGCGTTCTCAAAGACAATTCTTAAAGCCTCTTATCAAGACGAAGAGACACGATACGCACGAAACCCAAGAGAGGTAAATGAAGGCTCCGTGATTCGGTTGTTCGCTGCAAACCTAATATCCACTCTTCGAAAAATTAGACAGCTGGGCCCGCTCTTGAGATTTCGACTCGCTGAATTCAAAACGGTCGATTTAAGAAATGTTGCCGTACTGCAAGCCTATTCTGACACCGTAAACGCACTCGTTTCAAATTCCGTTGATCTGGTAGTCACATCTCCTCCATATCCGAATACAACGGACTATCATTTGTATCATCGCTTTCGTCTTTTTTGGCTAGGATTTGATCCGCGAGAGCTTGCTCGAAAAGAGATAGGGTCCCACCTTAGACATCAAAAAGAGGCAACAGGATTCGAAGAATACCTCGAAGAGATGTCACTCTGTTTGGCCAAGATTAAGTCCGTACTTCGACCCGGTCGTTACGCTGTATTGGTCGTTGGAAGCGGCGTCTTTGAAGGCAAAGTGTATAACAGCGCCTCGCGCATATGCGACGCTGCCAGGAATCTTGGGTTTGAGGTGCTGGATACGATTGTCCGTCCAATCCATTCAACGAAACGTTCCTTTATCTCGCCAGCAAGAAGGTTAAAAAGCGAATCATTAGTAATTCTCAGAAAACCGAATTGCGATGTGAAAATGTGCCTTGAAAAAGCGCCTTATCGGCTGTGGCCCTACGAAGACGTGCTTCGCAAAAAAGAGATAATCGCAGCTTTGGGCAAAACGCCAAATCAACTTTCGAATGGAACGCTAACACTTAAGACCAACGCGCTATCCACGGAGCATGTTAAGAGACTGACTTTCACCCATTGTTTTCATGCTGGGGAAATAAGTAAAGAACCTACTTGGCAGGCCTCCCTTGAAAATGGCGATGCACTCCCAGCATCCAGAAAGGATCCGAAATACGTTACACACGGGATTCATGCCTATAAAGGAAAGTTTTATCCTCAGTTAGCGAAATGCTTATTCAATTTAGCTGGCCTTAAGCCTGGGCAAATCGTTTTGGATCCCTTCTGCGGCAGCGGGACGGTATTGCTCGAGTCTTACCTAAATGGACTGCGGGGCTTTGGTACGGACATTAATGTTCTAGCGGTAAAAATTGCACGAGTAAAAACCGAGATACTGGAAGTAGATCCGTACCTAAGAGACAGAATTCTCTCGAGGTTCCAAGATCGAATCGAGAAGCTGGATCCCTGTGACTCGAAGCTTGCTTTGTTTCCGGACTCGTCACGAGAAGAACTCTTGGCTTGGTTTCCTCGAAAAGTTTTGATGAAATTGGGCGCCTTGCTTGAGGCAATTGAGGCCGTTTCGGAACCCAGCGTTAGGGAATGTCTTGAGATTTTAACTAGCAGTATTGTGCGAGACGTCTCCCATCAAGACCCCAAAGACTTGCGTATTCGGCGACGAGCTAAGCCCCTGCAAGACGCCCCGGTGTTCGAGTTATTTTTTCGCCGATTAGCTGAACTACGACATAGACTAAAGCAGTTCTCAGAGCGAGCAAAAGAAGCTCCTTGCCAGTTTCTACCGGCAAAAGCGCTGATCGGTGACGCGCGCAGCTTGGACTCCTTTGGGCAGCTTGGCCTTCATCAAGAGACTGTTGACGCGATTGTTACAAGCCCTCCTTATGCCACCGCGTTACCCTACGTCGACACAGATCGTTTGAGTTTGCTGTTGCTGTTTGGGCTTACATCGAAGCGAAGAACTGCTATTGAAGAGGCGTTAATTGGAACGAGAGAAATCAGCAAGAAACTAAAGAACCATCTTGAGAATACAATCGACGAAGGAAGATTCGAGTTGCTTGGGTCCAAGACTGCCCGTTCAATTATCTTGGAAGTGAGGCGAAGGAACGCCAATTCTTTTGTAGGTTTCAGAAGACAAAATATGGCGGCCCTACTGTACGCGTACTTTAGAGATATGAGTACCGTGATGACAAATCTCGATTCCGTTCTGAAAGAAGGAGCTTCTGCTTTCTTTGTAATTGGCAATACCAAAACGACGGCCGGCGGAAAGGTGATTCAAATCAACAGTGCACAGGTCCTGCGTGAAATCGGCAGAGGCTTGGGATGGAAAGTTGCAGAAACGCTACCGATAAGTGTTACGACGGAGAATCGTAGGCATAGTAAGAATAGCATCACGGAGAACGAGATAATCTGGTTTAAGAAATTATCAATCTAGAGCCATCCCATTTTCCGGGCTCGTTGCGCACCTCCTGAGGGTAGAGTTTGGTTACAACTCGTCAAGTAGTCATCATACCGCTGGCTACCTGGATTAAAAATCTCAATGTCATAATCGCGATCTTCGGTGGTCTGTCGCATAACCATAACAGAAAACGGGGCTATGGCCCGAATCAAGTCAGGGGAGAAAGTAATGCGTATCTCTGATTTCCGTTCGTAGAAGACCGTGTTCAGACTGAAGTTCAACCTGGTTAGCGAGGGATTACCCTGTCGATCGTATATGGTGATATTTACTAGCGGATCGGGTATGCGCTGAGGGTAAGACGGATTATTCCTTTGCTTGGGTACGGTTCGGCCAGTGAAAGGGAAACCAAAGAAAGCCGGCTGCTGATCTACAGCGAGTTTGCTTAAGAACACTTCACCGTTTGGATGCGGCACAATCTGAATGATAAGAGCATCTGTAGAAAGATCGCGAAAACTAGTAGCTCCTGTAATTGCCGCAACTCTCTTTGCCGCTTGCTTTGCTGCCTTTTTCGTCGCTTTTTTAGATGTCTTCGAACTGGATGTTCTTGGTGGAAGCACCTCATTGGGTACTGGCGAAGGCGGTTTTGGGTACGATCTAGGAAAAGGACTCGGTCGTGTTATTCCCTCTTGTGACGCTCCATCAGGGGACGCTTCTGAAGCTGAATGTTTCGGTGGTTTCGCACGTTCATCAAAGATGTATGCGCCACGCACTAACTCATCCAGTAGCTCTACATCTAATCGTCGAGTCATCTCGCAGTGGGCTGGTAGTAAAGTAGTCCAACAAGAGAGAGCTTCCTGAAAGGTAGCCTCGTCTTCGGGTCTGGTTATCTGAATAATCGTGCCGCCCTCCAAATTTGTTTCAGTGCCGCCGACAGTCAAGTTATGAGATCCATGAATACAAACGGCCGACTCTTCACCAACGAAAAGATAGAACTTAGGATGAAACGTTGAGTGAGAAGTCGAGTGGGTAATGTAAACCTCGTCGAAGTTAGCAAGGCCAAATTCCAAAGCTTGCTTGCTAGTGCCTTGCATATCGACGCCGAAGATCGCTTTTACCTGCTTACCGCGGCGCCTCCATTCACGAATAAATGGTAGGGCCCTCAGCAACGGCCCCGTTTTGGCAAACGCTACGGAGATAAGTAATTCGTCGAAATCATCGGATTGCAAATACTCTTTGAAGGAATGAAGAAAACGATGGGTTCCTAAAAATTGGTCAATCGGACGAAGGAATGAGACTTGAACCATAGTAAGTGACCTTTACTCAGTAGGCGCTAAACCTGTGACGTCGTTGTGACGCGAAATTAGATAGACGCATGAGGAAGCGATAAAGCTGCGTATAGAATCATCAAAAACTCTGAAAAACCGCTGTGGCTGCAACCTGTTGATTTGAATTTACTTGCTCTTTCCTCGTCGGCCTGATTCGTAATTAGAAGGTCGCCGGTTCAACTCCGGCAGCCGGCTCCACGTAATGTAAGTTTGTACAATAATCTAACGCAATAATGAAGGCGGCCAATTGGCCGCCTGTCTCTTGTTCGTAGAGTAATTACCTGCACGCTCCTTTGGCCTCGTTCAGCAGTTCCTTCGCCTGACTCGGATATGGCCTCGCTTCAAGCAGAGCGCGGAATCTTTCTATCGTGCAGTCGGCCATCGCTACGGGGTCTCCTGGAGAGCGAGCGAATCCTCGCACTGCCTGCTTGAACTTCCATTCGACCTGGATACATGACCTGCAGTCAAACTTCTTGCCTTCGAACAACTCTTCAAGCGGCGTCGCCGAAGCACTGAGCGTGTCGCTGACGTGGCTCAGACGGTACGCTGAGATCTGACGTCGCAGACAGTCGCAATCGAATGCTGAAGCCATGAGGCGATCGCTGACACAATGCGACCGTACGAGCGGGTCCTCTTTGAGTACGTAATCGCGCGCTTGTAAGTTAGGTGGTTGTGCCGCTGGTCTTTGCGCCGGCTGTCGATCGTCATCTTGATCGGCCGGTCGCGACACGGACGTGGGCGCCTGACTTGGGTCGTATTTCCATTCAGTCCCGACAACTCTTCTACCGCCAGCTCTTGCACCATCGAGATGTGCGTTGACTAGTCGCCGCGCAGTTTCAGCCGTGCCCATGTTGCAGTAGACACGCGCCTGGAATGAATATTTTCCCTTCAGAAATTGTGTGAATCCGATGTTCCACTCGGACATCGAAACAGACTGCCCCGTCGCGACCGGACCGGTGAAATACACTGCGTTCTGATAAGCGTCGGAGATACAAAAGGTGTGATCTGCTTGCGGTGTAATCGTGCCGGCAGCGCTGGGCACTCCCGGCCTCGGACGTGGGTCGACGCGGCCCGGCTCGGGCTTGTAATCCCATTCCACCTCCACTATCTGATTGCTACCCTGCCGCATCTGCATTTCTAAATTCTGCTTGCTCGATTGCGCTTGACCAAGATTGCTGAAAAACGGACACGCCACCGCGAAACTCGAGCTGTTTTTAAAGTCGAATCGCCCCTTGAGATATTCGGTGTACTCATTTTCAATCTGTCTTGAGTCATGGCCCGTATAGACACTGAATCCCGTGTCGAAGATTTGGCTGAAGTAGACACTGGACCGGTCAGGACCTGATGCACAATAGCCGGGTGCAGTTTGTGTCGTGGCGGCGTTGTGGCTGAAGTGGATTGAAACAACTGAAAGAACGACAACGGAAACGATAAGAACGACGCGAGTCGAAGAATTTCGAGGACGCATGATGATCTCCTTCGGGTTGGTTGGGATGTAAAAGATCAGCAGGTAGGCGGATTTCGTGCAAAGAACGGAAATTAGCGGGATTATATGCGGCTTTTTGTTGATAATGAAGGCCGCCCATTACCGCCTCAAAGAGTGATGTCTGATGCGCCTCAAAAAGAATTCAGAACGGCGCCGCGCAACTTACCGCGGGCTCGAGTTTATTTATAGAACCGCGTGCGACCGTAACCACTTCGAGCTTTACGGACACGACTACCTGGGTTGCTTCCACGGTATTGCCGCAACTTCCAGGGACGTCCGGCTATCCGCAATGGCGCGTCGCATGGGAGAGGAGAGAGCGCGCTACTGGCGACGAGAGCACGCAAAAGTGACGCCTGCTATTGACGCTGACGAAGTCGTCTGGCTGGTTTTTGGAAGTCATGCCGCAGATCAACTGGGCGTACGCGATCCGGCATTCAAGGAAATCGTTCGCGCGGCTTCGCAACGTTTTGCTCCGCAGGACTACTTTGGGTTTGATCCTGCTCACGAGCCCCCGCCGGCAGACGTTCCGGACGACTGCAAATGCGGGGCTCGCAATAAACGCGGACGCAAAACATGTTATCAATGCAAAAGGCCGCTTTATGTTCTGAGTCCTTATGCCGTATTGGTTGATGCGTTAACACGGAGCTACATAGGCGGACGATATGGAGTTAAATTGGGAGCATCACTTCAAGAGGTTTTGAAGTGGTTGCCCACGTTGCGTCCTTATCCCACTTGCGACGATGATGAGACCGACTTTTACTGGGCTCTCTACGCGGTGACTCACGTTATATACACGTTGAACGATTACAGTTTCTGCAGGCTCTCGCCTCGTTATTTGCCCGATGAATATGAATTCTTGATAGTGAATCTTAGACACTTCATCGACGTGCAAGATCCGGAGTCAACGGGAGAGTTATTGGATACCTTGAAGTCATTCGGTCTTTCAGAGACACACCCGCTCATAGTAGAAGGGGAAGACTTTCTGCTCGCCCAGCAAAACTCCGACGGAAGCTGGGGCGACACTTCAGCGAAGGACATTTACGAGCGTTATCATCCCACCTGGACTGCCGTCGATGGATTGCGGGAATATGCATGGCCCGGTGGTCTCCGACGAAAAAGTAAATCATTTCCCTTTCAGACAAGAGTGACATGAGCTTCTGGAATTATCGGCAAACAACCCTCAAGGCTGAGCTGTCCGCGGCGTTGGGTGGGTTCGATCGGGATGTGCTGGAGAGTTTTTATGCGCTGAGACCGGACCAGTTGGCGCGCCTGTTCAATATTTACTCAGACTCGTATGGAGATCGGCCGGCGGCGTATGCGCGCAAGACTTATCCTCACTGGAAGCACGGCGGGGTGCGGCCGAGTGCGCTGACAATCAATCGATTGCTTGACAGTCTGCCCCTCGTGCTTGATCTTGAGGGCAAGTGTGAGTTGTTGCGAAGGCTCAGGGAGCGACACCGCAAGCCGGAGCATCACTCGCTCAGGGTCAAGGCGGATGATTGGAAAGAGCACGTCATACCGCTGGTGAGGACTGTCATTCAGAAGGCATATCGAGCAAACTTGCCCGAGGCAATCGAAAGGCGGCTGACCTGGTTATCCAACGGCGACATGCAAACAGCGCGCGCGATCCTTGCGCACGCACAAGCACTCGAAGGTGCAGTCGCTGTGGCTATGTTGCAAGATGAAATGCGGAATATCGAAGACGCATTGACGAACCTGGATGGCAAAGGAAAAGTCACGCACACGATTCGCTTACCATATGGCTACATTCAGTTAAAAATCTCCGGGAGACGTGGAATGGATAAAGAGTCAGATAACGGTGCGGAACTCGTGCGGCAAAAGGACTCCGGCCTGTTTAAGCCCACCGCTGAAGACATCTTCGAAGACGTGTTTAGCGGCCTCGATCAGGAACAGGCGGCACAGGTCAAGGCAAGGGCCGCCGAAGAAGCAATGCGACTCGTCGCTGAAAAGAAGCGCGGCGAAATCAAATACGCCAACGCGTCGAGAGACATAGCAAACTTCGTCAACAACGCCGATCTGATGGACCAACGCAGGAAAGACTACGAGATGAGCGCGGAGTTCGAGGGCGCGTCTGGTGTAACGAAGATACAAGTCGGCCGTAACTGGTCCAAAACGCTTATTGCCGGCGGCGCGATCGGCATTCTTCTGGTGCTGATCCTTTTATATGTACTCACGAGATAACTACGAGGATGACGGCTTCCTCGTGCTCGAAGGTTTTGCGAGTGAGGACGAGTGCGACCAACTCCGCGCTCGGGCAGCAGAGATGGTCCAGGAGTTCGATCCGGACGAAGTCGTCTCCATCTTCTCGACGCACGAACAGAATCGAACCACCGACGACTACTTCTTAACCTCAGGCGACAAGATCCGGTTCTTCTTCGAGGAGAATGCTTTCAACACGGACGGAACGCTGAAATACGAGAAAGAAAAGTCGATCAATAAAATCGGACACGCACTTCACGATCTCGATCCTGTCTTCGACCACTTCTCGCGCAGTCAGAAGATCAAAGACGTCGCAACGGCGATCGGAATGAAGAATCCTCTGCTCCTGCAGTCGATGTATATCTTCAAACAACCCAACATCGGCGGCGAAGTGACGTGTCACCAGGACAGCACGTTTCTTTACACCGACCCAATCGACATCGCTGGTCTATGGTTTGCTCTCGAAGATGCGAGTATCGAGAACGGCTGTTTATGGGCCATACCCGGCGGACACCGCAGCGGGCTCAAGTCGCGCTGGGTACGCTCACCGGAAGGCATGAAGTTTGACGTCTTCAACGCTGAGCCGTGGCCGGAAGATCAGCTAAAGCCACTTGAAGTGTCGAAAGGCAGTCTCATTTTACTAAACGGACTCCTCCCACACCGCAGCTTTGAAAACAGATCACCACGCTCGCGTCACGCCTACACTCTTCACCTCATCAGCGCTGACGCAAACTACCCCGCCGACAACTGGCTACAACGCTCGCCAACGATGCCCCTGAGAGGCTTCTAAATAGTGGATTAGTGGCTAATTACTGGGTCTGAGCAGCCCGCGAAAGATGCCCTGAACACGCACCTGGCTTGCTGGAACCGTAAGCGGTTGGAGTTGTGAATTCGCCGGCTGCAGCTCGATGTTCATGCCGCGGCGGTAGAGTCTCTTGAGCGTCGCCTGATTCTCTTCGACGAGCAACGCAACGACGATCTCACCATCACGCGCGTCGGTACGATTCTCGATGAGGGCGATGTCGCCGTCGCAAATGTGCTCGTCGATCATCGAATCGCCCTTCACACGCAACGCATAGACTCGATCCGGTTTCACGCGACCGAGCAGGAAGCGCGGAACGGGAATGCGTTCTTCGTAATCGACGACTTCGAGCGGAGCCCCGGCGGCGATCCGTCCGAGCAGTTTAACCTCACACAACGAGTCGCTACTCTTGTCTTCGACTTTTACGTTGAGCGCAAACGAGCCGTCCTCATGTTCACGGGCCAACAACCCACGACGCTCGAGCGCAGCAATATGCTTCGCGATCGTGGCGCGTGACTTCACTCCAAACTGACGTGCAATCTGTGCGTAGGAAGGAATGTAACCGTGGCGTTCCTGGAAACGAGTGATGTAATCGAGAATCTCTTTTTGTCGCTGCGTTCGTGGGAGCATTTGCTTCAGGAGTTCCCGGTCCGTTTCCCGCTTGTAGTATGAGAGATCGCAGTCGGCCGCTAAGGGTGACGAAGCATTCTAGGTCGCCCGAAGAAAAGCGTCAAGAGTTTGTCCTGATTAATTTCAACGAATCGAATAACGCACGAGGGTACGCGGGAAAATCCGCACCGCAGGTGGCATCTGGGCAAACGTCATCGGCGGAGACTGCAGCACCGCGTCGGCCTTCTTTCCATACACTGCTTCATTCAAATCGTTGTCAGGAGTGATCATTGCTCCCTTTAGAGCAGCACCGATGAAGGCGCCTTTACTGCGCGAGTAAGAAAGTATCCCTGCATCCAACCGCGGATTAGTGGACGCGGCAGCCTCGCGACCGACTGGACCAGCAGCGATGCTCGCTTCGCCGCCGAGCTCAAACTTGTCTTTCAGCAGACCATTCAAACCACTCGGATTCATGATGAGTAGAATATAGTCGGTTTTTTGCGCGCCGATTTGTGCTCCAAAACTTCCACCACCAAGATTGAAGAACGCAGGCGCGGTCCAACCTCCCTTGACGCGACGGCTGATCACGCCCTGACCACCACGAGCACCAAACACGAACGCCCCTTTGAGCACGCCCGGAAAGACTGCAATCGCTTCCGCGGTGTCGAGTAGTTCCTGCGGGATCGCCTTGTCCTTCACGTTCATGATCTCAGTAAAGGTTTTGGCAGCGTCGCTCGAGTGACGCGCGGCATCCTGGGTGCGTGATTTTTTCTGAGCGGGAGTTATGACAACGGAAAAGAGAAGTAGTGCGACGAGAACTGATGCACACCAGAGACGAACTGACTTCATGCGAACGTTACCCTCCTGAAGATTGCGTTGGACAAAACTTACGACATCGCTCTTCTCCGTGCAACAGAGAAATCCAGAGGGGACAAATGTAAATGAACCTCTCAAAGTAGTCACAAATCTGTGTTCTCATTGACAGGTTTTGTTACCTGTAGTAAAAAGTCGCGACCTTCTAACGGCGCCCTCCCAAGTGTTCTTTTCGAAGGCATCGCACCTCGCAACTGCGATCTTTTATTTTGCCCGACTCAGTTTTACCGCTTTGGTAATTCCGCCCAGACCCGATATACCCCTCACAGGCTTTACTCAAGAAGTAGTTGCAGTTGAGTGCTTGTGCTCAAGTATGTCGACTAATATCGGATTTCAATAAACTCTCCCTTTGAGTTTTTTGTGGATAAACGAGTCGAAAAAATCATCCAGATGATGCGGGAGGACGTTCGTGGGGAACTCTCTCTCGCGGAGCTCGCCCAATCAGTAAACCTTTCGGTTTGGCGACTCTGTCACATTTTCAAAGCTGACGTCGGTATGCCTCCAATTCGCTATCTGCGCTTGTTGCGCATGGAGCGAGCCAAGAATCTGTTGGAGTCGAGTTTTCTGAGTGTAAAAGAGATCGCATTCCAGGTTGGATTGAACGACGAGAGTCATTTCGTGCGTGACTTCAAATCAACCTATGGATTCTCTCCGGCACTGTACCGGACGCATTTCAAAAACAACTCAGCGACCGAAGAGCAACACAACGGCAACGGAACTACCGACCAACCAGGCAAGCTCAGGCAACAACTCATTCAGATCGCAAAACACACCGCTCTCCCTTCCCTGCATCTCTTCCTTTGCCTGTACTCCACTCTCTAACAGTTTTCTAAACGATCCTGAATCCCGCCCAACGGAAGTTGGCGGATATTTCAAGTCCTTTCTATTTGAGAACAAACCTGGAAAATTGGAACCCCGACAACGGCAGTTGGCGGATTGTTCAAGTTCGAACTATTCATCAACAAGTTAGATAAATAGATCGGACTTGAACAATCCGCCCACTGCCGTGAGCGGGATTAAAACGCGTGTTCTTCTGATCGGTTTTATAGAAGGGACTTGAACAATCCGCTCACTGCCGTGAGCGGGATTAAAACGCGTGTTCTTCTGATCGGTTTTATAGAAGGGACTTGAACAATCCGCCCACTGCCGTGAGCGGGGATTAAAACGCGTGTTCTTATGATCGGTTTATAGAAAGGACTTGAACAATCCGCTCACTGCCGTGAGCCGGATTAAAACGCGTCTTATGATCGGTTTATAGAAAGAACTTGAACAATCCGCCCACTGCCGTGAGCGGGATTAAAACGCGTGTTCTTATGATCGGTTTATAGAAGGGACTTGAACAATCCGCCCACTGCCGTGGGCGGGATTCAAGAATCATTTATGTTTGGAAGCCGTTCAAACTGGGATGGACCATGCGAAGGTCTTCCTGCGACGAAGCTCTTATGTACGCTCTCGCACTCTAAAAATAGTCCAAAGCAAAATCCGCTAACGAACAACAAAAATCGCCAAGCATGAACTCTTGCTACTGGAAAATTGAGATCGTAATCTTTCGCACGATTCAGCGACAGCGCACAGTAGGTTTTTTCCATCAACTAATTTCGTGTAACTCAACAGACGTTACTCAAACTGTTTCGGCAGACAACCCTCGCCTTTCAAACTGATCGCCTTTGTGGGGAAGTTGGATCAGGATTCGGGAGGCTCATAGCCACACTCTTCGAGTAAAGGTCATAACCACCAGCAAGGGTTTTTGATTTGAGGCCAACCCAAACGGCTGAAAGGAGATTCTATGCCTAAAAAGAAGGCAAAAAACCGGCAGAGAATTGAAAAGAAAACTGAGGGCACAATCAGTAGAAGAAGTGTGCTCAAGATAGGAGCAGCAGCCGGGGCCGCTACTGTGTTGGCCCCAAACATCATCAAGTCCGGAAAGGTGTTTGGCGCCACCTTTACCGACCCACCACCACCGCTGGTCCAATGCACCGCGGCAGTCCGGAGTCCGGTACATACACCTTTTAAGGATCCATTACCGGTTCCGTTTCCAGCAATCGACCATCCACTGAGCCCTATGCCCCAGGAGGTAGCCAACACAGGCGCCGGTGAATGGCCCCGAGCGAATCATCAGCGCTGGACTCAGTTCACTCCGGCTCACGTGACCACCGAATTGGAAGCCAGGCCCGGCCTGCATACATTCCACTCCGACTTTGGTCCGTCGTATGTCTGGGGTTTCAATGGTGTCTATCCCGGCCCAACCGTTCTGAATAGGTATGGCAAACCCACGATTGTGCGGTTCCGTAATAGCACGCCGCCCTCAGGTGACAACACGTTCGGCCATCCCGAGATCACGATCCACTTGCATAACGGACACCATGGTTCCGAAAGCGATGGTTTCGCGGGAGACTTCTTCCCGAGCGGTCGCTGGAAAGACCACCTCTACCCGAATTGCTATGCCGGCCTCGACACGTTTGGCGGCAACGGCGATCCGCGGGAAAAGATGGGCAGTTTCTGGTACCACGATCACCGTGCAGAGAAAACTCTCAACAACAACGTCATGGGCCTGAACGGCATGTTCCTCGTCTATGACGAGACCGATCCGGGTCATGAGCATCCGTCAAACGGATCGCTCCGGTTGCCGGGATACTACGGTGTGACTGACTTTCCTTTGATCCTCACTGAGAAGAGATTCTGTGCGTTGGATGGACAAGGCCGAAATGAAATGGTGAATGCGGCCGGTGGCGACAAGTGGGTCGTCAACGGAGCGATTCAGCCATATTTGACTGTCAGGAACAGGAAGTACCGGTTCCGAATTCTCTCTACCGGACCAACAACGGCTCAATGGGACCTCAAACTCATCGGCCCGACGGGGACGAGCGCTTCTGAAACGATGACGGTAGTCGCCACTGACGCCAATTTCCTCGAGCATGCGGTTCCAGTTGACGACAGTGCTGCAAATGCAGGTAACAGCAACGCCATCGCGGGAATCACGATTCAAACTCCGGGCGCAATTCGAGTGAACGTCGCCGAGCGTTACGACGTGATCATCGACTTCGGGAAGTACCCCGTAGGAACCCAGCTGTACCTCGGCGATTTTGGTACAGGACGAAGCCAGAATGTCAACGACACCGGCTCCGGAAACACGAATCCTCCGGGATTACCGCCAGGCCTCAATATCGGCAACGTCATCATGCGGTTCGACGTGGTAAACCGAGAGACCTGGTTCCCGCAAGATACACCGGAAATTCCAGATCCTCTCTGTACGTTTCCTCCGATCTGCGAGCCCGACACCACGTTCGAGTGGAACTTCAATCGTGATCCTGCCGGCTCGGTTCCGAGATTGTTCAGAATCAACAACCGTGTCTTCGATGCCAATGTGCCGCAGCACTGTATTCTCAAGGGCACCTGCGAAGAGTGGCTCATCGACAATAACGACCAGGTCGGTACCAACTGGGCCCACCCTGTCCATATTCACTTCGAGGAATTTCGAATTCTGAAGCGATTTGCGATTGTCGGAGGTGTATTTCAGGAAGTTCCGGTGACTCCGCTGTCGAGAGGCAGGAAGGACGTGACCAAGGTCGAGCCCGGGGAGGCCGCACTGATCAGGATGAACTTCCGAGACTATGTCGGCAAGTACCTGATCCACTGTCACAACATGGGCCACGAAGACGCGTTCATGATGGTGGCTTGGCACATTGTTCCTGACGCGGCAGCCAAGGCAGCGTGCGATGCATTGATTGTCAAGGCTAATCAGGAGTTCGAAGCTAAGCTGCGGAATGAGGAGGTGTCGTAATGGATAGAAGATCAATGTTGAGCAGAGTGTTCAAGCCAAGTCCCTATTCACAGGGCGCTGCGAAGTTCACTAATGCTGTGCTTCGAACACAAGACAACAAAGAGGTCAGGTTCTATGACGATCTGATCAAAGGCAAGCAATGCGTGATCAATATGATGTATGCCGAATGTCACGGTGCCTGTCCTTTGGTGACGACGGTTCTGAAACGAACTTATCGTGAACTGAAAGATCGCATGGGTAAAGACGTCTTCTTTTACTCAATCTCGGTAAAACCACAGGACGACTCGCCGGCCGCGTTGAAGCACTATGCTCAGATGCGTAAGGCTGATCTGCCTGGCTGGTATTTCCTGACGGGAGATCCCTACGACATCGAGACACTCCGATACAGGCTCTTTAACATGGGCCATCCGGGTATCGACCTTGATTTCGCTATGCACGCCGGCACGTTGCGCATCATTAACGATGCCACCAACTACTGGGGTCATGCGGGGGCGTTTGCCAGTCAGGGAAACATCATGGACCGCATTCACTGGGCCGATCCTTATAAGGCGCCCGCGGAATGGGATGTGTACGCTCGGAAACTACAGGCTGCGATCGATAGGGACGTCAAGAAATACGGCTATCGCCGAGACGTCTGAGTTTGCGGCACTGGTCCAACATAGCGGATTGCCGATTGCCGATTTCCGATTGCCGATTGAAACGGTCAATCTTAAGAAATTGGCAATTGGCAATCGGCAGTTGGCAATAGATGAATTTGCACAGAGGAACATCATGAAACTTACTGCCACGATCTCGCTACTGGCCATTATGCTCGTGGGTCTAACTGGAACCGCGTTGGCCCAGGAAAAGAGTTGTTCATTCGATCTCGTGGGAACATGGAAGGCGCAGCTTTCACCCACCGAGGCGATACTCTATCAATTTGATTCCAAGGGCGCCGTCAGTGTTCTTGCTGCTCCTGAAAAAGGTGAAGCGCGCCAGATCTCTACGGCTAAATACGAAGTGATCAAAGAGCTCGGTAAACCCGATTCGATTTCGTTTACGACATCCGGCAAGAACCGGATCTTCGGCGCTATTAGAAAGACGATGAAGCTCGTCAGCTACGACGACACTTCAATCACTTGCGATATTCCTGGTGTCGGAACCACGCGCTGGTCCCGAGTCGATCCCGACCGGTATTTCATCGTGCTCGCGGCACGCCAGAATGAGTTTTACGATACGAGTGGGTCGGCGTTTCCCATGGTCATCAAACTTGCCGAAGGAGTTACCACGATCGACGCCTTCGGTGTCTATCTATCAAAGGATGGAAAGACCTTCGGTACCGTGCCTCCCGACATTTACAAGAAATATCTTCGAGAAGCTCGCAACGACTCAGAAACCACACTGCGCCTGGAAATCAACTCCCGGCAGTATGAAAGGGCGTTGAAGATCATCAAGGAGTGGGAACGACGCGCCCGTAACAACGAACTCTTGTACATCACGGGAAAAGAAGTTGCAGACACTGATCCCAATTCCCTTAACAACATTCTGATCGTCAAGGCGGTTACCGAAACGCTCAACCAGTGCCAGGCAGACGTCAATCTGTATCCACTGAATTACGTTGTTAAGGACGACTGGATCACCAACAGGGTTACCCCCCCGTTTGTTCCGTTCTACTACTTCAAGGAGCTCAGGCAGCGGAACGAAGCGCGACATATCCCGGATCAGAAGTTCCAGGAGATCGTCCATCTACCGAACCTGGCGAGTCGTTAAAGGGAGGATAGATCATGAAACGCTTTTTGTTTATTTCGTTGGGGGCGTTCATCGCGTTGGGTTCTCATCAGGTGCTGCGTGCACAAGCTCCGTCTGCGCCTGATGAGAAGCGAGCGGTTCAGCCGAAGAAGCGCGGTGGAATCTTCACCATATACGCCGTTGATCCTTTAGCACGCACGCTATGTTTTAGTGATGGGAAAGAAGGAATGGCGGTTACGAACACTGACTGGGGCAACCGTTGTAGTGATCTTAGTTACAGCCTCGCAAGTGGCGGCAGTCTTGTAAGTGGTCTTGAGAACGACCGGCCCGCGGCGATTCTCGATCTCGGCTCGCCGGACGAACTTCGTAGCCGTTATGGCTTTGAGGACGCAAGTGGTGGAGGAACCGGCTACGCTTCCCTGCATCTTCAGGGCGACAAGATCATGGTCCTGAAGCAAGACCTCAGCAGGCAGGAATTCCAACCACTTGGCGAGGCGTCCAAACTTTTCACTGACGTTGGACCAAACGTGACGGCGCCAGTCAAGCTGGGCCACATTTATCTCGTGAGGATTGCAGACAAGAAAGACAAAAGCACCCTACAGCTCGTGAAGCTGATGGTGATTTCGCATCGTCCTGATGAAGCGGTAACGCTGCGATGGGAGTCGCTCTAATTTTTAGTAGCGGCAACATCGGACGTGCCGGAAACACGAATCACTAACGCTTCCAGACAGTGGAAGCAAAGTTATGAACTTCCATCCTTGAAGGAGAACAGGTATGCAACAAGAATTCAAAACCGGCGGGCAAAGCGGCTTTGCGTCGGGCGCGATCTGCACTGATACGAACCTTTACAAATGTACCGACAACAAAGTTGTGTACATCGAGCATATTGCGGCTGGAGCGGCCTTCCCGAAGTTCCCGGGCGGAAACGGCAAAGGCAATGCAACGTGGTTTAAAGTCACCCTGGATACTGACGGAGACAAGACAGACTTCAGAGCGGTTACAGCAGATTTTGCATAAGAAGGACTGAGCAGGAAATCGTTTTGCCTCAACAGTGTTGCTTGGATAGGGTCAGAACCACCTCGCGGTAGCGGGTGGGTGCATGCGCAGCATTTTCGACTGGAGCCTACGGCGTACCCACCCGCTCCCGCGAGGTGGTTCTGACCCTATCCAAGTCAGGTTGTGATTCAGGGATAACCGGAATGCGCTTCCTAAGACTTCTGATGCCGCTCTGCGCGGCTTCATTGCTTTTGATCAGTTCCGAGGTGTACTCTGTGCGTGTCGTTACCGCAGCACAGAAGGAACGTTCGGCTCACGCAAGAAAGCCTCTCCGATTCCACTATGTATGCCCGATGCACGAGGACGTGACCTCGAAAAAACGAGGCACCTGCCCGAAGTGCAAAATGAAACTGGTTAAGAAGCCCATCCCCGAAGAGCCCATTACCAGTTCCAACTAGAGTTATTCCGAAGGACTGCCAGTGTTTATAGCGCGCTATAGACAAATCGTTTCGCTCAGACGAAAGGTGACTCGACCTTTCGTTGCGTTGGCGATCGCTTTGTCGTTTGTCGCGACGGTGGTTCCGGTTGCGAGCGCTTCCCTGACGAAATCAAGCGCGATGGCCTGCTGCGTTGGCAAGGACCATTGTGATTCAGGCATTGCCGCCAAAAAGGTTCCACTCCCGAAATCGGAACCGATGTGTGGATTGCACGGCGCCGAGATGGAAAGCGATGGAACCACCATCGTCGCACAGCCCGTCGCCGAATCTCATCACTCCCACAGCCACGCTGCTGAAACAAACTCCTCACAACCTGCGGCTGAATCTGCGTCGGTGAGCCGGGCGTGCCACATGGATTGCGCTTCCTGTGCAACCGCCGCCACTCGACAGCAAAAGCGCGATCGAAACACGCTTCAAATAATCACATTTCACAATGCCCCGTTGACGACGTTGTCGTTTGACGAGCATCAACCGCTTCTCTCTGCATCGAATGGCTACTGGGAACACGTCATTCCCAGAGGCCCGCCTTCCGATCTCCGTTAACCCCCAAATCGCTGAAACCACTCAATCCGCACTGGAACTTTAACTAAGTTTCAGGGGGCCCTCATTTATTTGCGGAGCAGTTCGATGTACAGGAAAACTCTCATCTATCTATTTCCCATCTTGTGGGTTTTGTGTGCCGTCGTTTGCCCGGCGCAGCAGAACGTAACGTCCGCAACACTCAGCGGGCGAGTCGAGGATGCGCAAGGGGCCGTCGTGAGCGGCGCCAATCTGGTCGCCACCCACATCGAAACCAATCAACAACAAACAGCCACCAGCGATAACGAAGGCCGGTATCGATTCCCTTACCTTCGTACTGGCGTTTACGATTTGAAGATCGACGCGCAGGGCTTCTCAACCACTACCAAACAACTCACTGTTTCAGTCGGTCAGGCAGTCGATCTGCCGATACGACTCGAGGTCGCCGGACTTTCAGCAGAGGTAAACATCGGTTCAGACGTTCCGATTGTCGAAACAGTTCGGACGCAGGTAACGGAGACAATCAGACCGAGAGAAATCAACGAGCTGCCGTTGAACGGGCGCAACTACCTCGACCTGGCCTTGCTGGTTCCCGCAGTTTCACCGACCAACACCGGAAGCAATCAACGCTTCGCTGAAACGTCCGCCGTGCCGGGCCAGGGCATCTCGATCGCAGGGCAACGAAACCTCTACAACAACTTCGTTGTCGACGGAATGTCGGCAAATGATGACGCCGCCGATCTCACCGGAACTTACTACAGCCAGGAAGTGATTGATCAGTTTCAGGTTGTTACTTCCGGAGCGATTGCTGAATTCGGCAGAGCTTCGGGCGGCGTAGTCAACATTCTGACCAAGTCAGGCACAAACGATTTGCGCGGCAGCCTGTACGGGTTCTTGCGGAATCAGCGTTTCGATGCGCGCAATCCGATCGCACCGACGAAAGATCTGTTGACGCAAGCGCAGTATGGATTCACTCTCGGCGGCCCGTTGCATCGCGACCACACGTTCTTCTTCACCAATTTCGAACAAACACGACGAAACTATTCCGCCGTTTTGACTGTGGATCCGGCCGCAGTCAACACAATCAATAAGCGTCTGCGTGCGGTGAATTACCAGGCGCCGCTCATCACCACCGGTGTTGTGCCGGCAAGCTTCGATACGACCAACTTCTTCGCGCGTATCGACGGTCGTCTCAATCAAAAGAACCAGCTGAGCGGCCGGTACAGCCTGTATCACATCAACGCTATCAATTCTCGGTCGGTGGGTGGGCTCAACACCGTGAGTCGCGGTACGGGCTTGGACGACACCGATCAAACAGCGGTGGTCAGTAACGTGACGACGATCAGCAGTCGCACCCTGAATGAGGCGCGTGTTCAATACACCAATAGTCGGCTGGACGCGCCGGTGAACGATGAAGTCGGACCGGCAGTGAATATAACGGGTGTTGCTAGCTTTGGTACCGCCACCGTTTCGCCTTTGGCTCGCGACATCAATCTGTTTGAAGCTGTCGATAATATCTCGACGCAACGCGGAGCACATTCGCTGAAGTTCGGCGGAGACTTTCTTTACAACCGCGTCAACATCCTCTTCCCCGGCGCGCTCCAGGGCGTTTACTCCTTCAACTCGCTGAACAGTTTCCTGAGTGGAAACTACTTCAGCTATCAACAAGCGTTCGGCGCTCCGAGCCAGGTTCAATCAAATCCA
>JBKPPU010000116.1:0-5908 GCA_046733695.1 Acidobacteriota bacterium
TCTTGAATCCGTGTGCTAACCGAGGGCGGCCACGGAGGGCCGCCCCTACAGTACGTTCCGCAGTTTATCATTCCTCGCGGCGTACGATCGGCGTTGGTTTTAGTACCAGCTCTCGACCCACGAGGTAGAGGAGAACGGTAAGGGCCAGGAATGGAAGTATTCCCAACACATCTGAATTGGGACCTTCGAACAACGGATTGTGAGCAGTCGCCCACTCTTCAAAGTGCTTTAGTTGCGTGACAATGCCTTCCCTTAGATTCAGAAACGCGTAGATGACGCCAGCCAGCGTGGCTCCCGCGATATACCCTGAAGCAAGTAGCACTCCCGGACTCTTATCCGTCTCTGCAGCCATCTGCTCTTCAGTCAGATTAAGGTTCTCGGGTTTCTTGCGCAGGTATTTATCCACCAGCCAGCGCACAGCGCCGCCGACAAAGATCGGCGCCGACGTCGAGATTGGAAGGTAAACACCGACCGCAAAAGCAAGCGATGGGACACCACTCAACTCGAGCACAATCGTGATCATTACCCCCAGAAGCACGAGTCCCCACGGTAGTTCTCGACTCAAAATTCCCTTGATGATGTAAGACATTAACGTCGCTTTTGGAGCCGTGAACTTAGCGACCGTGTTGTTAGTGCCCGGCACTTTGTCGTAGATGCCATTGATACCCGGATCGGCGAGATACACCGGCACGCCCTGCGGGTTCACGAGGTAACGTCCGGCTGGACCAAAGTCGGTGGTCGTCTTGTGCACGACGTAGTAGGAGTTGCTGTCGGAACTTGCCTGTCCTCCCATCAATCGCTCCTGCTTCGGCTGATCCCCGCTCTTCACAAACTGATCCTGTGTAAACACGAAACCAGCGGGGAAACTGAAATCCTTGTTTTGGGCCACAGGCACGTAAACACTACCCGACTGGTTCATCGCAAGCAGGATTGGCCCAAGGGCGAGCGCCGAAGCCAAAGCACCAACCAAAATCGCGATCTGCTGGTATTTCGGTGTGCCGCCTACGAGAAATCCAGTCTTCAAGTCCTGCGAGGTGGTTCCACCGTTTGAAGCGGCGATACAGACGATGCCGCCAATCGAGAGAGCCGTCACGAAGTAAGGCGGCGCAACCCAACCGATGATCAGGAACACGAGACACGTCAACAGCAATGTCGCGACCGTCATTCCGGAAATCGGGTTCGACGACGAACCAACTTCACCCGTCAGTCGCGACGAAACAGTCACGAACAGAAAACCAAACGCGACGATCAACAGCGCGCCGAGAATGTTGAAGCGAAGGTTGAGTTGCGGAACGATCATGATCACGAGGATCAACGCAACGATGCCCGCCAACACAAACTTCATCGACAGATCCTGATCGGTGCGCGGCGCATTTTCATTCGAGCCGGTGCCCGAGCGTCGCAAGTCAGCGAGACCACCTTTCAAACCACTCCAGATAACCGGCAGCGATCGGAAGAGACTGATGATGCCGCCAGCCGCCACCGCACCGGCGCCGATGTAAAGGATGTACCCCTTTTGAATCTGGGTGACGGACATGTCTTTGATAAGGTGCGTCGTTTCCGGCGCGAGCGGAGTCATCCAGCCGCCGCCGAAATACTTGATGGCAGGTATCAGCACGAGATAGGCGAGCACACCGCCAGCCACCATGATCGACGCGATGCGTGGTCCAATGATATAGCCGACACCCAAGAGCGCCGGGTTGTTTTCAATTGCAATCGAGCCGCCTTCAAAGGGCTTACCAAAGACCTTGCCGGGATACTCTTTCCAGGTTTTGAAGATCTGCTCGATGCCGTAGTACAGGAAACCGAGTCCGAAGCCGGCGATAATCGTCTTGCCTCCGGTAGCCGCTTCATCCACGACCGTGGTGTCGGCCGCTCCTTCCATCGCAGCCGCACGAGATTCGTCGGACGCGCCCGCTTTTAATACCTCTGCGCAAGCTGTGCCTTCTGGATATTTCAGATAGCCGTGCTGAGCGACGATGAGTGCGCGTCGCAAAGGAATCATCATCAGGATTCCCAGCAAACCACCGAGCACGGCAACCAGCATCACGCGTGATAATTCAAGATCGAACCCGAGGATCAAGATCGCCGGCATCGTGACGCCGAGACCGAACGCGATTGACTCGCCGGCTGAACCGGCAGTCTGAACAATGTTGTTTTCGAGAATCGTCGCGTCGCGCAAACCCATCTTCGACAACACACGGAAGAGAGTGATGGAGATCACGGCAACGGGTATTGAAGCACTGACCGTTAGACCAACTTTGAGAACGAGGTAAAGCGATGAGGCGCCAAAGATAATTCCCAGGACGGTTCCGACGATGAGCGGCAGAATTGTCAGTTCACGCAGCCTGACGCCGGCCGGAATGTACGGTCGAAAAGTCGCCAAATAAGGATTATCTGGCTTGAACCCGACCCGGTCTGGGTACTCGTTTGCAGGGATGCTTTCACTGGACATCCGGTTTGACCTCCAAAAAGTTTTGTAAAAACGGGGAGTGCGCAGGGGTTTGAAAACGCCGCTACTTTACACGGGCCGCTCGCGCTCGGCAAGGCCACAAAGAAGCACAAAAACCACAGACTACCATGTGTACGTCGTGCGCTTTTTGTGCTTTTTTGTGGCTCCGAAAGGCATCATTTGGATAAACTGCAAGCGCTTTCAAACTCGACCCCTGAGAAAATCAAATGGCTACGAGAATAGGTGCATTATTACTGCTTTTGGTTTGCCTGACTTCCACCGGAACCAGCCAAACAACGATTCCCACGCCCGCAGAGGTACTCGCGTTCACGCCGGGCGAGGATCGAAAACTCGCTTCGTGGGACCAGGTGGTCGATTACTTCCAGCGGCTTGACCGTGCCAGCGATAGAGTGAACTTTGAAACGCTTGGCACGACTACGATGGGCAAGCCGTTCGTCATGGCGACCATCAGCGCACCGGCGAACCTCGCGCGGTTGGAAGACTACAAGGAGATTCAGGAGCAGCTTGCCGATCCGCGCAGACTCGGCCCACTGGCAACACGCGATCGCAAGGCTGCGGAGTTGATCCGCCGCGACAAAACCATCGTCCTGATCACGTGCGGGATCCACTCGACCGAAGTCGGGTCGTATCTCTCGAGCATGTTGATCGCACACCGGCTCGCTTCGTCAACCGAACCTGAGATTCAAAAGATTCTCGACAACACGATTATCCTGCTCGTGCCGTCTCTGAATCCCGACGGTGTAGACATCGTCAAGAACTGGTACGACAAAACACTCGGCACGCCTTTCGAAGGAACCGATCCGCCGGAGCTCTATCACAAGTACACCGGTCACGATAACAATCGCGACTGGTATGCGTTCACGCAAGTCGAAACGCAGATCACCGTCGATAAGATTCACAACGTCTGGCATCCACAGATCGTCCACGACATACATCAACAGGGCGCTTTGGGTTCGCGTCTTTTCCTGCCGCCATACATGCAACCGGTCGAACCAAATGTGCCCCGTGCGCTCGTGCAGGGTTACACAGAACTCGGCAACTGGATGGCCGCCGAGATGCGCGCCAAAGGTTTCCAGGGCATCACCACTAACTCGACTTACGACGCATGGTCTCCCGCGCGCGCGTATTCGCACTACCACGGCGGCGTGCGGATGCTGTCTGAGACGGCGTCGGCGCGAATCGCTTCACCGATGACGTTGAAGTTCGAAGAGCTGCGTTCGCGTGAAGGTTACGATCCGCAAAAGGAGTCGCCGAAGTTTGGTCCACTGTGGCGCGGTGGTGAGTGGCATCTGAGCGACATCACGAAGTACATGACGACCGCAGCATTTCTCTTGTTAGACCACGCTGCGACCAATCGCGAGCAATGGTTGCGACATTTTTACTCGATCGGGAAAGAAGCCGTGCGACCGCGACGTCCCGGCGAGCTTTTTGGGTTTCTGATCGAACCATCGAAAAACTCACAGTCGCTAATAAACATCCTTCAGAGAGGTGGGGTTGAAGTCACCACATCCAGAGCAGGTTTCAAGATCGGGACCAGCGAGCTTCCTGACTTAACAAGTCTGGTAAGAATAGACCAGCCATACGGAGCCTTTGCGAAAGCGCTGTTGGAAGTGCAGCGTTATCCAAATCTGAGAGATGAGACTGGACATCCGATCGCGCCATATGATGTAACGGCGCACACGTTATCGCTATTGATGGGTATCACAGTCCATCCCGTCAAAGCACCATTCCGCTACTCACGAGATCCTGAAATTATCGGAATAACTGAGAACGTCGTGAACTGGTCCTCTGACCGGAATTCACCGGCACTGTATCATTCCTCTGTCCCCAGCCAGGATGAGGGTTGGACCAGATGGATCCTCGACTCAAACAAAATTTCTTACGGCGTGCTCGGTGATAAGGAACTTCGCGCGGGCATTACTGTCTACAAACCATCAGCAGGGGTCACCGTGAAGTACTACACGATCCTCGTTCCCGATCAGCCGGCGCGAACGTTGCTCGAAGGTTATCGCAAGGGCGCAATGCCACCAGAACTGACCGGCGGTCTCGGACCAGAAGGCGTTAAGAACCTCCGCTACTTCGTCGAAACAGGCGGCACGTTGATCTTTCTAAATCGTGCTTCAAACTTCGCCATCGAACAGTTCAAACTTCCGTTGCGTAATGTCGTCGGCGGATTACCGCGCACAGACTTCTACGTTCCTGGATCAATCCTGCGAATCAAACTCGACACCTCGCATCCACTGGCGAAGGGAATGCCCGAGGAAACGATCGCATGGGCTGAAGACTCACCCGTCTTTGAAGTGACAAACGATCCGAACTCGAGCGTACCGGCAGCAAACGTGCACGTAGTCGCTTCGTATCCGGCTGACAAAGACCCACTGCTTTCCGGGTGGCTGCTCGGAGGAGATTTGATTAGAGGCAAGGCGGCGCTGGTAGAAGTCACGATGGGAAAAGGCCGCGTGATTTTGTTTGGCTTTAGGCCACAGTACCGCGCCCAATCTCTGGCCACTTACCCATTATTCTTCAACGCTTTAGGCTCGAAATAAAGCGTTTCACGCAAAGACGCAACGTTTACGGAAGCTCGCTAACAAGGGCTCTCTTTGCGTCCTGGCTTTACAATTTGCGGCTTTGCGTGAAACGAGATCCTTGAACTTTTCATACGGACAGGCGTATAACTGAATTACTCGGCAAACGCTCAAACAGCACTTCAGTAGCCTTGCCGGACCGCGATGGTCACCCTTCTAATTACTTCGGTTTTTATTTTCGCTTTAATCGCAATCGCCATCTACTTTTGGCAGAAAGCTGCGAACACATCGCAACCTGGCGAGTTACCTTTACCGCCGCAACCAGCGGGCCTGTTTTCCGACTTCAAACCCGCTGAGCTGCCGACCCCGACTGAAGCTCCAAAGAAGGCGTTGATTGAGAGCGCCGCCAAAGGTGACAAGAACGCTCTCGAACAAGCACACGCGCTCAACGACCAAAATCTTTATGAAGACGTTCTGAACATCTTAGTCACGCAGATCGATTCAGAACCAAAGTTACTTTCGCTGGTTTCCCATGTAACAAGAAATGAACTTCCAGTAACCAAAGCATTGGCCCAAAAATCCATTGACTACTGGAAAGATTCTCCTGACAAATATTCAACAGCAAAGATGCTTCACCTCGCAGCGCTTTCAGATGATGCAGAGACTTACCGGCTGGCTGTCGAACTTGCGCTCAATTCATGGCGCAACAGCAAGCTGCCGGATATGTCAGCAGTGGAGCTTCAGGCGTTAATCAATGGTGAATTCTGGGTGCTTTCGTCGAACACGCGCAGTTCCGGTGCGGGCTTTCTTTTGAAACGCACTCTCGCAACTGCAAAGCGTGAACTCGAACCAACAATGTAACCATCAACTGCCTCCAGTTGATTGAAAGAGACTAAAAGCAATGGAAAAT
>JBKPPU010000117.1:0-15091 GCA_046733695.1 Acidobacteriota bacterium
AGTACATCGACTCGAGTGGTATCGGCGAGTTGATTGCCAACTACACGACCATGAAACGTCAGGGTGGCCAGCTTAAATTGCTGAGTCTAACGGATCGAGTTCAGAATCTGTTGGTTATAACGAAACTGCTGACCGTTTTCGACGCCTACGATAACGAAGCTGAAGCTTTGAAGAGTTTTGAATAGCATTGCCAATTGCCGATTGCCGATTGCCAATTTTGGTTGATGAGCGTTCGAAAATTGGCAATTGACAATCGGCAATTGGCAATAGACTGATGTTTCGTGCTGCATTTCGCCGTCTGCTTGCGATCGACGATCCACCGGAGCGGACGGCGCTTGCTTTTTCAATCGGCGTCTTTATCGCCTTCTCACCTTTCCTCGGCCTGCACACAATCCTGGCGACGGCCCTCGCCTTTCTGTTTCGTTTCAATAAGATCGCGATCTACACCGGCACCTTCGTCAACAACCCGATTCTGACGCTCGTCCCGATAATTCTTGCGTCTTATTCGGTGGGTGCATTCATCCTTGGCAGGCCTTTGCGCATCCCAGACGAGGGGCTTGAACTCCTGAAGAACCCCCGGATCTTTTCCGGCGATTATTACCAGCAGCTTTTCGTGCAGAGCTGGAGCAACGTGGTCTGGCCCTTTTCGGTGGGAGGCATGGTGCTCTCGGTCGTTTGTTCGCTCGTGGCTTATCCGCTAACATTACGCGCGTTGCGTGCTTACCATAGTAGAAAAAAGCCACATATTTCGACGGAGTAACACGGATTGAAGCACTATTTACTGATCCTCCTGATTACAGTTTTGTCTGCCGGAGTCGTCTCCTCGCAAACACCGCAGGCACCGCAAACAGTTCAACAGCGACAAGGCGCCGGTTTTGAAGTTTCGGAATACGGCGTCGACTTCCAGGCCGACCCGCGGCTCATCGTGATGATGGCGGCATTGGACGTCGCGGGATTCGATCCGGTGACTGCCGGGCGAGCGCCGTCTACTTTCCGAGTGAAGCTGCGAAAAGACCTCGCGAATCTCGATCCTGATTTGCGCACTCGGCTAAAGACGTTTTATGAGCGGAACAAGCTTCCGTCGCCGGCGACAGCCGCGGACCAGGCGGCGCGTTATGTCTCGCTTGCTCTCGCGCTGGGCCAGACCCCGACTCTCGACGCCCCGGAACGTTCCGACGATCTGCCTGCCGGACTTTTGGAAGTGCTCGATTTCGCGCCGCTTGTTCAGGAGTTTTATCGCCGTTCGGGAATTGATGAACATATGGTTGAGTATGTGCGCGCGTACCAGGCCGAGGGTGACCGGCTGCGTGCACCGACGACCGAGATGGTCCGATCTCTGCTGACGTACCTGCACACCCGGCCGCTGACGACTTCTACGGATCGCGTTGAAGTGAAGAATCCCAACAAGAAAAGTAAGCAGAAGATGTACAGCTTTCGGCAAAAAGAGCGACGGTTTTTTATCCTGCCGGACCTGCTTGCTGCGCCGGGAGCGATCAACTTTCGCGTCATCGGCGACGATTACTACGCCGTCGTTCCCGAAGGAACGAATCCGGGTTCGTCGGAACTGCGCCGCGCGTATCTTCAATACGTCATCGATGCACTCGTGCTGCGCTTCAACAAAGACATCGCGGATCGACGCGAACATGTCAAACAACTCCTGAATGAACGTCAGAAAGCAGGCACCGACGTCAGTCCGGATGTGTTTCTCAGCGTGAGCCGATCCCTCGTGACGGCGGCAGATGCGCGTTATGACGAAGCAAGAAAGCTCGAGATCCTTGGCCGCGACGCACGCGCGCGTTTGACTGCTGCGAAGACAGACGCTGAACGGGCGGCGATTGGAAAGTCGGCGCAGGCCGAAATGAAAGCGATCCAGGACGAAACAGTTGCGCGACTGGCTCAAGAGTACGAGAAAGGCGCGGTGCTTTCGTTTCACTTTGCAGATCAACTGAAAGGGATTGAGAGTGCTGGATTCGATCTCGCAAACTTCCTTCCGGACATGATTGCTTCGTTCGATCCAGTGCGTGAAGCGAAGCGTCCGTCCGAATACGCGGAGACGGTCCAACGGGCGACTGCCGCGCGCGAGGCTCGTACAGCCGCGCGCAGATCACAGTCAGAGGTCAACAACGCGGGCGAGGGAAGCAACGTTCAGGAAGCAGCCCTCGTGCGGGATCTGTCGGCAGTGGAAGATACTCTTCGGAGCAAAGATTACAACGGAGCTGAGAATCGTTTGCGTGAGATGTTGAAGGATTACCCGCGCGAGCCACGGATCTTTTTCGCTCTCGGGCAAACGGCGAGTCTGGCGGCTTCAGATGCTACTGACGAGCACGTGCGTGACGAACGTTTGAATCGCGCGCTGGGCCAGTATCGTTTAGCCGTTGCAGCCTCGTCTCCGGAGACGGATAAGGCGATTATGTCGCGCGCCTTCGAGTCGATGGCGAGGATCAATGCCTTCATGGATAACACTGCAGAAGCGGTAAAGTTGTTTGACGAAGCGATTAAGCTGGGCGACGTGCGTGGCGGTGCTTATAAAGAAGCTATTGAAGGAAAGAAGAAATTAAATCAGCCTTAATCCGTGTTATCCGTGGCCAACGTTAACCGCGGATAACACGGAAGAAAGCCGGATTTAATCTAGGGCTTTTGCGGCGTTAATTCTTCCAGCGGTAATCGTCTTTCCCTTCAACGCCGGAATCGGATCGGTTGAGGCCAACAACTTCTTCTTCAAATCGTCAACAGACATCTCCGGATGCTCAGAGAGAATGAGCGCCGCAACGCCCGAAACAACCGGCGTTGCCATCGACGTCCCTGATTTCTCTTCGTACTCATCCCCCAACCAGGTGCTCAGAATCTCGACGCCAGGCGCCGCAATCGCAACACTCTTCGCACCCCAATTCGAGAACGACGCTAACGCATCATGACGATCAAGCGCCGCGACACTCACCACGTTCGGCGAGTCGTAGCTCGATGGATAGTGTGGCATCCGATCGTTATCGACCGACGAGTTACCGGCGGCGGCGACGAACAGAATATCGTTCTCGTAAGCTTTGCGAATGACGTCACCGAGCGCTCGCGATTTCTGCGTCGATCCCCAGCTCGCGCTGATGATGCGAACGTTCACGCCCGCCTTCTTTCGATCGATGACGTAGTTGATTGCTTCGATCGCATCCTTGGTGCTGCCGGAACCACTCGCATTCATAAACTTCAGCGGCATGATCTGAACTTTCCAGTTCACGCCCGCGATACCGACTTCGTTTTCACCTTCGGCGCCGATGATGCCCGCGCAGTGAGTGCCATGTCCGTTGTCGTCCATCGGATCGGAGCCATCGATTGCGTTGAAGCCAAACTCATCGTCGATCGTGCCGAGTTCGTTGTCATGGTATGGCGCCATCTTTTCAGGCCGCCGCCACATGTTTTCAGTCAGGTCTTCGTGGTTGTAATCGACGCCGGTGTCGAGCACTGCCACGACTACCTCGTCGCTACCGGTCGTCCTGGCCCACGCAAGAGTGGCACTGATGTCGGCGCCTTTCTTTCCACCGCGTTGACCTGAATTGGCGAGTGCCCACTGATCGTTGAACTGCGGATCGCGTGGCAGGATTGGCTCGAGCGGCCCAGCGTTAGCTTCGTCGAGGTTGATCTCGTAATTAGGCTCTGCGAATTCGACTTCCGGAAGCTGCTGGTATTCCTTAACGAGCGTCGCGGCGTCGGCGTTGTCGAAATCGTCAATTGCTTCCCAACCATCCGCATTCTCGATGCGATCTTCGACGCGATCGTTCCGCTCCGCGGTCAAACGATCGATTGCGTCCTGACTGACACCGTTCTTGAACTTGACGAGGATTTCCGGCGCGCCGAGACTGCGAGTCGTTTCGCTGAGTGAGATTTCCTCGACACTCGCTACTTTCTTTTTGTCTTCGACGGGCACGAAGCGGGCGGGCTTCCATTGTTTCCGCCATTTGTTGAGTTGGCCTGCGAAAGCAGCTACCAGAACGAGGACGAATGCGAGCGCGAGGTGGATGAAAATGTTGTTGCGGTTCATGGTGGTACCTCAAATCCGATAATTCTTGCCCTTGAATTTGTAAGCTCTGACCTGGTTCTTGTCCGCGCGATATTCGAAGGTTTGTCCCTGAGCTTCGAGCTTGATACGCCAGCCGCGCGTCATCATCTGGCCGCTCATCTCGTCTTCTTCTGATGCGCCCAGCGCCATATCGGGGAAGTCTGCGTCTTCGACGGCCTTCTCTTTGATGTCGCCGCTATCGATTTTCAGGCGTTTAGCGAGGTCTTTCCGAGCGTTCTCAACTGCATTCTCTTTACTGATTGCCATATGACGGTTCAAACGACCCCTTTGTGTTCTTTGTTCCGGCGATGAATGACGCTATTTTGAGCCTGATATCGATAATGGTCAACCCTATCCACAGATTACGCAGATTCTTAAAAATCAATCGGCGTAATCTGTGGATAAAGCCCGTTATTTAAGGTCTCCGAAAAGGTGCTGCAACAGTGCAGTGACCGTAATCGCGGCGGTTTCGGCGCGCAGGATGCGACCGCCGAGCGTGATTACATGAAAATTTCGTGCCCCGGCGCTTTCAATTTCCTCATCAGACCAGCCGCCTTCAGAACCGACGAGGGCAGTCAGAGATGAAGGTGAGCTTTGACTTGTGAGACGTTCGAGCGATTCACCGTCGCGCTCCGCGAACATCACGCCCAATCCGTCTAAATCCAACGCCGCTTCGAACCTGACGGGCAAGCTGATTTCCGGCACAAAAGCGCGTCCCGACTGCTTGGCGGCTTCAACGGCGATGCGCTGCCAACGAGCCACGCGCTTTGTTCCATCAGCGGCGTCTCGGAGATGAATGTCGGCGTACCGAGTTATGAGGGGTGTGATTTTCGAGGCGCCGAGCTCCGTAGCCTTCTGCACGACGAGGTCAAATTTCTCGCCCTTCAGCAGCGCGACGCACAAATTAAGCTGCAACTGTGATTCAGGTTTTGCAGGTTCAACCTCCGCTTCGATTCGCAATTCCGCAGCGTCGCGTTTGCTGGTAGAAACAGCGCAACGGAACTCACGCCCGCGCCCGTCGAACACATAAACCTGATCGCCCACTTTGAGCCGCAACACGTCGCGCAAATGGCGCGCTTCGTCTGAGCCAAGCGATACGGTTTGTTCCGTGAGATTGAAGGCGGCCGGCGGGGCGTGAAATCTTCGGCGAGTCATTGGATTAAACTATGAGCGCCACCCACTCGCCGTCCTGCTCGATCTGGAAATCATCGATGCCGTTGTCGTGAAGACCGGCCTGGACCATCTCGACTTGTGTTTCGAGTATTCCCGACAGGATCAGCTTTCCACACGTCAGGCTCACGAGTGACAGCAGGATTTGAACAATCACATCGGCCGTCAAGTTTGCACAAACAAGATCTGCTGAAGCAGTCGACTCTTCAACAGAACCAACTCGGAACTCGACCTGGTCCAACACGCCATTCGCCGCCGCATTCTCACGCGCGATCGCAACCGCCATTTCGTCTGTGTCACAGGCTTCGATACGAGCTTCAGGAAACAGTTTGGCTGCCGCGATCGCGAGAATGCCAGTGCCAGTACCGACGTCGAGAAAACTCCCGCCGGCAAAGTGCTTTTCGATCGCCTCGAGACAGAGCCGTGTAGTTTCGTGAGTGCCGGTACCGAAAGCCATGCCCGGCTCGATGCGAATGATCAAACGATCGTGCGTCTCGCCGAGGTTGGACCACGGCGGCGCAATGATAAAACGACCAATCTCAACCGGCTGCCAGTTCTGTTTCCACTCTTCGAGCCAGTCGCGCTGAGCGACTTCGCGCACATTCATGTCGCGCACTGACGACGAGGGAAGATCGTAGATGCGTAGCGCTTCAAAGAGTTCATATCGAACACGTTCGCGATCCGGGGTCGCAGCGAAGTACCCGGTGATCCGGACCAGACCCCCCGACTCATCACCTGTTTCTGTTCCGAGAGCGTCTGCTTCCATCAATGCATATTCAACCGCCTCACGAGCGTCCGGCTCGAGGTCGACATCCAGTGCGTACCATCCGCTCGGTTGTTCTTTTGCGTGACTCAACTTCCACTCAATCCAAACTCATCCAGCAGTTGATCCTTGTTGCGCCAATCTTCTTCCACTTTCACAAACAGTTCTAGGTGACAGCGATGACCCAGCAGATTCTCGATCTCTTTGCGCGCCCGTGTGCCGATATCTTTCAAACGACTGGCGCCTTTACCGATGACGATCTTCTTTTGCGAATCTCGTTCGACCACGATGACGCAGTAGATGCGCGCAAAGTCTTCGCGAACTTCTTCAAAGCGCTCGGTGACGACAGCCGTAACATAAGGAATCTCATCGCCGGTCGAACGTAAAACCTTCTCACGAACGATTTCCGCCACGAGCACGCGCAGCGATTGGTCGGTTAGCTCATCTTCAGCGAAGATCGGCTCGCCTTCAGGCAGATGACGCAAACAACTCTCAATCAGCACGTCGATCTGATCTTTTTTGAGTGCCGAGATCGGAACGATCTCACGCCATTCGTGCTCTTTGCTGTAGAAGTCGATCAAAGGTAGCAGCGCGGATTTATCATCGAGTTTGTCGATCTTATTCAACAACAGCAGAGCCGGCTTTTCAGATCGCTTGACGAGGTCCAACACGAACCGATCGCCATTGCCCGTCGAGACAGATGCGTCCCGAAGCAGACAAACCAGGTCAACGCCCATCAGCGCTTCCTGTACGGCTGCCATCATCCGGCGGTTGAGCTCGTAACCCGGTTGATGAACTCCCGGCGTATCAACGAAAACGATTTGGCCCTCGGGCTTTGTGATTACACCCTGGATCCTGAACCTCGTGGTTTGCGGCTTATCGGATACCGCCGCAATCTTCTGCCCCACGAGTTGATTGAGGAGAGTTGACTTCCCGGCATTTGGACGGCCGATCAGCGCAACATAGCCGGCATGCGTCATAAAATCCGTCTTCTTATCTGTGTAATCTGTAGCCTAACTCTTTTCAGCAAAGATCTGGACCAGGTTGACCAGTGTCTCCGTCGACTTCTCCAGTCCCTTACGCGAGTTGAACTCGAGCTTCCCGTGAAAATTCCCGCCGCCAGTGAAAAGATTCGGCGTCGGCAGCCCACGGAAGGTCAAATTTGATCCATCCGTTCCGCCGCGAATCGGTTTCAGGAACGGAGTTAGTCCCGCGCGTTTTGCGGCTTCCATCGCGTTCGTCGTCAACTCAGGATAGTTCTTCAGCACTTCCTTCATGTTCTTATAATTCTCTTTGACTTCGATCGTGATCTTCACGTCCTTATACTTCGCCGCGGTTTCCGCCACCATGTCGCGGAGCAATTTCTCTTTCGCATCCAAACCACTCATGTCGAAGTCGCGCAGCAGAATCTTCAGGGTCGAGCTCTCGACATCAATCACGCCGGCATAAGGATGAACAAATCCGACGCGGCCTTCCGTCGTCTCGGGCAGCATGTCGTGCGGAAAACGATTGAGGTAATCGGCGATCGCGTACATCGCATTGATCATGATTCCCTTGGCCGTGCCGGGATGCGTGCTCTTGCCCTGGAATGTGACTGTCGCGGTGCGCGCGCTCCACGTCTCGTCGCTGATCTCGCCGAGCTCTTCGCCGTCAACAGTGTAAGCCACCTTCGCTCCGAAACCTTTTACGTCAAACTTCTCTATACCACCGCCGACTTCTTCGTCAGGAGTAAAAGCGATCGCGAGCGTTCCGTGTTTGAGCTGCGGATTCTGACGCAGGATGTCGATCATCGTCATGACCTCAGCGCAGCCCGACTTATCATCTGAGCCGAGCAATGTGGTGCCGTCGGCGGTGATGATGTCGGTACCGATTAGCGACTTCAGAACCGGATTCTTCTCCACCGTGATCACCTGCGCCGGATCCTTGGGCAAGGTGATGTCGCCCCCCTGGTAATTCTTGTGAATGGTCGCGTTGACGTTTTCACCGGAGACTGCCGGCGACGTGTCCATGTGCGCGATGAAGCCGACCACCGGAACCTTTGAATTATCGGCGAGGTTTCCCGGCACGGTTGCGTAGACGATTCCAAACTCGCTGACACGCACGTTTTCTGCACCGAGCGCAGTCAGTTCCTTCGCGAGCAGGTTCGCCAGGTTGAGCTGTTTGCGCGTGCTGGGCGTGGTCGTCTGATCTTCCGCCGACTGCGTGTCGATCTTCACATAACGAAGGAAGCGATCCATCACCGTTTCCACCGGCGGTTTAAGCTGGGCGTTCACGATACCCACAGAAGCAAGACAAAGAGCGAAAGCAAGAATCAATCTCATTACTAAGAACCTTTCATCCACAGATTACACAGATTTTGGCCGGAGAGAACGGCGCCACTCTTCGCTCTGATGATTCAAGTCGTCCAGAGTTTGCTGCAATTCATCCCGTTTGGCCATCAGCAGGGCGTCATTAGCGTTCGACGGCACGTCGATCGGGGGCGCGACGTAGACCCGAGCGCGCGTAAAAGGCTTTGGGATTTGGAACCGATCCCAACTCGGCATTTTCCAGTAACGATCGAGTGCCATCGTCACCGGCAGGATCGGATGACCTGACTTTTTCGCCAGCAGCACGGCGCCCATTTTCGCTACATAACGCGGGCCTTTCGGACCATCTATGGTGAACGCTGTGGTGCAGCCGGAGCGCATTAGCCGCGCCATTTCCACCACCGCGCCGACAGCGCCTCGTGTGCTTGAACCACGTACTGCACCGTAGCCAAATCGTTGAATAAACCGCGCGATGTACTCACCGTCAAAGCTTTTTGAGGTCATGACCACGATGCGGCGTTTGCGCCACCAGTAAGTCGTCAGAAAAATGCGGTCGTGCCAGAAGACGTAAATCGGCAGGCCGCCATTCTCCTCCGCTTTTTCGTGGTTCTCCCAACCAACGACTTCGAAACGCGCAGTCAGTCCGATCAGGTTGATGAGCAGAAAAAACACGAGGTCCGCGGCGCGAATCTTTAACCGTTCTGCGAAGGAATAGTCCGAGAGGTCGGCGAATTCATACGCCCGAGCGACCCGCGTGTGCATAAGTGAGGAGTATAGGGCCACGGATTTTCACGGATCAACACGGATAAGGACATGCAGTGTTCATCCGTGAAATCCGTGGCTAATAAATCTTCGGTTCGCCGGGCGGGCGGGTTTTCCAACGTTTGTGAATCCAGAGCCATTGGCCGGGATACTGCCGGATACGACTCTCGATGCGTTGCGTCAGTTTCATCGTCAACGCACGCACGTCAGCTTCTTCATCTCCGGTGCAGTCAGGTGGAATCGAAGGCTCCACAATCAGCAGATACTTGCCCTTTTCCTCACTCCAGGGCGCGAACACGGGAACGAGCGGAGTATTCGTACGCACTGCGAGTTTCGCCACGACAAACGTCGTCGCAGCCGGAACTCCGAAAAAGTCGATAAAAATCGCTTCGTCGTCGAGCGTGTTCAGATCGGGAAGAAGTCCGAGCGGACTTTCACCGGAGCGAAGTATTTTCAGCATCGAGCGCGCCGCCGAGAGCTTGTCGATTGTCTCGTTGCCGAACCTTTTGCGGATGCGATCTACGAGCAGCTCGATGCGCGGATTGTCGAGTCTGCGGACAAGGAAAGTGAATGGATGATCGAAGAGGGCGAGTCCGAAACTGGTTAACTCCCACGCGCCGAGGTGGCCAGTGTAGAGAATCAAACGATTGCCACGAACACCCTTCGCCGCTTCGAGGTTTTCGAGTCCCTGCGGTTCAATCAGTTGTTTGAGCTGGTCGCGAGAACGCGATGAAAACTGGCTGAAAAAACCAAGCAGACGCCCGAGATTGTCGAAGCATTCGCGCAGCAGCCGGCCGCGCTCTTCGTCAGTTTTCTCAGGAAAGGCCAGACGCAGGTTAGTTTCCCCTGTTCGTCTGAGATCGCCGGCGATGGCATAAGCGAGTTTCCCCACGCCACGCCCGAGCGCCATTGCGGCCGGTGCGGGCAGCAGCCCAAACCCGGTCAGTACGGACCTCGCCGCGGAGTATTCGAGAAATGTTTGTAGTTTGCCCGGTTTAGCCATCAGGGGACACGAATTCAGGATTTACATGATTAGCAGGATTACCAGCATCGTGCAAATCCGCTTAATCCACAAACAGGTACGTGATATATTTCGAACGCGGGCCGTCAGGTTTTCGTACAGACAAGCGCAGTATCTCTCCTCAAACAGTCGTTTAGTTAGATTGGAGCTTGATGAAAAAACGCCGGATTCTCATCGTAGATAATAACGATGAGTTGCGTGTTCTGCTCGAACAGGCTCTCGGGCAGCTCGGTCACGACGTGATCGTGACGGGTGAACGGGCAAAGGCGCTTCGTCGAGACGACCTCGATAGCTTCGATCTCATCATCAGCGACCTCTCTGAAGCCGAAGTTAATGGAGAACCCATCAGCGAGCTACACCGCAAGCATCTCGTCACTCCTCTCAGCGATCACGGTCAAGGCGTTATCAAGGCCTTCAAAATGGGCGCGGCCAATTATCTGCGACTACCATACAACCGCGAGGAACTGCGCGAGATAGTAGAACAAACCCTCTCGCACAAACTCAGCACCTGCGACAACGGCAACTTTTCTCACGTTCACGAAAAGATCGAGTTTGAACTTCCGAGCGACCTCGCACTGATGAATGGCGTGCTGGAGTTTCTTCAGGAGCGCGTCGCGAAGCTAGGTTTGATTCGTCCTGACCGTTCGAATCTCTTCATCGCTCTCGATGAAGCGTTTGTAAACGCGGTCAAGCACGGCAACAAGAACGATCTGACAAAGCTTGTGAAGATCACTGCGGAACTGTCGGAGAAAGAAGCGAGTTTTACCGTCGAAGACGAAGGGCAGGGCTTCGACATTCGCGAGATTCCGGATCCATGCGATCCCGCCAACCTGTTTCGCACTTCGGGTCGAGGCGTTCTCCTCATCTACAACATCATGGACGAAGTTGAGTACAATGCGCAGGGAAATCGCGTAAAAATGGTGAAGCGACCGGATGCACCGGTCGAAGCTCAACTCGTTGACCCAAATACCCCTGACGACAAGCACGCCTGAAATCCAGGAAGCAGGGACAGAAACCAGGGGCAGGATCGACCTGCCACTGTCCGCTGCACCTGCTGCTTTTGCGTTTTGGCGTGCATGGCGATGGTGGCTGCCGCCCGCGGTTATCGCACTCGCTTTAGTCCTGTATTTTGTCGATCCGTTTATCGGCGACTGGGACGGCATGGACTACACCATGCTCTCTCTCGATGGCTATCCATCGTCGATGGCGCTCGGCCGGAATCTCTTTATCTTCACCAATCACTTCTTATTTCTGATTGGTCACGCGCTCTTCAATGTCCAGGCTGACAAGGCGTATTTGATCTTCAAGTATGCCGTCGTCGCGCAAGCGCCACTGGCTGTGATTGCGTGTTGGATTCTCGCGCGTGACATCAGTGGCTCGCTGCGCACGGCGACGGTCGCTGCCCTCCTGATTGTTTTCTCGCCCGTGTTCGTACTTTACGGCGGACAGGTGATGACCGATGTGCCTTCAGTATTAATCCTGGCGGCTTCCATCATCATTCACCTGCGCGGCGTCCAACAGCGAAAGGTTTGGCTCGTGCTGGTTGGCGCAGGCTTGATGGGACTCGGAGTTAACCTGCGCGAAACGATCGGGTTTTATGCGCCCTGGCTCGTCCTCGCGCCGTTTCTTATGGGATGGAAGTTACGGCGCCGGGACATTTTGCTAGTTGCAAGCTCGGTTGTGCTTTTTGCAGTTCTCGCGCTCGGATGGTTTGGTTACTGGTTCATTACTGATGAGCATTATCGTTGGGTTTGGCATGGCTGGCGTGAATCGATGCGTGACGAGTCAGCGCGACATCCGGTCGCGCTGCGAAATATTAAGCCGTACATAATCTTCTATTTCATTAGTGCTCCACTCGTCTTTCTGACGATTCCATTTGCTCCGATTCTAGAGTGGCGGAAGCATCGCCTCTCGCCGATGTTACTACTATGGCTGGTTGCGTTCTTCGCTAACGCGCTGCTGTTTTTCAACTACAGCACGACGGTTAACTGGCGTTACTTTTTAACCGGCCTGCCCGGCATTGTGCCGTTAGGTGCTTACTGGCTGCTTCGCATTGCGCAACGACCGCTGAAGACTGAGCAGCGTGCGTTTGTCGTGTGTGCGTCGCTGATAGCCGCCCTTGCGATTGGCTTTGCGATCATCGTTCATCCGGTGAGTTATGAATTCATTCAGCGACGAGCGATGAGCAAGGAGTACAGGCAGCGACTCGAAAAAGTTCCGCTCGACGCGATCATGATTTCCGGAGCGCAGACGATTGCGGTGCACTACTGGGCCGCGATCGGTACCGGACGCTGGAAGACAATCGGCACTGGCGGAGGATGGCCCGGCGATCAAATATTTCCGATTATTCAGAATCATCTGGATCACCGGCGACGCGTGTTTATTGATACCGATCCACGCTGGTGGTCACCGTGTGGGTGGCAACGCGACGAGATACCGCTGATCGTCGAACTCGAGAAGCGTTTTAGTTTCCGGCGCGTGGACGAAACGATTTATGAGATCAGTTGGCTGGGTGATCCGAAGGCGCACGACAATCCGAACTTGAACCGCTTGTTGCCCGAGAACAGGCCCGAAGACACCAGGAAGTGTCCGCCAACCAAGCCGTAGTTTAGCCACGGATTTCACTGATTTAGTTTACGGATCAGTGGTCATCCGTTTGGAGATCCGTAAAATCTATGCCATTCGAAGTTTTTCTCGCCTTTCGTTATCTCCGATCGCGTCATAAACGACGGCTCGCGCGTGCGACTTCGGTGGCCGCGATACTCGGTATCTGCATGGGTGTAGCAGCGCTGACTGTCGCCTTTGCTTTATCAAACGGATTTCGAGATGAGATGCGCGACAAGATCTTGCAGGGCACTGCACATCTCACCGTGCTGCGCACTGACGGACGTCCGATTGCGAATTACGCGGAGCTCGCAAGTCGGTTGAAGCAAGTTGATGGAGTGGTGAGTGCATCAGCAACAACATACGACGGTGCGCTTGCGCGTGGATCGAAAGGATCTGGGTATGCGGTCATACGCGGCATCGAGAAAGAGGCCGCACAGTCAAGCGGGCGTCAATGGATTCGCGAAGGTTCCTATGAACCAGTGACGTCGACATTGCCCGGCTCTCTTCCAAACGCTGTCGTAGGTGTAGACCTCGCAGCACGAATCGGACTCTCTCTCGGCGACGATTTCGAGGTCATCTCTGCGCGTGACTCGAAAACGTATCGCGCGCGCGTGGCTGGTATTTTTCGCTCCGGCCTCTTCGAATACGATTCAACCTGGATCTATGTCGGCATGGAGACCGCGAGCAAATTCGCGGGAACAGATCACGCGGCAACGGTGATCAGCGTGCAAGTGAAAGACATTGACAACGTAAAGCAAGTCAGCTCGGAAATATCTAAATCACTTGGCAACAGTTACACGATTGTCGACTGGCAACAGGCAAATCAGCCGCTGTTCACAGCACTGGCTCTCGAACGCCGGATGGGTTTGTTCATCATCGGTCTAATCATCGCGATCGCCACGCTAAACATCACGACTATGCTGATTCTCGTCGTCGTCGAACGCCGTCGAGACATCGCGATCCTCAACGCACTCGGCGCATCGCGCGCGGGTGTGATGCTGGTATTCATTATCGAAGGTGCGGTGATCGGTGCGATCGGTGCGGTTACGGGAGTCGTACTCGGTTTCGTCCTGTGCGTGATCGGAAATCACTACAAGCTGGTGAGTCTACCGGCCGATGTCTATTCGATCAGCAGCGTGCCTCTGATCCCGAAACCGGGTGAAATGATTCTGGCGGCACTGGTTGCGTTTGTCTTGAGTGTAATGGCGACGATCTATCCTGCGCGCGCGGCGTCGCGACTCAAACCGGTCGAGGCTTTGCGTGATTCATGATGAATGTCGTCGATCTGCGGAAGAGTTTTGTGGCGCCGAACGGTGAGCGCCTCGAGGTGTTGCGCGGAGTCAACTTTTCGGCGGTGGACGGCGAGAGTATCGCGATCACGGGGCCGTCAGGTTCAGGAAAATCGACCCTCCTTCATTTGCTTGGAGGCCTTGAAGCACCGGATCACGGAACGATCAGTTTGGCCACAGATAACACGGATAAAAATGCGGATTTATTTCATGGCGGTCGACGGATCGGGTTTGTTTTCCAGTTTCACTACCTCTTACCGGATCTTTCGGCGGTTGAAAACGTTGCGTTGCCTTTGTTAATAGCGCGCTGGAGCAAAAAACGTGCGTTTGACCGCGCGTTGGGGCTTTTGCAGGAAACCGGGCTGGCTGAGCGTGCCGATCACCCGATTTCGCATCTTTCCGGGGGCGAACAGCAACGCGTCGCAGTAGCAAGAGCGTTAATTACTGAACCAAAACTGTTGCTCGCTGATGAACCGACCGGGAATCTCGACGACGCTATCAGCGATCAGATAGGGCGAACCTTAGTTGATTATTCACGTAAATACTCGGCGATTACGATAATCGCAACGCATAGCTCACGTCTGGCCGGGTTGTGTGATCGTTCATTGACGCTTGAAAGTGGGAGAACTCATTAGACAGGATTTACATGATGTTTTCAGGATTTAACGGAATAAATCGTGTCCATCCTGAAGCAATCCTGTACATCCTGTCTAATGCCTGCTGAAAACATCGCTTCGTTACCACTTTTATCTAGGTTATAATGCGGCCACGCTGCCGAGCACTGTTTCCCCGGCAAGGTAATAATAAGGACGTTTTACAGATACCACGATGTTCGAACGCTATACTGAAAAAGCGCGCCGGGTGATCTTTTTCGCACGCTATGAAGCGTCACAGTTCGGAGCTCCGGCCATCGAGCCTGAGCATCTTTTGCTGGGCCTGATGCGCGAGGATAAGACCCTTACGGGCCGATTTTTCCCTCGCGCCCAGGTTTCCATCGAGTCAATCCGCAAGGAGATCGAGGGTCGAACACTCCTGCGCGAAAAGATTTCCACTTCAGTCGAACTGCCACTCGCGCCCGAAACCAAACACGTTCTCGCTTACGCTCACGAAGAAAGCGATCGGCTG
>JBKPPU010000118.1:0-2839 GCA_046733695.1 Acidobacteriota bacterium
TTATTGCCACGAAGAACACTTCCTGTTCGAGTCCGACAGCTAACCTCGTAGGCGTAAGGGAAGGGCAGAATTGCTCAATAGGCTAATTGGTAGAACCGCAGGACGACGCTTCAAACTCTGGTTATTCAAAGGGTCCTCTCAGCAAGACGCAGAACACGCAAGCCCTCACAGGCAACATCCATGGTGGCAGGTAATGTGCTTGACAGGAGTCGACTATTTTTCGACTCTCGGTTATCAGCCCGGCATCGCGTTCCTTGCCGCGCAGGCGCTTTCGCCTATCGCGACTTTTATACTCGTGCTGCTCACTCTTTTCGGAGCGTTGCCAATTTATAATCGCGTCGCCGAGGAAAGCCCGCACGGCGAAGGCTCGATCTCGATGTTGGAGCACCAGCTTTCACGTTGGAAGGGGAAGCTCTTCGTACTCGTGCTGCTGGGATTCGTCGCTACCGATTTCATCATCACGATTACACTCTCGGCTGCAGACGCTACGGCCCACGTCATAGAAAATCCGTTTACTCCGGAACTTCTTAAACACCAGATCGGTGTGACTCTCGCATTGATTGCAGTGCTGGGCATAATTTTCCTGCGCGGGTTCAAAGAAGCGATCGGAATTGCTGTAGCGCTCGTGGCTGTTTATCTATTGCTGAATGCAGTGGTGATTTCGTTTGGTGTGTTCCAACTGGTCACTCATCCTTATCACTTTCCCGAATGGAAGCAAGCCCTTTTCAACCATCCGAGCGTTCACGGCAATGGTTGGCTAATCATCGGTATCTCGCTCATGTTGTTTCCCAAGCTCGCACTCGGACTCTCCGGTTTTGAGACTGGTGTTGCCGTGATGCCGCTGGTAAAAGGAGACTCTGATCTCAGCGAGGCTGATTGGGCCAATATCCAATCCACTCGCACCGGCTACGAAGATGTCAAGGCGCAACCGCTACTGCGCGGTCGTATTCGAAACGCCAAAAAGTTACTTCGCACTGCGGCTGTAATCATGAGCGTCCTGCTCATCGGCAGCAGCTTCGTGACGTCAATCCTGATCCCGGCGGAAAAGTTTGCCGAAGGTGGCGAAGCAAATGGACGCGCGATCGCTTATCTCGCACATCACTTTTTTGGAGATATCTTCGGAACCGTCTATGACCTCAGCACAATTATGATCCTTTGGTTCGCAGGCGCGTCGGCGATGGCTGGTCTGTTGAGTATCGTGCCTCGATACCTGCCGCGTTACGGTATGGCGCCGGAATGGGCCAGAGCTGCACGTCCACTCGTGATCGTTATCATTGTGATCGCTTTTGCTGTCACACTAATCTTTAAAGCCGATGTGAATCTGCAGGGTGGTGCTTATGCGACTGGTGTGTTGGTGTTGATGACGTCCGCGGCAATTGCAGTAACTCTCGCGGCACGGAAGAGACAACGAAACTGGTATCTCTATTTAGCGATCGCTCTGATCTTCATTTACACAACGATACAGAACATTCACGAACGGCCAGAAGGCATCAAGATCGCGTCGTTTTTTATTCTGACGATTATTCTCGCGTCGCTTTTCTCGCGCGTGTACCGATCAACCGAACTGCGAGTCGAGCGCATCGAGCTGGATGATATGGCGCGGCAGTTTATTAAGGACGCGGCCAAGGGAACGATTCGCATCATCACAAATCGCAAGGACAAAGGCGACGCAGACGAGTACGCAACCAAAGAGCACGAGAAGCGCACGAGCAATCACATCCCCACAGGGGAACCAATCCTGTTCTTCGAAGTCACTCCCGGAGATGCTTCTGAATTCTCCGGTACTCTCGCTATTCGAGGTGAAACCGTGGAGGGTTACCGGATCCTGCGCACAGAATCCCCGGCAGTGCCCAATGCGATAGCCGCGATTCTACTCTACCTGCGCGATGAGATGGGCAAACTCCCGCACGTTTATTTTGGCTGGAGTGAGGGAAATCCGATTTCATATTTGCTGAAGTATATTGCCTCGGTGAAGGCGACACCGCGCCTGTCACGCATGAGGTTTTACGCAAGGCAGAAAAGGACTCTAATCGACGTCCGATCGTGCATGTTGGCGGATAATTGAACGCGGTTTGGTTAGTCAGTGGGAGCTGACAAAAAAGATTGACTGGCTGGGAACCGGAGACAGGCGTTTAAAGCTGTGCGATTTCCGAATTTGAAGTTTTCCCTGCCAGGAAACACGAGCGACAGTAGACGGGACGTCCCTGAGATGGATAAAAGGGAACTGTGGTCTGCTGTCCACATTGTGCGCACTGCACTGAAACTTCGATACGCTGTCGCACTCCCGACGACTGCGCGGCTGCGATAGCAGCTAAGCGTTCGTTCTTAGCCTGCTTGCAGGGTTTGCATCTTTTGGGTTCATTTTTTAACCCTTTGTCGTGGAAGAAAACTTGCTCGCCTGCAGTCCAAATGAAGTTCTCGTTGCAGTCAACGCACTTGATTGGGCGATCTTGATACTCGCTTTCCTGTGTACTCTCCATTACCTGAACGGCTTCCATCTGTGCCATGATCTACTCCCCTCGGGTCCCATTACCTGGAAAAAACATGATGCCGGCGGGCGTTAAGCAAAAAGCGTCGAACGAATACGCTCTTCGGTGTTTACCAATGAGGGTAAAGGTTCCAGCCTGTTTAGGCCGCGACTGGACAACTGGTATAAACCTATGTCGAAACTGTGTCAAGGAAAATGCTGCCAAAAACAGCTTTACTTGACAGGTTCCTTGCTGGGTGGCAGCATCCGGCACTCTAAAGCATGAGAAGAATACTGATAATCGGGTCTGGTGGACGCGAGCACGCCCTCGTCTGGTCGCTCAAGAAAACTTCACAGGAGACTGTAGAGATT
>JBKPPU010000119.1:0-4723 GCA_046733695.1 Acidobacteriota bacterium
ACAGATTACGCAGATGCAATAATGAAATCTGTGTAATCTGTGGATGAAGTTGTAGACACCAAAGATGGTTTCGGCTACAGTTAACTTGCTCTCCACACAACGCGGTCTGGCTTAAAATACAACTGCGGAAAGGCTGCCTCGATGCGAGCTCATAACTCATCGCGCGTTAGTGCCGATTTTCAGCCCTCCCTTCACTATATCCTCAGTCAGTTTTTGCCAAACCAGTCGAATCACTCAGGCGAGCTGGCGCCTGATGCCGATCTTCTGCACGACGAAGCGCGCCCACGTAGAACGGCGCTGGTTGTTGATGATGTCGCCGATGTGACAGAAATGCTTGCTGTGGTGTTGACCCACGCAGGTTACTCGGTAGTCACTGCAGCTTCAGCGCCCGCAGCACTCAAGGCGGCTCGCGAACGCCAGTTTGACGTAATAATTTCCGATATAGGCATGCCCGAGATGAACGGTTACCAATTGGCCCGAGAAGTGAGGCTGCTGCCGGGGTATGAGGCTGTTCCGATGGTAGCCGTCACCGGCTATTCAATGTTCGACGATAAGGAGCGATCGACCAATGCAGGTTTCAATGCTCACATGACCAAGCCAATCGATCCTCGAGCTCTACTCGACCTGATCGATCAACTGTGAGCTTACGCAAAAGAACCAGTTGAACGATTGATGACGACCTCCTCCCGTACACTCTCCCGACTTCAGTCCGAGCAATCCCTCAGAATCATTCAGCTTTTAGCCGGCGCTGTCGCCATCGGCATCATTTTCTGGAAGCTTCAGTGGTCGACATCGGCGATCTGCTGCGGCGACTTCGATGGCTACTACCACATCAAGTGGACGCGAACGCTTTGGGAATCGATGAAAAGTGGCAGGTTTCCGCCCGCGTTTCCGTGGCTTCCACTCACCACACTCAATCCCAAAGACTATGTAGACCACCACCTGCTTTTTCACATATTTCAGATTCCGTTCGCCGCGTTTTCAGATCCACGTCTGGGAGCAAAGATCGCCGCGGCGTTGTTTGGGAGTTTGGCGGTTTTCTCGTGCTACTGGTTGTTGATTCGTTATCGCGTGCGTTACGCCTTCGTGTGGCTCATCGCGCTGCTCACCTGTTCGGCGCCGTTTCTGTTTCGGATGAACATGGCCAAGGCGCCGCCGCTTGCGATCGTTTACCTCGTTATCGCGATTCACCTGTTTTTCAAAAGAAAATCGTGGCCACTCCTGCCACTCGCCCTCGTCTTCACCTGGACCTACGATCTGTTTGTCCTGCTTATTATGGCCACGGTGTTTTGGATGATCGCGATTGCGATAACGGAAAGACGGCTTGAATGGCGGCCGCTCGTTTTTGTCTTCGTTGGATGTGTTGCCGGGTTAGTAATCAATCCCTACTTCCCACACAACCTGGAACTGCTTTGGGAACATATTCAGATCAAACTGACTGCAACTGACTTTGATACGAAAGTCGGTTCGGAATGGTACCCGTACGATTCCTGGGAATTCCTTGGGAACTCCGCCGTTGCCTGCATCGCCATGCTGGTTGGCTATATTGCGTTTGAACCGTCAGAGCACCGGCGCGCGCACCACCGGATCTTCTTCCTGCTCCTCTCGACTGCGTTGATGATCATGACGGCGCGTTGGAAACGAATTGCCGAGTACTGGCCGCCGTTTGCGATCCTGTTCGCGGGGTTTTCATTGCAGCCGTGGCTCGAAGGATTTCGTCCGTACCATCTCACCCGCTTGCCTCCGGACGTTTTGGAGGAGCTCAGCCCATTTCTGGACCGCGAGGAGCCGAAGAACGACTGGCGCGAAATCGGCCGGCTAATCGCGGTCTCGTCTGTGGCACTGGCGTTGAGCGTGTTTCTCTTTTTTAACTTGCGCGCCACGATCAAGGAAATCGGACAGAGTGAGGCGCACGACTACTACAGTGCTGGTACGGCATGGATGCGCGCGAATGTGCCACCGGGACAAATCGTCTTCAACACTGATTGGGACGACTTCCCTCGCCTTTTCTATTTCGATGAGACGCATTACTACGTGTCCGGGCTCGATCCCGGCTATCTCTTCGACAAGAACCCGGACCTCTCGGGTTTGTACGATCGCATCACACTCGGCAAAGAAGAGGATCCGGGACCCCTGATCCGGGATAGATTTGGCGCACGCTACGTTTTCTCAGACAATACTCATCACGACTTTTTTGACCATGCGAGGGCCAGCGGGTGGTTTGATATCGTTTACGAGGACACTCAATGTACGATCATGTACATTAGAGACGAGAAAATCGATGAGAGTCTTACGTTGCCATAAACTGATAGTGCTTTTGGTCGGATTGTTATTCGTGGGGTGCAATCACGGCGCGCCGGCAAACTCAACAAACTCTCCTCCGGCCGGCAATACCGCAGCGGTTCCGGCAGCATCGCCGCTTACCGATTTCGAAGAAGCTCTCCGGTTCGTGCGCAACGGCCAGTACACATATATTTACGTAATCTCGCGGAAAGACGGGAAGCCTTTCACGTCCGAAGACAGTGACTTCCTTAAAATTAACGCGCCGCAATTCGTGGACAAGACCGCAACCAAAGATAAGACGAAGGTAGTAGCGGGAACGAACTTCAATCTCGAAGAAGGGAATATGGAGTTGTTGAAGAAACGGTACGTGGTAGAGGATTATTCAGCTAAGTAAGACGCGGATTTTACGGATGTAAGACGATCTTTCCGAATTGCCCGCGGTTTTCCATCAACTCGTGCGCCTGGCGTGCCTCACTGAGCGGGAAGACGCGATCAACAACCGCACGAATCTTCCCTTGCGTCACGAACTTCATTGCTTCGAGCAATTCAGCCTTCGAACCCATAAACGATCCGAGTAGAGTCAGGTGTCGAAAGAAAACCTGGCGCAAATCCGTGCGCGCGTCGAAACCACTGGTCGCGCCGCACGTGACTAAACGCCCATTGTTCTTGAGTGAACTAATCGATCCCGGCCAGGTTGCAGCTCCGGTATGTTCGACGACGACATCGACGCCACGCCGCCCGGTTACTCGTCTGACTTCCTTTGGCCAATCGTCACGCGTGTAGTTAATCGTTTCATCGGCTCCGAGATCGCGTGCCTTCGCGAGCTTCTCGTCGGAACTCGCAGTCGTGATTACACGAGCGCCACGCAGTTTCGCAATCTGAATCGCAACTGAACCAACGCCGCTGCCGGCAGCGTGAACCAGCACATCTTCACCCGGTTGCACATTCGCTCGGGTCACGAGCATGTGCCACGCCGTCACTGTCACTAGCGGCAAAGCAGCCGCTTCTTGCCAACTCAACTCCCCCGGTTTTGGAATGAGATTCGCGCCCGGAACAGCAACCAGTTCGGCATACCCACCGTTGCGCCGGTATCCGATCATGTCGTACTCGCGACAGAGATTGTCCTGACCGCTGAGACACGCTTCGCAGTGACCACAGGAAACTCCGGGCTGGACCATTACTTCATCGCCCGGCTTGACCCAGTTGACCAGCTCGCCGCCTTCCCTGACGACACCCGCGACGTCGCATCCCAAAATATGCGGCAGTGGAATATCGATACCGGGCAATCCGTTACGAACAAATACGTCGAGATGATTCATCGCACACGCTTTCACCTCGACCAGCACTTCGTTTGCGCGAATCGCCGGGTCGGCTACGTCCGTGTACTCGAGGACTTCCGGCCCGCCGTGCTGTTTGAAGATCGTGGCCTTCATTTCGCAGCTTGTTCGCGGGCGTGGTAGGAGGAGCGTGTAAGAGGGCTCGATTCCACGTGATGAAATCCGAGTGACATTCCGATCTCGCGCCATTTCGTAAACTCTTCCGGAGTTACATATCGCTCAACCGGCAGGCGGCGAGCGTGCGGCTGGAGATACTGGCCGATCGTCATGATGTCGCAGGAAACTGCGCGCAGGTCGTGCATCAGACTGACGACTTCATCGAAAGTTTCCCCGAGGCCCACCATGATGCCGCTCTTGGTAAACATGCCGCGGCCTTCGCGATCCCGCCGAGCGGCAGCGCGCTCCAGCAACGTTAGTGATTGCTGGTAAACGGCGTCCGGGCGGACGCGACGGTAGAGACGCGCGATCGTTTCCGTATTGTGGTTGAGTACATCTGGTTCAGCGTCCAGCACTGTGTCGAGTGCCGCTTCGTCGCCGTTGAAATCTGGAATGAGAACCTCGATTTTGCAGTCGGGATTCAGGGCCCGGACTTGTCGAATCGTCTCGGCCCAGTGGGCGGCGCCGCCGTCGGGCAGATCGTCGCGATTGACTGACGTGATCACGGCGTGGGCAAGGTTCAGGTGGCCGACGGCTTCGGCAACGTGTCGCGGCTCTTCCGGATCGAGCGAGCCGGGCTCACCTTTGCCGACCGCGCAAAACCCGCAATGGCGCGTGCAGATGTCGCCGCCAAGCATGAAGGTTGCGGTGCGATCGGACCAGCATTCGAAGATATTGGGACAGCGGGCTTCCTGGCAGACGGTGTGCAGGTTGAGACCTTCGATCAGTTGCAGCACCTGGTTTTGATTGGTCGGGTCGCCTAGACGGATGCGCAGCCATTCGGGCTTTGGTTGACGAACCTTCTGATTGTTGCTGATTACACGGAGTTCGCGGGCCAATTGTTTACCTCTGGAAGGATTTTACGTTGTTTGGTTCGAAGAGTGAAACGGACGCTGCAGAACGTACTGGTGGGGCGGCCCTCCGTGGCCGCCCGTGGTTTTGATAGG
>JBKPPU010000120.1:0-19574 GCA_046733695.1 Acidobacteriota bacterium
GAACACCTCGTTCAATCAAAAACTTACTGAACCCTCCTGCCGTTACCAATCTCTTTGCGCATTCCAGCTTTTATTAACAACATGGCTATAGGCTTGTCTTGATGATCTGCCAATTCGGGAATGTAAGCCAATACCCTGGCCTTAACTTGCTCGTATAAAGCGTCATATAGATCGGGTGTAATAACTGTCTCAATGTCCTTTCCGTACGCCGGTCTCAACATCCGTTCATGATAGTCCTTCCATCGATCATACATGTCATTGTCTTGATCTGTGGGACGTGAAGTGACGAAGGCAAAGAGGGGTCTTAAGTATTCACGATCCATCTCAAACGGGACTTGCTCATCAAATCCAAGCAGCTTCTTTATTTCTTCGTCGGACTTCCCTGAATCACGCAAGAATCGCGTCAGAATAATCAGGGTGTTTTGGCTGAACCATGCGATACGGTAAAGATCCACAACACCCTTGAGAACGCAGCCTTGCCCCGCGTGCTTCACGCAATTACACATCTGACATACGATTTGTAAATTATTATCCGAGTTGTTCTCTGGATCTCCATCAATATGATCCACAATTTGAAATTTGTTCGCCCTATAACGACAGTATGCACACTTGTAATTATCTCGCTGCAGAATGCGACGCCGAATATCTTGCCACTCCTCGCCCTGTAAGCGGCGAGTTTGAGACTCATTTCTCCACTTCTCTGGTGGAGCGTAGGAGGGATAGAGTTGCGTTGTGAGGGTAGAGGTTTTCATAGAATTTCTCTTGAGTATGAGAGATAGACAAACGAACTATATTCCGCTTTTCTAAATTTGTCAGCGAGTGTGAGGGCCGGTGTCGGAGAACTTGGGCGACTTGCTGAGAATGGAGATTGCTGCGATGGAAACAAAGTCGAAAAGGAAGGGTGCTTCCTGCGAACTTACGCTGTCGTCACCACGCTTTTCTGTGGCGGTGAGGAAAATTTCAAGTTATGACCGAAAACTGTAGGAAATTCTCACGTTATGCCCGAAAAGAATTTCATTTAATGACCGAATCGTCTCCCTAAGTTATTGATTCCAATAAGGTGCTAATTTCACTTTATGACCGAACCCACAATCGCCGCCGCCCGCCGCCGCAAGAGTGTGGGATCCGGCATTAAATGAAATTTGTCCGACATAAAGTGAAATCGTCTGTCCGAGATTAAATGAAATTTCTTGTGGGTCATAAAATGAAATCGCGCAAACGCTCGCATTGGAACCTAGCGGGGAACATGTCAACCATATGATTTCGGCCCAGTCAATTCTTGCGCGTCCGACGCGGCTTTTCACCAAACCAATACCACGTAGGTTCTGGCACACTGCCGTAATCACGCAGCAGATCATCAATCGGGTTATTAACCGGAACGTGCCGCTCTGGAACTCTTGCTCCGGCCGCAATCAATACTTTGATGATCTCAGCATAAACCTTCGGGTCTCCTCCGTGAGCCGCAGACCAAAGGGTTTGTCCCAGAACAGTTCCACCATAAATATTTTTGACTTCAAGCGGCGGGTTCCGTTTCAGTAGGAACTCGATTGTCTCCAGCTGACCACCAATCGCGGCACAATGCAGTGGAGTTTGTCCGTCACCCTCATCTCTGCTCAAATCCACCTCTTTGTCCAGCAGAAACTCGACGACATTGAGCCGCCCCCAGGTGCACGCGTGTTTAAGAGCAGATTGCAACTGTTTTCGAGTCGTCTTCCCTTTCAAACGGCCGTCAGCATTGAAGAATCCCTTGACGACATCGAGACGCCCTACCCCGGCTGCACTTTCGAGATCTAATCGCGCACCACGGTCGGCCAAAAACGCAGCAGCCTCACCGCGTCCGTTCGCCAAAGCGCCCGTCACGGCATTGTCACGATTACCGGCACTGGTCTTGTGATCGATATCTGCACCATGGTCCAACAGGATCTGAATGAGAGGATTCTGCACCCCAGCCCGAAAAGGGTAAACACTCGTGGCCACCAGCCCCAGCGTAGTTGCTCCTCCACCATAAACGTCTGCCTCCGCATTAACGTCAGCGCCACTGTTCAATAAGACTTTCGCAATCTCAACTATGTTTTTCGGCGTCTTCTGACGATATCCCTCAACTCCATTTGCCGATATGTAATGGAGCAATGTTGCCTTATGCTCACGCGTCGACCGTGAATGGATCAGCTCTGGTTCTTCTGCCAACAGCCGCTTGAGAGTTTTTACATCGCCGTTACAGATCGCGTCAGCAGCAGCTTCAAATTTTGCGACGGCTGAACTCTTTTGTGAGAGCTCGTTGAGATGCTTGGAGAATGTGGGCCAACTATCAAAACCATGTGAGCGTGCGATGACAAACTGTGCGTCTGCAAGTCGGCACTGTGGACCATCCTTGCTCGATAACTTGCGCTGTGCGAATGCTTCGACCTGTTCGGTCCAGCGCGTGATTGCGACAGACTCTTTGCGCTTGAGCTTATGGCCGCTTTGTCTGACGAGCATTATCACCCATGCCTCGGCCCAATCGCCGATCGCGTCTGGCTCAACCGACTTGCAGACTTTGACTAAATCCTTAGCGAGTTTTTTGTAGCGTTCGAGGTTAGGTCGCAGAGGAAGCGGAAGTGCGTCTTGTGGATTGGGAAACATACGAAGCTCCTTTCAAATTTGCGCCTGGCGTCCGCCGAATCAGGCTGAAAGAAGATTCGTAAATTGAGCTGCCGTGTGAAGGTGGGCAAGGCCCTTTCCGCGGACTGGATGCGCCCTTCGCGCCACGATGAGTATACCGCAGCAAGACGCAGACGAGCAGCACATCAGCAGGCGGAGACTTCGCTCTTTTTCTGCCGACGCCCTGCGAGGAGACGAACATCCCAGCGCGCTTGCGAGTGAATCGCCGGACCTGAAAATTGCTCTTGTGCGGTTGTGCCACTGCCTGGAGCGGTGGACGTAATTTTGCGGAACCGGAGGTCACAAAAGAGAAGCTTCAGCATTATGAAAAGGGTCAAACCTGGTGGAGACCAGATGACGTCAAAGTCTATAAATCGGGTCAAGTGTTTCTAGCGCAAGGTGAGGTTCTCAATATTCTCCTGGACTTGGATCACGACAAGAAAATCGTCATTTACCTGATGTGGCATGAAACGTAGTACTGTTGCCGCGCGCATTAGAAAACTGCCGCCGCCTGGAGTTGCCATGGGAATACTCGATTCTCTTAACCCGCCACCTTCTGAGTATATTCGGCGTTGGGCGGACGCAATGGAAAAGGAACAGTATGATTCAGCGCTCTCGGCCCTCGATGAAGGTTTGCAAACCGCTACCAAAGAAGATAGCTCTGAGGAAATTAGTCGGTACACAAATCTCAAAGAATTTACCCACGGCATGGTGAGAACAATCACTGCCCACAAAGAACGCAATATTGAGCCTCGTTACTGCTCTATGTGTGGAAAAGGTGAGGCCGATGGTTGCATTTTAGTAGCGGGTGCGGAGTGTGTCATTTGTGACGAATGCATCAAGATATGCGTGGGGGTTGTGGATGCACAAAGACGAGAAAAGGGTAGAGAGTTCGAATGTTCTTTTTGTGGGAAAAAGCAATCTGAGGTGCCGAAGATTATTGCCGGACCGGGAGTGTCCATATGCGACACCTGCGTCAGGATATGCACTGAGATAATAGCCAGAGATAGCGATTAACTGTTCATTCGTGTTTACCTTCTTATACCGAACCCACAGTAACAACAACGATGGACTTAGGGAACTTTAAGGTCCACCTTGGTTTCTAATCACACGGTCGTGACAATGAAACTACACGTGTCTCTATTATTGGTGGTTGCGACAGCAACGCTTTCTTGCCCGCTCGCGTGTAGCTCAGGAACTGCGCAAAATGCGACTGCCAATAAAACGAGCGCAGCGGTGGTTGCCACGCCGGCCGTCTCAGCCGCGACAGCAATCGCCTCGTCTTCTTCTCCAGGTAGTTTTTCCGACGCCGATTTCGCGCAACATGTAACTGACCTCCGAATGCGGATCAAGTCCAAACTCGGCAGGGACGACTTCTCGATCGTTATTGAGCGCCCCTTTGTTGTTGTTGGTGACGAATCAGAAGAGGCGGTGAGGCAACACGCAACTGACACCGTTAAATGGGCAGTCGATCATTTGAAGCGAGACTTCTTCAAAAAAGACCCGAACGAGATTCTTGAAGTGTGGCTATTCAAAGACGACGCGTCATATCGAAAGAACGCGCGGCTTATGTTTGGAGATAACCCCAGCACTCCATATGGCTATTACTCGAGAGTTCACAAAGCCCTTATCATGAACATCAATACAGGCGGTGGCACCCTGGTCCACGAACTTGTTCATCCGCTAATGGAGGCAAATTTTCCAGCTTGTCCAGCCTGGTTCAACGAAGGTATGGGATCACTCTTCGAGCAGTGTGGGACGAAGAATGGGCACATTTATGGATACACAAACTGGCGGCTTCCGGGTTTACAGCGAGCTATTCGCGAAAAGCGAATAATTTCGTTCGAAACTTTGACGGCGATGGATGCCCAAACTTTCTATAACGAAGATCGTGGTGAAAATTACGCACAGGCCCGTTACCTTTGTTACTACCTACAGGAAAAGGGACTGCTGCAAAAGTTCTATCAGGAGTTTGTAAATAAACAGAGTGAAGACCCGTCGGGATTCAAAAGCCTGAAGAAGATCCTCGGTGAAACTGATATGGACTCGTTCCGGATCCGTTGGGAGCAGTACGTGTTGACGCTCACCCAGGGATACGCGGTTGTGGTTGAGTAGTAATGAAAGTGCCAGAATCATCTCGTAAGTTGTTGATTCCGTTGATGGGTTAATTGCACTTTATGACGGAACCCACAGTTAGCTATTGAACGAAAGACTGCTCGTCTGCTCGTGGAGTGTCGGCCATCTCCGAGATGTTATGATTCTATTGGTGCAACCACTCATCTGATCATGACTGAAGCTTTGGGTCTTTCTTCTGGACACCAAGGATGAGCAGGCACGGCTGAGACGATGATTGAAAGTGAACTTGATGTACCCCAGGATGTGTCCCGCCGCCTCGAAAGCGCTCGGATATCGGGCTTAATTAGCGCACGCCTTCGGCATATTCATTCGAATTTCAAAGTGATGCACCACTCATAATCGCCGTGGTAGCTTGCACTGTATGTGGGCCGGTCATAAAGTGAAATCGCGGGGATGCCAAAGGCCTCGCGTGATGGTCCAAATTCACTGATGGAGTCTGTAGCCAGGAAGTGAGGTTCGGTTGGTCACGAATGGAGAGGTTGGAGTAACATTTGGCAGCTTCCCTAAGGCCGGCCAGCTATATGAAGATCTTAGTCCTTATCGTCATCCTCACTGCCGCCGCACCAGCTTTCGCTCAGAATGAATCCGTCACCATACGCGCCATTGACTTCTACGGAGTTGATGGCCTCAGCCTCAACCTGATTCGGGCGGCGCTACCGCTGCGCGAAGGCGATCAACTTTCACGCGATTCCAAGGACAAAATGGTAGCCCGGCTCAGGGAGGCGATCAAACGAGCCACAGGCCGCGAGCCCTCCGATGTCGCGAGTGTCTGTTGTGACGACCGCGGCAGATTGATGATGTACATCGGCCTCGGCGGCTCCGTTGGTAAGACTTTGTATAACCCCTTACCGCGTGGCTCAGCTCGTCTGCCAACCACTGCTATCAAGGTACACCGAGAGGCCGAACGAGCCTGGCTGAATGCAATCGAGGCAGGCGTGTCGGGCGAGGACGATTCGCAGGGGTACGCGCTCTCAACCGATGCGCAAACGCGGACCAGACAGCTTGCGGTCCATGACTACGTGGCGCGTCATTCGGCGATTGTGAGGCGCGTTCTGGCATCAGCACGCGATGTCGAACAACGCCGGATCGCTGCGGAGATGCTCGGTTACGCCGGCCGATCGCGCGAACAAATCCGCACCCTTATTCGCGCCAGCCATGATATCGATGATGGTGTGCGCAACAACGCCACGCGTGCGCTGGTAGTGCTTGCGAGATCGAGTTCCGAGGCGTCCTCGATTATTCCGGGCGAGTGTTTCGTCGATTTGCTGAACTCCGGCCTATGGACCGACCGTAATAAGTCAGCCGAGCTGCTTTCCGTTCTTACCGCGCAGCGCGACCCGCGGCTACTCGCGTGTTTGCGCGAGCAGGCACTGATGTCACTTGTCGAAATGGCGCACTGGTCATACGCCGGTCACGCGGACAGCGCCCGGTTGATGCTTGGACGCATTGCAGGGATAGACGAGAAGACTTTAATAGGTATGCTAGGGAGGCAGGAAGTCGAACCGATTATCAACGCCGTCACGACTCAGAAGAACAACAATACAAGGCGCTCGTGTCCGCTCTGCGCGGCGCGCAAGTAATCTCTAAATGACACTCGTTTGAAGAGGATGCACGGCGTCCAAATGCTGCGACATCGCAGGCGAGCTTCCCAGTACATTTACCGCCTGCTGCCCGAACATCACTCCGCTGACGACCAGATCCACTAGCAAGTTCAGAGCGTCCAGATACCTCGCAAGCCGGTTTCGGTCCTGAAGTATATTCAGCCGATACGACGCGACGAACTCATCGTGGCAACCCAGAAAACTAAAGTAAACGGCCGCGGTCTCTTCACGGAACTTCTCATTGAGTTTCAGGCTGTTCTCAAGAAGCACCGCCAGCGGCTGCTTGTCACATTCTTCCGAGGCCCTGCCATCAAGCATTAGACTTACACACTCGCCCAACACCTCCGGGGAGACCTCTTCGTATCTCAAATTAGCCAGGAAGTATGAGAAGCAAAGGATCTTGAAGACAGCACGTGGTCCATACTCTGAACCAAGCTGCCAGACAGCATCCTTTACCGCGGGAATGTAACTCATGAACGAATTCACCTTGAAGAAAAACTTCTCGGCGGTAGTTTCCAGCAACGAAGCCGCGAAAGTCTCCGTGGCGTTGGCGAAAGACTCAGCGAAAAGGTTGTCGAGGACAACCGTTTTCTTATCGACCCAAGATCCGCGCGCATCGATCTGTTGGAACACGCGGTGCGCTATGCAGTGGGCCGACTCGTGCAACAGATAATTACGCCGCAGATTGCCCATCAGGAAGCGGATCACCGTCGGCGGTAAATCGACGCTGGCGCTTCTCGAAGCGACTGACCGCAACGAACTCACATTATCGCAATACGGCAATATGCCTCTATCAAGGATCGATTGCAGACAGAGGAGTGGAATGACGTTGTAATCATTCCAAAGGGTTGTGTGCCGGCGGCTGAAAGCGAACCCTTTCGCCCGAACGACATCACGCACATTGGCGAACACCTTATTGTACGTATACAGATAGCCATCGCCGAGATTGTGGTACAGAGCGGGCGCGCACGACGACCCATCGTGAAGCGCGATCAGTTTGCTGATATCAATCATGGTCTAACACCGTACGATCCCCAGTTAATTCATTCGTTCCTCTTTAGAGAGATGCCCATCAAACAGGTGAACAATATGATCCGCATAGCGCGCGTAGTGCGGACTGTGAGTCACCAGGCAGATAGAGGCGCCGTCACGATGAAGCTCGTTCAGCAGTTCCATCACAGCGTCGCCGTTCGCCGAGTCGAGATTGCCTGTCGGCTCATCTGCCAGCAGAAGCGCCGGATCGCCCGCGACTGCCCTCGCCACCGCTACGCGCTGTTGTTGGCCGCCGGAGAGTTGGCACGGCATGTGTTTCGACCGGTGCGACATGCCCACGCGATCCAGGGCCTGAGCCACGCGCCTCTTGCGCTCGGAGTTGCTCATGCTTCTGTAGGTTAATGGCAGCTCTACGTTCTCCGCGACGGAAAGATCACCGATCAGATTAAAGCTCTGAAAAATGAAACCGATCTCGCGATTTCGGATCCGCGAGCGTTCCGCCAGGTTCAAGTCAGCTATTGATTTTCCTTTCAGCAAGTAATCGCCGCCCGTCGGCGCTTCAAGTAGTCCGAGAATGGAGAGTAGCGTCGATTTGCCGCTCCCTGACGGCCCGGAAATCGAGACGTACTCTCCGTTTCGGATCTCCAGGGTGACATCAGCAAGTGCATGTGTCTCCACCTCTTCGGCGTAAAAGACTTTCGTTGCGCCTTCCAGGCGTATCATTGGTTGGTTGTTTGTGCTCATGATGCTCTCCTTTCCACGTTGAATGGTCTTTCTGAATTGAGCGGCAGGCCGCTGACGAGGTCGTGTTGTTGCTCGGCAAAGGTTTGCCGAAAGGGGTGGAATGCGCGCCGGCCGTCAGTGCGGCCGAGTTCGTCCCACATTACTTGCGGATTTATTTCCTGATTTCGGCAGTTGAAAAACGCCTCACGAGTGCCGTTGAACCAGCCATCATAAAAACCGGTGTCAAACAGATCTATGCCGAAGCTCTGCGCGAATAGCGGAAGCCTCACTTCATCGTGACAATAGCGCGGGACCTCGGCCGCTGCGTATAACTCCAGGAACTTTCGGGGTAAACATAGTCCTGGTCCCTGCGAGGCGTAAGGCTCTCCGTCGTACTGATACACTTCCTCTACGTGCGCGAGGAGGCGTTCCCATTGTGTAGTCCACCAACTGTTTCGGCTGGTCCAGCACCAGCGGTCTTTAATGAGTTCCATCCTGACAAGGCCCGTAATCCCGGCAGCCGCCGCGGGCACATGCCGGTACAGATTTTCGAGAGAATCGAGAAGAACAAGATCCCACTCGACCAGATGGACCACGTCGAATGCCAGCAATCTCCCGACCGCCTGATACCACTCACGGACCGCCAGGTCGCCGTGCAGCCATTTCCACTGAGCGGTCTTACCCTTCAAACAAAACAGGCTGGAGAAATCGTCACCGATGGCGCGTTGCACGTTCGGATACATCGATTCCTCACCGCCATACAATCCGTGAATCTCTATCGCCGGGTTGTAGCGCCTGAGGACATCAAGCCGGTTCTTGCAGACAACACGATTCTGGTGAAATCGGAAAAGAACTAATCTCTTCATACTGGCTCTCAATGAGAACGTCAGTCGACGCTAACAGTCACCTCTTTGAACATCCGATCGATAGCGTGGCGGACCTCGGGCCGGATGAGATCGCGGGCAGCGTCAGGGACGTGCGATAGCGGAGGACCAGTCAGGAAGCCCTTCGCGGCTGTTGCTTTCAGTTCGGCGGCCTCGGGTTCTTCGTTAGCGAGGCTCCAGAAATTCCATAGACCAAACCACACGAAGCAGGCGTGGAGAAATGAGTGCAGGCGCAGTTTTCGTCCGCTCCAAGGAGATACGGCAGTGAAAGGTTCCGACTCCGTCGTGTAGTCGTTGTAGAGACAGTTAGTTAGCTCGATCTTATAGATCAATGCGTGGATGGCTTCATGAACGATCGCATCCGCGATCTTGCTGACGGACCACTCGTTTGAATTCGCGTTGGCGAGTCCCATTCGCCCGATCGCCGGCTTGTTTGAAAACGACTGCGTGCCCTTCGTCAGTTTCGGCGCCCGGACGACGGTGATCACTTGTAGCAGCGCATCGACCGCCGCCCGCGCCGTGCGGCTGATCCTGCTTATCTGCTCCAAACTCTGCTCGATTCGCCAGGTGATAAACTCCAACTCTTGCGCCGAATGATTAGTCACGTCGTCGCCCATCGGCGGTGGGTAATCTATGTTCGTTAAAGGCCTGCAAGCGTCCAGGACGATGTTCCCCAACTTCGGCGCTTTGAATGTTTCCTTATCAGGCTCAAAGTAAAAGTCACAAAGGGCCGTCCAGGAGCCGCTCGGCCGATCTCCGTCCTGGTTGCAAAGATACTTTTCGATCTCCAGGAATTGTCTCAAAGACGAGATCTCGCCGGCTCCCGGCTGGCTCTTGGAACGGAGCAGCGTGTACAAGCGCGGCGCCAGAAGGAGTCGCTGCTGACTCAACGCCGGTAGACTGGTAATTGATGGGAACAGGTCGGTGTCCGCATGGCTGGCCCACTGCTTTACCTGGTGATAAACGTACTGTACGTGAATCTTGCACGCGGAGCGCGTAAGTTCGTTTCCGGCTTGCCAGGTCAGGAAATCCGGCAGCATGGAGATAAGGGAAGCGTTGGCGTCTGTCATATTTATTATTCCTTTCAAGCCCGCACCCGCTGCAGCAGGTCGGTGGTGCCCTTCAACTCGTATCTGCTGTTAGGTATGCATAGAAGATTGATACTTACGGTGCGGCCGAAGACATTCACACGCGAGCCGCGCCAGTTCTCCGGGTTGTAGAGGGACGGCAGGTGGCGATAAAGCCTGTACCCGTGTGAAATCAGCCACCCTCGCAATGCGGCGCTGTTTTGTTCGCGATCGTCTTCGACATACAAGATCGGTCGACATCGATCGACAACAGTCTCCGCACCTTGCAGGATTTCGAGTTCCATTCCTTCGACATCGGCCTTGATGAACGAGACTGAGGCGGAAGAAAAGATCTCGTCAATCGTCGTTGTGACCTGCGAGTTGGTCGCGACGCTACCGCAATGCGTGGAGAATTCGGTCGATCCGAGATTGCAAACCTTGCCCGGATTGATCGCTGAGTGACTGATTCGGTATGGACCGGATGCGAGCGCCCTGGGCCACAGCGTCACGTTGGACAGCGATCTTACGTTCCACGCAAGGCATTCGAAGTTATCCTGCTGCGGCTCGAACGCATGTACGCTGCCTGTGTCGCCGACAATCTGGGCGAGCGGTATCGTTAACGCGCCGACATTTGCCCCAGCCTCGATCACCAGATCGCCGGCCTTTACAACCTTACGAAATAATTCCGCCTCGCCTTCTGACCATTCGCCGTACAGATCCAATGACCGGCCTACCCAGTGATCTGTCTGGTGAAAGCGCATGTCGCCATAACGACACGGCTTTTCAACCAGAGCACTCACCGTCCGAACACGCCGGTTCGGTACTATGCCGGCGTCAGACTCGGTTCGCCTTTGCAGTCTGGCAGCCTTGCTCAATGCTGCTGATACTTTCTGTATCACCTGGTCTCTAAACAACTGGACTGTGGGATACCACTGAACTTCGTCTCCCGCGCAACTCCATATCCAGCTGGACGAAGTGGAACAAAGAACCCAGGTTGGTTTACCTACAATGCCCGCTACATGAGCGACATGGCTGTCTGTCGTGATGACGAGGTCCAGGTTTTCAATCGCTGCGGCAAGGTCAGCCACATCGTGACAATGTGAGGCTAAGTCGAGCAGGTCCCTGTTCGTGAAGTGGGGCGCACGCCGCAGGGAGTAGAAGGAACAACGAGGCGCGTTGAAGATGGGTTCGAAGTCGTCGAAAGAGAGTGCGGCGTCGCTCCAATAGATGCCAACGCGGAGTGATCGGACATTGTCGATGAGCGTGGCGAATCGCTTGACGTCTTCGCGGTTTCCGTGATGAGGCACGGGCTTGAGCGGTTCCGACAGACGCAACTTGTAAGGCAAGCTGACAAGTCCTACCCAACGGCAGCGGCCGCTCGAGGCCATGACTCGCTCGACCTCTTGTTCAGACGTTATAACGGGAACGATACTATTCCCGAAGAATCGGGCCAACTCGGGGCGCGTGAAAAAGACGATGCGTTGACCGTGATAAAGCTTCAGCACCTCGGGAATATAACGGCTGAAAAACAAGTGCTGGTCAGCCCCGCCTTCACCGAAAATCAAGAGCGTCTCCGGGCCTGCCTCACTCGTGCTGCCGACCGCCGGTGAAGAACCGTCCCATTCCTCAATCTCGTCGAACCGGCACAACAACGCGCGCCTGCTCGGCCGATGCTCGTTGTCCTTCCACCCCTCATCCCATCGCCCGCTGCGCAAATTCGAAGCCGCCCGCACGTGATACAGGTCATGAGCGTCCGGCATTAGTGTGAGCCCTCCGTCTAATACGCTACGCTCTCGCTCATAATCGCCACGCCCTCTGTGCGCAGCAGCAAGAAGGCAGTAAGGCCGCGAGTCATAACACCTTTGAATCTGACCCGCGCGAATGGCGCGTTCAGCGAAACGTGCAGCTTCCGCGTAGCGATGCGCGTGCAGATTGACGATCGCCAGATTCAGGTCACACTTTTCTGACGGGGTACTCATCTGTTCCGCTTTCTGTAACTGCTTGAAGTTCCTTATTCGTGACGCAGAGTTCTCGTCGGATCGACGAGTGATGCCCGGCGAGCCGGCAGGTAGCTGGCTAACACGCCGCACGCGGTCAGCATTGCGAGTACGCCAACGATCGTAATCGGATCATGTGTCCCTACGCCGTGCAGGTAGTGCTTCAACATGTCGACCGTCCAATGCCACACAAAGAGTCCGATACCAACTCCGAGTCCAACCACAACCAGCGCGTGCCGAATGAGCATGCCGAAGACTCGATGGCGTGGTGCGCCGAGTGCCAGCCGAAGAGCGATCTCTCTGGTCAGTGCGCTGACGTTGTAGGTGAGTGATCCGTATAAACCGATGAGTGCGATCAGAAGTGCGACTCCTGCGAACATCCATACCACCTGCGCGATCAGCCTCTGGCCGGCCATGGACTTGTCTACCTGGTCCTGCATGGTGGAAACGGTGAATATCGCGCCCGGACTCGCTTGCTGAAGTAGCCTGCGCACGGCGGGGATTACCGATTCCGGATCCTGCTCCGTCCGCAGCGCGACTTGAATAGCGAAGCCCATCATCAGAGTGAAGTCATCATTTGGTCCGAGCTGCGCATAAGAGAGATTGATTTCAGGCTCGACGCCTTCGGTGAGAGATTTCTGCCGAGCATCTTCGACGATCCCGACGATGGCCGAGAACTTGTGCGGACCTTCGTCACCGGTTCTTATCTGCTTACCGAGTGGATCTTCATTCGGAAAATACTTTCGCGCGAACGTCTGGTTGACGATTACGGCCCACGGCGCGTTTATCGTGTCCGTGTCATTGAAGAGCCTTCCCTTCAGCAGGCGCGTCCCGAGGGTGTTGTAAATATCCGGGCTCACGATCCTCAACTCCGCAGTCGAGTTCGGATCTGGTGGACCTGAACTGCCGAATACCTGCACGGGCATCTTCGCCGAGAAGTTTGGGTTCATCGGCAGGATCGTCGCGATCGCCGCGTGCCTGACTCCCGGCGTCCTTTGCAACTCTTCAAGCAGCGACTTGTGAACGGTCTGAACCGCTTCGCCTGCGAGCTGACTTTCCTGCGGCACTGTCAGTTGAGCAACGATCAGATGATCAGGCACGAACCCAAGCGACGTGCTGCGGAGGTTGTAGATGGTGCGAACTAGCAGGCCTGCGTTGAGCAACAGCACAAGCGAAAGCGCAACCTCGCAAACAACCAAAACATCCTTAACGCGCCGCTGACGGCGTCCGATACCGCTACCGCCTGTCCCTTCGCGCAACGCCTCCTGCGGAGCCGTGCGGAATGCCACCAGTGAGGGCCACATGCCGAAAATCAGAGTGGACACCAACGACATCAGCAGGATTAGACCAAGCACCGGCAGGTTGACGTCGATGCTGTCCGCAAACGGCAACTGTGAGCCGAGATAGGAACGTACGACGCGTGTCGAGATAAAACACAAGAGCAGACCGAAGGCCGCAGCGCTACCGGCTAGCACGGCGCTCTCAGCGAAAAACTGATTCAGTAGTTGCGAGCGCCCCGCGCCGAGCGCGCAACGGATCGCCGTCTCGCGGCGACGGTTTGTGGCGCGTGCCAGCAGGATTCCAACAACATTGATACAGGCCACCAGCCATACCGCCAGCACAGCGCCTCCCAGCAGCAGTAACATTGTCCGCACGTCGCCCGTAACCGATTCGCGGTAGCCTTTAACCAGCACGCGCGGAGCGGCAACATTGCTGTTCCTCGTTCTGCCCATGATGGTGGCGAGCTCCTGTTCCGCGGTGTCGATCGGCACGTTCCCGTTGAGGCGGCCGACTGCCTGAAGCATCGCCATGTTGCGATCTTCCCACGCGGGGTTCGGCCTGAGCGGCACCCAGATGACCGGGCCATTCTGGGCCAGCGGGAAGATGAAGTCATCGGCCATCACACCGATTACGGTGTACGATTCGTTGCCGAGCTTGACGCTCCTGTTAATGACTCCAGGATCTGACGAGAAAACGCTCTTCCAGATCGAAGCGCTAATGATTGCAACGGCATCTTCCGGCTTCTCATTCGGATAGAAAGTTCTTCCTAAAGCGGCCTTCGTACCAAACAGAGAGAAGAAGTTTGTGCTACATCGAATCGCGGGCACCGACCTCATTTGTCCGGCGCTCTCGAGGTTGTTAACGACCATTTCCCAATAGGCGATGTCGTTGAAGGTCTTACTCTGCTCCCGCCAGTCGCGGATGTCAGGCAATGATGCTGAGCCGGGACGACCTTCAGGTCCGCTCGCCTGACCGAGCAAAACTATCTGTTCGGGATCATTAAACGGCAGCGGTCGCACCAGGACCGCATACATAATCGAAAACATCGAGGCCGTCATGCCTATACCCAGCGACAGGGTTAGGATCGCGACAACCGCAAAAACCCGATTCCTGCCAAGCTGGCGTAACCCGTAACGTATATTTCGTGAAAACATCACGTCATTTACCCCCTTCACCAGGTTGCTAACTTTCAAATAAATTGCGTCGAAATGTGACGCATGCTTATGACGCCGGCCCGCGGCCTTCCCACTGATCCCGGCGCCAGTATCGAATCGTAAATGTCCATTACTCTCGCCGCCGAAACGTCCGCGGATAAGTCTCTCTGTGCGGCAACCCTCGCCTGTTTGCCGAGGCTGCGCGCGAAATCCTGATCCTGCAACACACGCACTATTCCGCCGGCCAGGGCGGAAGCGTTTCCGCCAGGGACGACAAGCCCGCTCACGCCATCCTCGACGATTTCGTGACTCCCGCCCGTGTCGGTCACGACTGGCGGTATTCCCATGCACATCGCTTCCACCACACAACGGCCGAGCCCTTCGCGATCGGAGCACAGGACCAGCACATCGGCGGCTGAATGTATCTCCCTGATGTCGTCAACAAACGGTATGTGCATGATCGCCTTGTCGGAACTCATCTGCTCGATGCGTTTCCGGATGCAGTCGTAATAAGCGTTTTCCCAGTACACTTCGCCTTTCAGAACCAGGCGTGCTTTGGGCACCCGCTGCCGAACCTGCTGAAACGCATCCAGCATGAGATCGTGTCGTTTGTTCTCCGCGAACCGCGCCACCATGAGGATCACTTTGGAGTCTCCGGCGATGCCGAACTTCTCGCGCGCAGCATTTCTGTCGCAGGCGTTGGGGTGGAAGTATTCTGGGTCTGCCTCGTCGTAAATGACATGGACTCTTTCGCGCTCGACCGTGTAACGCAGAACATCGTCACGCAGGAAACGTGAAACGGCGATCAGCGCTGTTGCCGCTTCCGCGTACTCTTTAAACGGCACGAGTGCACCGTTCCTCACGTGCTGGACGATGGGAATTCTCTTCTCCACCGCATTCCACAGGAACGGCAAGCCATCCGCGCCGTTAAAGTGGATAAGATCGGGCTGCAATTGGTCGATCAGATTTCTAACGGCGATGAAGTTCTTGACAGTGGGATCGAAGAAGCCGTCAGCGAGGATGAAAGTTCTCGACCCCGCATCTTTTAATTCACGCTCGAGTCGACTGGGCATTCCGACAACGGCACATTTCTCAAAGCGGGCCGGATCGATCTTACGAACCAACTGGACCAGACTCTCCTCGGCGCCCGAGTAAGCGGAGGCGTTAGAGACGTATAAAACTCTCGGACGAGCTGAGATTGATTCGCGTGCCGGAGAGCTCGCTGAAGGAAGGTGCAGCGACGCCATGCGATCGACATTTTCACGTATCTGCACGTGCTTCCAGAGCAGCAATGCCTCGAGCCCGTCGGGCTCGTCGTCAACACGAAGCACTTCCCTGGCAGTCTCGATCTCCTCCTGTGAATTCAACATAACGGCCAGCGGCATCTCGTTAGCCGCTCTGCCGTAACGCGCCGCGGCATCGAGAACTTTTTCACGCATGTCGCCCAGCAGTTTCGACGCAGCCGCATTACGCAGGCGTTTGTAGGCAAGCCCCGGATGAGAAGGAAGTCCCGGAATCGACAGTGACGACAGCCGGTCGAGCAGTCTTCGTGAAAAGACCCATGCGCCAACTCCCGCGGGCAGCCCGCTGGTTCGCGTCAGATCGTTATCTGAAGTCGAATGGATGCTCACCATTTCATCAAGCAGTTCGACCGGACCGAACGCGGTTGCGAGTGACACGAGCGCGACGTGGTCCAAGCCTTCGCGCACAGTCACGTCAGCCACCGCTCGCGTCGAGCCTGAGAACGTGGTCAGGACAACCTTCGCGCCTTTGAGCTCAAGCTCCTGCACTGATTGCCGTTGCGCTTCGCTGTGAACGATGATGTAAGTGCTCAAACCAGCGACGCGTCGCATGCGACGATGCCACCAGTCGATAAGCGTCTCAGCGCCGATTCGCGCCGTGTGTTGTTGCCAGTCCAGTGAAGCCGACTGCGGACTAAGGAACAGAGCAATCCCGATCTTCCTCGTGACTGGGCCAGCGTCTTCTGTTAACGACTCATACTTGTTTGTCATCGTGATCTTCCTTGCAAACTGCGATCAAAGATCGCGGGATAAAACCCGAAAAGCTCCAAACACCTTGTCAAATAGATTTCGCTTCCGCGTCAGTATTGTCGCCTGCACCTGGATCGCTTCAGGCGACGCGCCAGAAACCGAACCGAGCGCAAAATCAGGAGGGAGATCGACGCGCACACGGTATAACGAGTGCGAGTCGAACATCGTGATCTCGCCCACTTTCGCCTGTAGCCGGCGTCCCTCGTCCGCGCCGAGGTCTATCTCGACTATCTGCTCGGCTCGAACCGCGGCCGCATCGCCTTGCGGAAGATAAGCTTCACCGTACGTGCGCCCGAAAGAGTCGCTCGCCTTCAGTGTCAGACTTACAGGCACTGCGTCCTGGTATTCGATGAGACGAAGAGTCACCAATAGGAAGATGAGCAAGGCAGCAACTATGGGAATTGCCAAACCTAAAGCCCTGGGCGGCTCGTCCGGCATCAGCGCGTCTCTGGTTTGAGCAGGGCGGCTCTTCCGCCCTCCGCCCGGCGCCGCTCCGTTTTTTTCGTGACGTGTTGTCATCTTTCAATGTCTCAACTCTCGGACGCGTGACTATTCCCCAAGGTCAAGCTGGTTCCGCACCAGGCTGTAATAACTACCGCGATGACCGACGAGTTCTTCGTGTGTGCCCACTTCCACAACCTCGCCACGGTCCACCACGATGATCTGGTCTGCGTCTCTCACGGTACTCATACGGTGGGCAATCACAACGCCGGTTTTTCCGCGCATAACATCACGCAGTCGATCTACAATCACGCTCTCTGTTTCCGCATCGAGAGCGCTGGTGGCCTCGTCGAAAAAGATGTATCTCGGGTTTTTGTATAGTGCCCGCGCTATCAATATGCGTTGTGCCTGCCCGCGACTAATGCCGATGCCATCGCGCCCGATGCGTGTCTCATATCCAAGTGGGAGCGACTCGAGAAACTCATGGATCTGCGCGAGGCGGGCGACCTCGCTCACGCGCTGCATATCCGGCAGCTCATCGGCAACCGCGATGTTTTTCGTCACTGTGTCTGAAAAGATGTATCCGTCCTGCATGACGATTCCGCAGAGATCGCGCCACTTACGATGTGACACATCATTGAGGTTCGTGTCGCCCAGTAAGATCTCGCCACCATCCACCGCGTAGAACTTGAGTATCAGCCTGAGCAGCGTCGTCTTGCCGCTTCCGCTTCGGCCAACGATGGCAGTTGTCTTCCCTGCGGGTATTGTGAAACTCAGGTTACGGAAGAGATCGACTCTGCTGGTGCCGCCGTATCCGAACGAAACGTTCCGGAACTCGATGTTTGAGCGTTCTTCAGGCTGTGTGCCGTACGAGGAGTCTTCTTCGTCTGCAATCTGGTGTATTTCTTTGGCGCGCAGGTAACTGAGAGCGGCTTCGTGACTCTGGGCGATCAACATCGCTATCTGGTTGAGCGGCCACGTCAGTTGTCCAATAACGTATTGGACCGCGACCATCGTTCCGAGTGACATTTGACCCTTAATCACGGCCTGGGCCACCAGCAAGGTCAAGACAAGATTCTTGAACTCGTTAATTGCCAGCCCGCCTGCGCCCTGAAAGTGGTTCAGCATCTGCGACCTGACCTGGATCTTGCCGATCGCGTGCTGCGCAGCCTCCCATTGCCAACGACGCTGCTGCTCGGCGTTGTTGAGTTTGATCTCCTGCATCCCCGCGAGGAACTCGATGATGATTCCCTGCTTCTGGGCCGCGAGATGAAAAGCTTTGAAGTTGAGCAATCGTTGGCGCTTGATGAATAGCGCGATGTATCCGATGTACATCGCGGAACCGACGAGGTATACCGCGAACAGCATTGGCTGGAAGAGCGCTAGCGCCACACCGAAGACTGCCAGCGATAGTGTGGCTAATAACACCTGCCACAAAGTGCCCGTCAGCAACTGTTGCAGTGATCTGTGATCGTTGATTCGTTGCAGCAGGTCGCCGATCAGCTTCCCTTCGAAGAAAGAAAGCGGGAGACGGGTCAGCTTCATGAGGAACTGCGATACCAACCTCATGTCGATCCGCACTCCAATAAACGCCAGCATGCATTCCTGCAAAAGGTTTACGCTCATCCGGCTGAACAGCAGCACGAGTTGCGCAAGCAGAATGATGAACACCAAATTGAGGTTGCGGTTCAAAACGCCGGCATCGACGACCGCAGCGCTCAAAAACGGAAGCGCAAGTTGAACGAAGAGCAATACGGCCAGACCGATACCGAGCGGCATCAAGTGTCGTCTGACATCGCGCCACAGCGGCCACCAAAGACTGGAGAGAGCATTGAAGGCGGGCTTCGATTCAACTGTGAGAAGCTGCTTCGTGGGCTCGAGCAGCAATATCACTCCCCAATCCTGTTGATCGGTATCCAGCCAGCAGGTTTCGAATTCGTCTCTGGAGTAAGTGGTCAGGCCCGCTGCGGGGTCTGCAAGGTAGACGGTGTTCCCGCGGACGCGATGGACCACAACGAAATGTCCGTGCGGCCAGAATGCAATACACGGAAGCGGCGCCTTCTGTTTGAGATCATCGAACGACACCTTCACCGCGAGCGTGCGGAAGCCGAGCTTTTCAGCGGCGCGTGCGATGCCGGCCAGCGACGTCCCTTGCCGATCTTGCTGGCACAAGCTCCTGACGAGCTGTTTTGAGACTCTTCGCCCGTGATGACGGGCGATCATCTCCAGGCACGAGGGGCCACAATCCATCGTGTCCAACTGGTAAGAGATAGGAAATCGTTTCCGCTTGAACATGGCTTCCTACGAGGCCGCGGCGAACTTCGGCTCGTTGAACCTGGTCTAATATGATTAAAAGGGAGCAGCGAGAGGTGTTAGCTGGCCCAGGTTGCCGTGTACGGATCGTACGTACACTTCGCGGGCTTCGAATAGGGATCGCCGGCGTCCTGGGTATAGGCCCGGCAGTCCGTGCAAACGTAGCGAAACTCACAGTCGCGACAGACCGCAACCTGATCCTTCGTGATGCCGCCAATGTGGACCAACTGAGGATCGTTCACCACACTTTTCAGGGTAGTGCTACAGGCATTGCCGAAGGATGGTCCCATTGC
>JBKPPU010000121.1:0-18623 GCA_046733695.1 Acidobacteriota bacterium
CGTCTCCTCTAGTCAGTCGATAGGAAGATGTGAGTCTAACGCTCGTCCTATCGTCTGTCAATAGGAGCCACAAAGGAAGGAACCAGCCCCAAAAGGCACATAAAGCACAAATCACTTCATGCTTTTGTGTTTAAAGAAACAGGTTGCAGACTATAAAACCGACTTTCAACCGGAACGGGCCGGTTCCGAGTGCCGTGATGTGTGAGGCCACCGCTCTCCAGGAACCGCTTCGCTTCACCAGCACGTCGGTGTACTGATACTGACCGCCCATCGACCAGCCCTTGTACCGGCCACGAAACGTCGATCTTCCCGTCACCACAGCGGTGTCGCCGTTGACACGCACATTTACGCTGTCGCTGTTGGTGCTTTGGAAGAGCAGCTTGTTTTGCTGAATGGCGGCGAGAGTCTCGGCTTTGCTCCTCACGTTACCGAGTGGATCCGTCAGGAAGTATTCATCTGCCATCAGGCGATCGAGCGTGGCCACGTCATGTTGCTCGAAAGCATCGCCCCATTCGCTTTCGACGTGTCTGACTTCCTCTTCGGCGGAGATTATGGGTGAATTCGTCTCTGACTGGTTGATGGATAGATAGTCTGTCAGTGTGCTCATAACCCTGCTTGTTCCAACCCCTGATTCGATTGGTTTATTCCCAAGAAATTTTTGTGCCGTGGTCCTATTGCTGGCAGAGTTGAATGAGAGCGGTGTTGGGTTGCCTTACTTCGATTCGCTTACTGTAGTACTTCAACGCATCAGGATTGTACGCCACCGCGCATTAGGCCCAGCTTTAGACGAACGCTAAGCCTTCGCGGGCGACGTCCTTAGGGATTTCGTGATCGCCGTCGAATTCGCGGAAGGTGACGTCGTAGCCTTTACTTTTGAGTTCGCCGGCGATACGACGCCCGCAGCGGTCGATGGGAAGAATGTGATCGTGCGTGCCGTGTGAGATGAAAATGCGTGGTTTGCCGTGCTTGTCGCCGCCAATTACAAAACCGGCTGAGAATGCGACGATGCTCCTGAAGAAATCGCCATTGATCAGTCCGAGCGAGAGAGCGTAAGTCGCGCCATCCGAAAAACCGCCCACCGAGACGCGCGACGGATCGATGGCCGTAGTTTCGAAGACCCGCTTGAGCACCCGGTCGAGGTAATCAACGTCATTACCGAAACTACTGCTATGGATTGCATCCCAGGTGATTTCAGCGGAGTTGGGCGCTAATACGGCGACGCCGGCTTCCTTAGGTGCCGAATCGAGATACCGGAACATGTCGTCGGCTCTTTGCGTTGCGCCGTGCAACATGATGAGCAGCGGGAGCGGCTTGTCGCCCGCGTTGTCAGGTAGCTGGAGAACAGCGTCACGCTCCAGTTTTATGTCTCCGTTGCCGGCAGTCTTTACGCCCGCGCGCGGACGAGCATTGAGACGTCCATCGCTCGGTTTGACTGCGCCACCCAAACTACGGCAAGCGCTGCCGAACGCAAGCGATGCTATCGTAATGTTGAACTCACGTCTTCCGAGAATCATTGCGGTCTAAGAGTACATGTCTCAACCTTTTTGTGCTACTTTGCCGCTCAATGACTAAATGTGCCTTTTGTGCCTTTTTGTGGCTGCTTCTAATGTTCTTCTTTGTGGCGCCAATTGATGCGAAACCGTGGCGGGCGGTGCATCTCCTCGATTACAACACCGACAGTGACCTCGATGCTCTCGGTCAGAATCTGGAGACACTCGCGAAGCAGGGAATCAACGTCATCATTCTCGAGGTTGACTACAACTTCGACTTCAAATCGCATCCGGAACTAAAACGCGGTACGAATCCGATTACGCGTGACGGTGCACGACGATTCGTGGAGTTATGCCGGAAGTTCAAGATTCGTCTGATTCCGGAGTTTCAGTCGCTTGGTCATCAATCGTGGAAGGCTGAGACGTTTCCGCTGCTGACGGTGTATCCAAAGTTCGACCTTACACCGGGTGTATTTCCAAACAACGAGGGTCTCTATTGCCGCGAATGGGATTTACTCAATAAGGACGTCTGGCGCATCGTCTTTGAACTGATGGACGAGATTGTCGATGGCTTTCGTGCCGATGCGATGCACGTCGGGATGGACGAGGTGTTCCTGCTCGGCTCGGAACAATCACCTTCGACGAAGGGGCAAGATCCCGGAGTGTTGTTTGCGAAGGCGGTAAACGAGCTTCACACGCATCTCGTGCGTAAGCGTAAGCTCGAGATGTTGATGTGGGGCGATCGTCTGATCGATGGCAAAAAATACGATCTCGGTGAGTGGGAAGCATCGAAGAACGGTACGGCCACCGCGATCGACATGATTCCGAAAGACATCATTATCTGCCCGTGGCACTACGAACCGAGAGACAGTTATCCCTCGATTCCGATGTTCATCGAAAAGGGCTTCCGCGTGTTGCCGGCTGGTTGGAAGAATGTCGATGCTACGAAGGCGTTGATTGAGTACAGCAAGAAGCAGGCTGATTCAAAACTGCTCGGCTATATGTTTACGACCTGGGGCGTGAAGAAGGATGCGCTCCTTGAATTCCCGCCGATGGTTGAAGGTTTGAAGGTTCTCTCGCAATAGACGTATGAAGCAAATCAAACGATCGTTAGTGCGCACGGTTCTATGCTTGGCAGCGTTCGTGATGCTTGGTGATGCCGCAAGGGGGTGTGGTTGTTATCCGTTCACAACCGTCCTCGACGATTATGAAATTGCAGATCTCGTGATTGTTGCTCGATTTGTCTCGGTAACAAAGACAACCACTCCCAGGTGGCCAGACACCGACATCGATACCGCGACCATGATTGTCGAGCGAGTTTACAAGGGAGACGTCAAGAGCGGTGACAAACTTGTCTTTGCTCAGGGGAACTTTACACTCGACTGTAGTTGGACGTTTTATGAAAAGGAAATCGGAGAGCGGTATCTGCTCTATCTAAATCGACCAGATAACTCTTCCGACCTCTTAAGAGTACCGACCTGTAACAGATCGAAAGGGTTGGAATACGCGAACGAAGATTTCCTGTACCTCGACAACCTCGACAAGCGGCGTGGACGCACGCGCGTTTCAGGTGTTCTCGAAGGAGATGGTATAGACGAGTCAAACGTGGCGGGACGGAAGATTTTCATCCGTGGTGAGCAGAAAACCTTCTTCGCCGTCACCGATAAGAGTGGAGTTTACGAAATCTATGATCTACCTCCGGGACGATACGTTCTCGAGCCGGAATTAGAAGCTGGATGGAAAGTTGATCGGTTTGAGTTGACTCGATACTCTGGGCGTTCGGATCCGAAGCCCAGCAACCGTGTGGCGTTTACGCTTCGGCCGAAAAAGCATTTCGGCATCAACATAGAACTCGCTTACAGCAATCACATTAGCGGCACCGTTCGGGACGGGAACTTGAGGCCTATGCGGGGAGTCTGCGTGAGGCTCGCTGAGGCTGAGAAAGAGCATGACGGCTCCTGTAGTGATTTTACAGAAACGGATGGGAGTTTTCGCGTTGATGGTGTAGAGGTTGGAACTTACGTGCTCGTCTTCAATCCTGAAGACAAGCCAACCAGTGAAATGCCATTTCGCAGGCTGTATTTCCGCGACGCTGCGAAACAGCAAGACGCAACCAGGATCACCGTCAAGCACGGCGAGAGCATAGATAATCTGAACGTCGTGATATCAAACCTAATCAAAGGCACCCGCGTCGAGGGAGTTGTTCGTTTCGCAGATGGTCGACCAGCAGATCTCTCAACAGTTCGCTTTCGACCTAAGGGCACGGACAACAAACAGGCTGAGATTAATGTCTTCTCAGATAAGAAAGGCCATTTCTCATTCACAGTTCTGGGAGACGTGAAAGGTGAGGTCTTCAGTTTGTTCCGGCCTAACGATCGGGAGTTCGTAATTTGCCCTCCGATCAAGGAACTGGTTAGAAACTCCGACAAGCAGTTTTTCGTGATTGAAACACAACACATCGAGGTTGACGGCACAAAAGACTTGCTCGGACTCGTGCTGCGGTACCCACTGACCCCGTGTACTCAGTAGATCAATTTACGATTTCTTCCTTCGTCCATTCGTGTTCTTGCCGCTCTTTTGATTTCCATCCGTTGTCGTGCGGCTGCGGCGGATCGGCTCCTGATACCAGCGCGTGCCAGTGCGATACTCCTGCTCGGTGCGACTCAACATCGCGAGGGCACGCTTTGGTCGCAGGTGGGCACAGGCGACTATGATCGTATTCAGCAAAGCCATCGGAGCGACGTACGATCCGGTAAACGATGGACTACTGGTTGACGCGACGAGATAGTTCTCACAGTGCAAGGCGATCGGTGATGTATCGCTGTCTGTGATACCGAACGTCGGCACACCGCGTCCCTGAGCGCGCTGCACTGACTCAACAGTCTCCCTCAAACACCTGCCAAAACTAATCGCCACCAACAAATCTTTGTTCGTGAGTAGATCGATCTTGTGTTGCAGATTGCCGGTGCTTCCGACCGGCGCATGAGCGTCGAAGCCGAGCGGCGTCAATCCATAAGCAAGAAACCACGCCAACGATGCCGCCAGATCCACTCCCACTACCAAAATCCGTCGCGCACTATGAATCCGTTTCGCGAGGTCAACTAACCGGCTCGCATCCAAACTCGATCTCAGTATGCTCAAACTCTCGCCATCTCGTTCGAGACAGTACTGCACCTGATCCGTAACACTTCTTTTTTCCTGTGTCGCAGCTTTCAGTACGGTGTAGGGCGTGATGTGGTTGACGAAATGCTGTCTCAAGTCAGCCGCAAAATCCGCGAAACGTTCGTAGCCGAGAGCCTGAACCGTACGCACAATCGTCGCCGCGTCGACGTTGTAACGTTTCGCCATTTCGCGCGACGACAGGAAGAAAGTCTGCTCGTGGTTGTCGAGGATCTCTCTGATCAGACGACGGCGGCCGCCGCTCAGGGGTGATTGGGCGAAACGAACTTCAAGCGAGGTGAGTGAAGACTTGGAGCCATTACTGCCACGACTGTTGAGCGTGTTTCCCGCTCCCATATTTTGCTCCTTCGTGTGTGGACCGAGCTAAGGTTTCATTCGTGAGATGTATACCCGAGTTTCAGTCAGACGTTTAATAAAATCCAGATCGATTTCGAATCCTAAACCGGGCCGGTCAGGAACGGCCACAGTGCCATCAGCAGCCACGGTGACTGCCGGCGAGATGATATCGCGTTCAAAATAACGTGAACTCGCCGAAATATCACCTGGCAAGCTGAAACCTTTGAGACTTGCCAGGGCAATGTTGTGCGCGCGGCCGATTCCGGATTCGAGCATGCCGCCGCACCAGACGGGAATGCTTCGCGCTGCGCATAGATCGTGGATGACGAGAGCCTCCGAATAGCCGCCGACCCGACCAACTTTGATGTTGATTATTCTACAACTATCCAGTTCGAGCGCGAGCTTCGCCTGGCGATGATTGACAATGCTTTCATCGAGACAAAGCCGCGTGTTCATGATCTCCTGCAAGCGCGCGTGATCCATCAAATCGTCGTTCTGAAGCGGCTGCTCGATCATAAGCAGATTGAAATCGTCGAGTTTCTTCAAGTGATCTCGATCATTGATGGTGTAAGCCGAATTGGCGTCGACTGAGAGCAGTATCTCGGGATGGTGGCGACGCACTTCAGCGACGACGTCTAAATCCCATCCGGGTTTGATCTTCAGCTTGATGCGTTGATAGCCAAGACTGAGGTACCGTTCGACTCGTTCCAGAAGACGCGCGATTGTGGGTTGAATTCCGAGGCTCACGCCCACTGCCACGCGTTTCAGTTCACCACCGACCAGTGACGAAAGCGACTGCCCACTCGACTGAGCCAGCAAATCCATATATGCAAGCTCGAGTCCGGCTTTGGCCATGTTGTGCCCGCGAAACCGCGAGAGTCGCTGAGCGAGATCATCAAGCCCGGTGATCGGCGCATCGACGACCACCGGCGCAAGAAAATCTCGGATCACGTGCAGGGCAGTGCCGGTAGTCTCGTAACTGTAAAGTGGTTCCTCCGAGGCAACGACCTCGCCCCAACCTGTCAATCCATTGCCCTCGAGACAAATGAGAAAGATGAGACGCGAGTCGACTTTACCGAAGCTCGTTTCAAACGGTTCGATGAGCGGCAAACGGATCAGGCGGATCTCCACACCATCGACTTTGATCGCCGTTGGCTTGTTCGTTTGGGGCTCTGAGATTCTGGCCTGCATGGCGCGCGAGAAAATAGCATACCGATCTGCTTCGTGCAACAATTGTTGTACGAGAATTGACACGATGCAACGGACGATGTTATATAGCGGGCCACAGGCTACACGGATGTGCTCATGTTAAGAACCAACTTGGATACAGTCAGAACCACCTCGCGGTAGCGGGTGGGTGCATGCGCAGCTTTTTTTCGACCGGAGCCTACGGCGTACCACCCGCTACCGCGAGGTGGTTCTGACCGTATCCAAGCACGGTACTCTCTTCCTAAGGAGCGGAATCATGAAAGGCTATCGAGGCGGCTCGTTGTTGCTGGTCCTTTGTCTGCTGCTGGCGGCTTCACATGCGCTGGGTCAGACGACAGTTTCCACGATTGAGGGCACGATAAAAGATGCGCAGGGCAGCATGGTCGCCGGAGCGCAGGTGGTGGTGAAGTCTGCTGCACTGGGCATCGAACGCACCACGACCAGTGATGCAAGCGGCTTCTACCGGGTGACGGCTTTGCCCGCGGGAAACTACTCGATGTCCGTTTCGCACGCCGGCTTTGCTTCGCGAGACTTCGATAACATCGAGTTGACTGTCAATCGGACCCTGTCGCTCGATATTCCGCTCGAAGTCGGCGCTGTCGCAGGCCAGGTAGATATCGTTGGTTACGCGCAGTTGCTCAATCCGACCACCGCAGCAACGGGAGCCACCGTCACGCCGCAACAGATCAAAGAGATGCCGACCAACGGTCGCAACTACCTCGACCTGATGCAGCTCGTGCCAGGTGTCGTGATTAATCGTCAGGTCGATCCGAACAGCGACAATGCGACGCCGGTACTTGGAGAACGCGCAGGCAATAACAATTTTATGATCGACGGGCAGCCGAACAAGGACAATGTCAACGGTGGCCCCGCGGCGCAGTTTAATCAGGAAACGATTGCCGAATTTCAGGTGCTGACCGCAGGTTTCCGGGCTGAGTTTGGTCAGGCATCAGGCGCGATCGTCAACGTCATTACTCGCAGTGGCAGCAACGATTATCATGGTCTCGCTTCAATCTTCTTTCGCAACAACGTCTTTGACTCGAACAACTCAGTCGATCCGGCTATCAATGAAGCTCCATTTCTGCAACGTTGGGATGGCAGTGTCGCACTCGGCGGACCAATAGTTAAAGACAAAGTTTTCTTTTTCGGTTCGGCCGAACGTATCAGAGAAAATCGCGAGCTGAACTTCGCCTTTCCTACCACCACGCCGCAGATCGCAAGAGACTTTGAAAATCAGTTTGACAAGCCATCTCGCACCTACGAGACGCGCGGTTTCTTCAAGTTCGACGAGCAAGTCGGACGGCATAGTTTGAACCAGGCAGTAAACTACACGAATGGAAACGTCAGAGAGTTTCTGCCGCTGTCCCAGGCTACAGACCTGCCGTCCAGACGAAACCACCTCGGACAGCGGCACCTGCTGTTGGCTTTCAGCGATACGATCCTGGCGGGAAGTCAAAGTAATCCGTGGGTGTTGACCCTGCGCGGCGGGTATCGTGGCGACACGTCGGAGAGGTTCCCGGCCCATCCGGATGCAGGAGTCGGCACCACGTTTCAGATGTTCAGCAATAACAACACCGGAGCTCTCTTTGGAAATCTCGGTTCGTTCTCTTTCGGTAACAACACGACTCGCACAGGATTGGACCAGAAGTACACGACGCTCTCGGCGCACGCCAATAAACTCATCGGCGATCACAACCTGAAGTTTGGCTGGAATTACTTGAAAACAAAAGTTGATGGATTAGAGTCGCAGACTCTGAACCTGCAGCTCTTTGCTACCGTGCCGGACTTCACTACCTTTGGACCAGTCAATGCTGGTTTCTTCACTGTGACGACTGCGGGTGGTCTAACTCCAGCAGCGAATGAGATTCATCTGCGCAACAACTACAACGCGCTCTTTTTTCAGGACGACTGGAAGTTCCGTCAGAACCTTACTTTGAATCTCGGTCTGCGCTGGGATTACGACTCGGAGTTTGTAACCAAGGAAAACATCTCACCGCGCGTTGGTTTTGCATGGGCGGCAACACCGCGAACAGTAATTCGCGGGCACTATGGACTGTTTTACGATCAGTTTCGACTGGGGCTGGTGCGCGATGTCCCGGCATTCGGCGGCGCAGATCGTCGGGTGGTCCAACCGTTCTCGTATCCGCGTGGTTTCTATGGCGTGCCAACACTCGCGCCGGCGGCGATCAATGCGTCGCTATTTCCCGGTGGACTTTGCGTGTCGCCGAATCTCACCGATGCTCAGATCGCATCGGGTAATGTGGCTTGTCCATTTTCGCCGGGCCTGTTTATCGGAATCGACAGACTCAATCGCGTAGTCGCTGCGGGACATGCATTGATTCCAGCGAATGCTGTGATCAATCTCAACAACATTCAGTCGCTTTCCGGACTGACTCCGGATCAGTATCTGCTCCAAGCCTCTGCGGCAGTCGGAAAAGCGCCGGGCTTTTTCTTCTGGGGACCGTTTGGCGCCCTCGCACACGCAGCCATACCGGCGCAATTGGCTCCCACCGATATCGATCGCACTTTCGAGACGCCTTTTACGGAGAGCGTCAGCATCGGCGTGCAGCGGGAGATCAAGAACGTCGTAATCGAAGCCGACTACTACCATCGGAATATAAAGAACATGCTTGGCGTTCGCGAGGCCAATATTTCATTTGCTTCCAGGGCTTCGAGCCGGCAGTTCCTGCCCCCATTCACCGCCGGACCGATTCAAACATTTGGTCCATGGTACAGCGGTGAATACGACGGGTTCATCGTCAGCTTCACCAGAAGATTTGCGAGACGGTTCACCTTGAGTGGCAACTACGCTTTTGCGGATGAAACCGACAATCAGCTCGGAGTCAATTCGCTGCCGTCGGATAGTTTCGTTGGGATTGCGCCGCTCGTTACAGAAACAGGAACGGGTAGAACCAATCAGAACAGTTCGTTTGTACGTGCTAATGGACGATTTGTGGCGCAGGCGGGAACGTTCGTCAATGGTCCGGATTTCGATAAAGGACCTTCTGATTTATCTGTTGCCCATACGTTTCAGGTGAACGGGTTGCTGGAGTTGCCGTGGCAGTTTCAGGTGAGCGGCATCTTTCGCACGCAGAGCGGTTTTCATTTCAGCCGCACGGCAGCGGCGCTTGAAGATCCGGATGGCGATGGTACTTTTAATGCCATTGATCACGGACCGGGTCGAAACGCGTTTACGGGTCCTGCCTTCATCAATCTCGATTTGCGTCTGACAAAACGATTCAATATTACCGAACGCGTTAAGCTACATGCACTGTTTGAGTTCTTCAACGTGTTCAATCGACAGAATGCGGCGGCGGTCGAGACGCATGTTAACCCGGCGCCATTCGGTGCTCTGATCCAGGTACAGCCGGGGCGCGAAGGGCAGGTTGGATTCCGGCTTGAGTTCTAATTGGCACTGCTTTTAATAGGTCCTATATGTCCTATAGGACCTATTTTTCTGAAATCTATGCACATCAAAAGAATCGCAATTCTATTTCTTCTATTGCTCTGCGTTTCGGCGCAGAGTCAGGCTCAAGGGACGCGATTGCTGCGCCATCCGACCGTCAGCCGCGACTCGGTTGCGTTCGAGTATGGCGGAGACTTGTGGGTGGTCGCGCGCAGCGGTGGCGCTGCACGTCGCCTGACGTCAACGCCGTCACTCGAGATCGATCCGTACTTTTCTCCGGACGGCTCGCAGATCGCTTTCACTGCGACAGTCGCCGGAAACACAGATGTCTATGTCGTCTCCGCGAGTGGTGGCGATCCTAAACGACTGACTTATCATCCCGCTGTCGATCGCGTTCGTGGCTGGAAGCCTGATGGCAAGAGCGTCATCTTTGCCTCCAACCGAGATGGCGTCCCGCAACAGTCGCACATGCAGCTTTGGACCATCAGCGTCGACGGCGGTCTGCCCGAGATGTTGCCACTGCCGCGCGCATTTTTTGGCACGTATTCACCTGACGGCACACGCGTCGCTTACGAAGAGTTCTCTACAGCATTCATTCCGGAATGGCACGAAGCAAGCATGTGGCGGCACTATCGCGGCGGCCGCACACACCCGATCTCGGTCATCAATCTCGCGGATCACTCAGTTCAAAAACTCCCCTGGACCAACAGCAACGACTCGTTCCCAATGTGGCTCGGCAACACGATCTACTTTATTTCCGATCGCAGTCACACCGCGAATCTATTTGCTTACCGCACCGATACAAAACAAGTAACCCAGATCAGCCATCACGAAGATTTCGACGTGATGACTGCTTCAGCCGGCGCGGACGCAGTCGTTTACGAACAGGCCGGCTACATCTACCTCGTTGACGCAAAATCGGGTAAGCCGCAGAAACTGAATATCGAAGTCACAGGCGATCTGCCATGGGCTCGGCCTCAGTTCAAGAAAGTTGCGAGCATGATTCGCAACGCCACACTCTCCCCAACCGGAACGCGCGCCGCATTCGAAGCTCGTGGTGAGATCTTCACCGTGCCTTCAGAGAAGGGTGACTTTCGTAATCTGACGCAGAGTGCGGGCGCGCACGATCGCGATCCTGTGTGGTCGCCGGACGGCGCCCAGATCGCATGGCTTTCCGATGCCAGCGGTGAATATCAACTGATGATCGGAGAACCGACCGGCATCACTCCTCCGCGAGCAGTCGCGTTGCCATCGACTGCCTTCTTCAGCGGCACGAGATGGTCGCCGGATGGAAAACAGATCCTGGTTGAAGACAATCACAACAACCTCTGGGCGGTGGAAGTCGCGAGTGGCGCGGCAACGAAGATAGATACTGATTCGTATCCGGATCCGATCAGAGACTTCAACGCGACGTGGTCTCCCGATTCCAAGTGGATTACGTATTCAAAGAACCTTGCCAGCCACTTGCGCGCGATCTTTGTTTATTCATGGGCCGACAAAAAGACCTATCAAGTCACTGACGGGCTCGCTGACTCCATCTCGCCGACGTTTGATGCAGGCGGCAAATACCTCTATTTCATGGCGAGCACGAACTATGGACCAAGCACCGGTTGGCTGGAGATGAGCTCGATCGATCGGCCTGTACGTCGGGCGATCTATCTGGTCGTGCTGAGTGCAACCGATCCGTCGCCGTTGCTGCCGGAAACAGGCGATGAGCCGAAGCCCCCGAGTCCTGATGCGCCCCAACCGAAGTCGCCGGATCCAAAGCCCGCCGTGCGCATCGATATCGACGGCATCACTCAGCGAGTGCTGGCCGTGAACATTCCCGCCGGCGACTACAACAACCTCAACGCCGGAGCAGCGGGAACATTCTTCTACACCGAACCGATCACCGGCGGAGCGCCCGGAACGCTTCGTTTGCAACGATATCAACTGAAGGAACGCGCGGCAGCACCGTTTCTCGAAGGAACCATCCGTTCGTATTCGATTTCGGCCGACAAGAAGAAGCTGCTCTATCAAGCCGATGCGAGTCGTTGGGGCGTCGTTGCGACTGAGCGGCCGGCAAAAGTTGGCGATGGACCGCTAAACGTCGCGCAGCTGGAAATGCGTGTCGATCCGAGAGCCGAATGGTCGCAGATCTATCGCGAGACGTGGCGCATTCAACGCGAGTATTTCTACGACGCTAAAATGCATGGAGCAGACTGGCAGGCGATCTACGAGAAGTACAAGCCGCTGATCTCTTTCGTGGGCCATCGCGCGGATCTGAGTTATGTGATTGCAATGGTTGGTGGTGAACTCACGGTTGGCCATTCTTATCTAACTGGCGCCGGCGACGTTCCCACTGACGATCCGGTTTCAGTTGGTCTGCTTGGCGCGGACTTCACGATCGAGAATGGGCACTATCGGATCAAACGCATCTACACCGGCGAGAATTGGAATCCAGATCTGAGAGCGCCGCTCAGCGCTCCCGGTATTCAGGTCTCGGAAGGCGATTACCTGCTCGAAGTCAACGGCCGTCCACTTACTCCACCGACGAATCCGTACAGCCTGTTTGAAGGAACCGCCAACCGCCAGACGCTCATTCGCGTTAACAAAACACCAACGAGCGAAGGTTCACGCGTGATTACGGTTGTGCCCGTGGCCAGTGACGCGACCTTGCGCACGCGAGCATGGATCGAAAACAACCGCCGCCTGGTAGACAAACTCTCGAACGGGAAACTCGCGTACGTGTGGCTGCCGAACACAGGCAATCCCGGTTACACGTATTTCACCCGCTACTATTACGCGCAGCAGGATAAAGAAGGCGCGATCATTGACGAACGCTACAATCAGGGCGGGCAGGTGGCTGATTACATCGTCAACGAGCTCGATCGAAAGCTCATGGGATACTTCGCGTTGCGTGACGGAACCCCAAGTACGTCGCCGATCGCAGGTATCTATGGTCCAAAGGTGATGATCATCAACGAGTCCGCAGGGTCGGGCGGCGATGCATTGCCTTATATGTTTCGACTTCGCAAGGTTGGTCCGCTTGTCGGAACACGCACTTGGGGCGGGTTGGTCGGCACCCTCGGTTTTCCAGCAACGATCGATGGTGGCGGCATCACTGCCCCAAATCTCGCTTTTTACAATCTGAAAGGCGAGTGGGATGTAGAGAACATCGGCGTCGCGCCCGACATCGAAGTTGATTACACGCCCGCGGAGGTTAATAAAGGACGCGATCCGCAACTCGAGAGAGCGGTGCAGGAAGGGTTGCGATTGCTCGAACAGAATCCGGTGCGGCGTGTTCCGCGACCTGCGCCGATCGATCGAGTGTCGAAGGGCAAGGAGAAATGATTAGCCACAAAAAGGCACAAGAAGCACAAAAACAGATTGCGAAAAACTGTTTTCTGCTTTTTCTGATCTTCAGTTCTTCTGCATTAGCTCACCCTCAGTACAAGCCCGCTGATTACTCGCGCACTGAAGCGATGATCCCGATGCGCGATGGTGTTCGTCTCTACACAACCATCGACGCGCCTGCGCACGCGGGGGAATCGCTTCCGATCCTGTTGCTTCGCACTCCGTACGGTCTCGGCGCCACTACTGCAGAACAACTCGCCACCGGACTTTCGGAACTGTCGTCCGACGGCTACATCCTCGTGCGACAAGACATTCGTGGGCGGTTCAAGTCTGAAGGCGAATTCGTGATGCTGCGGCAGCCGCGCGATCCGAAAGATAAGAACGCGATTGACGAAAGCACTGATACCTACGACACGATCGCGTACCTGCTCACGAAAGTGCCGAAGAACAACGGCCGCGTCGGCATGGCGGGAACGAGCTACGGCGCCTGGCTGTCAGTGATGGGAATGCTCGATCCACATCCCGCGCTCAAGGCCGTCGTGCAGCAAGCGTCACCTGCGGACATGTGGCTCGGCGATGACTTTCATCACAACGGCGCGTTTCGTTTGAGTTACGGCCTTGAATACTCCTATATGATGGAGTCGTCGAAAGAGATCTCAGACGTCACTAAAGTCGTCGATAAGTTCGACGCGTATGAGTGGTATCTCAACCTCGGTCCCCTTTCCAACGCTGACAAGAAGTATTTCAACGGCAAACTTCCGACCTGGACCTATTTTGTTAACGAGCCTGACTACAGTGCGTTCTGGAAACGCCAGGGCTTTGCGCCGTGGCTGAACCGCGTCACCGTGCCGATGTTGAATGTTGCCGGTTGGTGGGACCAGGAAGACTTCTACGGTCCTATAAAGATCTACGAACTACTCGAGCGTCACGACACGGCGAAGCAAAACTTTCTGGTGGTTGGTCCATGGAATCATGGTGGCTGGTCGAGAGGTGAGGGAACGAAGCTCGGCCGCATCGATTTTGGCAGTCCGACCGCGGCTCATTACCGCCGCAACATTCTCGCGCCCTTCTTCGCACATTATTTAAAAGACAAAGGAACGGGTGAACGACCGGAAGCGCTGACGTTTCGCACCGGCGCCAACGAGTGGGTCGAACACAGCGAATGGCCACCGAAGCGCAACGTCACTGAACGCAAGCTGTACTTTCAGGCAAACCGTAAGTTGTCGTTCGAAACGCCTGCGGAGACAGCGGCATTCGATAGTTATGTTTCAGATCCTGCGACTCCGGTTCCGTATCGCCCGCGACCGATTCAGGTTCGTTCCGGCTGGCCTGTCTGGCTGGTCGAGGATCAGCGTTTTGTCGATCGCCGTCCCGACGTGCTTACATTTGAAAGCGAAACGTTGCTCAACGATCTCACCGTGTCAGGAAAGATCATCGCGAATCTCTTTGCCTCAACTTCGGGAACAGACAGCGACTGGATCGTGAAGCTGATCGACGTCTATCCGGATAAGTTCGACGCGGCCCCGACGATGAGTGGGTTTCAACTCATGATTGCGGGTGATGTGTTTCGTGGTCGTTATTTGAAGAGTTTTGAGAAACCCGAGCCGCTCGTCGCGAATACGGTCTATCACTACCAGATCGGATTTCCTGCAAACGATCATACTTTTAAGAAGGGTCACCGTATTATGGTGCAGGTCCAAAGCACCTGGTTTCCGGTCATAGATCGAAACCCGCAAAAGTTTGTAGCGAACATTTTCAAAGCGACCGAGACCGACTTTCAACCGGCTACGCAAAAAGTATTTCGCTCCGGCAAGAACGCGTCTTACATCGCTTTGCCAGTCGAAACGAAATAGCATGAAAAACAAGACACTCATTAACCGGCGCGAGATGCTTAAGAGCGCCGGTTTGGCCGCGGCTGCGTTCGTCGCGGCGCCGATGATTAATCGCGGGCGCTTTCGTCTCTTTGCCAGTTCAACGAAAGAATACTCGCGGCAGGCGATCGATCTAATTGGACGCGCGACCGTGATCGACATGCTCAGCGTATTGACGCTTGACTTTAACAAACAAGCGAAGTGGTTCAAAGATCCAGAAACATTCACGGCCGCTGACCTCCAACCTTTCCTCGACTCCGGAATCAACATCTTTCATCCGGCCATCGGACAAGGCGGCCCAAACGCCTACGACAGCGCGCTCCAGTTCTTTGCTTCGTGGAACGGCTTCATCGCCAACGACGACGAGCACTTCATGCGCGTCGACAGTCCCAGCGATCTGAAACGAATCAAGAAGTCGGGCAAAGTCGGGATCATTCTGGGGCTGCAGAATTCGGAACATTTCCGGCGTCCTGACGATGTCGATTTCTTTCGCGCGCTGGGCCAACGCGTTTCTCAACTCACTTACAACTCGCGCAATCTGATCGGCAATGGTTCAACTGAAAGACGTGACGAAGGCATTTCCGACTTCGGCGTCTCGATCATTGAACGCATGAACAGAGTCGGAATGGCTGTTGATGTCTCGCATTGTGGCGACCGCACCACGCTCGACGCGTTCGAGATCTCGAAGAAGCCGGTTCTGATTACACACTCAAACTGCCGTGCGCTCGTGCCGAATCATCCGCGTTTGAAGACTGACGAAGCCATCAAGAAGGTCGGCCTCGCCGGCAGCGTCATGGGGATTACGGGTGAGCGCATGTTTTTGAAAGGTGATGAGCCGACCACCGTCGAGCATGTTTTGGATCACTTCGATCACGTCAGGAAGCTGATTGGACCGGAGCATCTCGGGGTTGGCAGTGACATCGATCTCTACGGCTACGACGCGATGCCGGCTGAGCTCAATAGACAGCTGCGTGCAAGTTACAAAGGTTCGTACGGCTTTAGGGAGAAGATTGATATCGAGGGACTCGATCATCCGAAGCGAATGTTCGATCTGACAGAAGGGTTGATACGACGCAAGTACAGTGACACGGATATTGAAGGAATCCTGGGTGGAAACTTCGAGCGCGTGCTCAGTCAAATCTGGTAGAGATAAATCCTGTAAATCCTGTAAATCTTGAAATCCTGTCAAAAACAACTCATAGGAGCTGGAAGCCGTGAGAAGAATTACATCGTTAGCACTGATTTTAATTATTGCGTTAAGTGTCGTGGGCCAGGTGCCCCAGGAGGCGATTAAGAAGAGGGAAGGGGCCGCGCCACCTGTTCCTGCTCCATCGCAAACCGGCGCGCATGAGATGACGGCCGCGGACGTCGAAGCGTTTCTTGACGGACTCGTCCCACTCCAAATCAAACAATCTGACATAGCGGGCGCCACGATCTCCGTGGTCAAGGACGGCAAGCTGCTCTTCGCAAAGGGCTACGGCTACGCCGATGTCAAAAATAACAAGCCAGTCTCGCCACAAGACACTCTCTTTCGTCCAGGCTCGATCTCGAAACTGTTCACGTGGACCGCGATCATGCAGTTGTACGAACAGGGCAAACTCGATCTGGACCGCGACATCAACGAGTATCTCGATTTCAAAATTCCTGACGCGTTCGGCAAGCCGATCACGTTAAAGAACGTCATGACTCACACGCCGGGCTTTGAAGAGCAGGTCAAAGACTTGATCACACAGAATTCCGGTGCTCCCAACCTGGGCCAATATCTGAAGACGCATATCCCGGCGCGCATTTATCCGCCCGGCACCGTTCCTGCCTACTCGAATTACGCCACTTCTGTTGCTGGTTACATCGTAGAGCGTGTCTCGGGTCGTCCTTTCGACGTGTACGTGGCTGAGAATATCTTCAAGCCACTCAACATGACCCACTCGACGTTCGCGCAGCCACTACCATCCAACCTCGCACCGTTAATGTCGAATGGTTATCGGCTCGGTTCTGGCGATGCGCAGTCGTTTGAGATCGTCAACCCGTTTCCAGCAGGTAGTTTGAGCAGCAGTGCTACGGATATGGCGGAGTTCATGATTGCTCATTTGCAGGACGGCCAGCTCGGTAGCGCGCAGATTCTGAAACCCGAGACTGCCCGTCTCATGCACAGCCGTTTGTTTGCTCTCGACGACAACATGAATGCGATGTGTTACGGATTCTACGAGGAGTCGCGCAACGGACACCGCATCATCGGCCACGGCGGAGACACGGTTTTCTTCCACAGCGATCTACACCTGGTGTTGGACCAGAAAGTCGGGTTCTTCGTCTCGTACAACAGCGCCGGACGCGGCGACAGTCCGGGGAGAACAAATCTGTGGCAGGCGTTTCTCGATCGCTACTATCCTTACACGGCAAGTCCCGCAACCTCTGCGACCGCGAAGGAAGATGCGAAAGCCGTGGCCGGACGGTACGAACTCAGCCGCCGCAGTGAAACGTCTTTTCTGAAAACCGCTACCCTCCTGGGGCAGTTTACGGTCGCGCCGGTTGAGGATGACGACATCGAAATCGCGCAGCTAACGGGCGCGAACGGCAAACCGAAGCGCTGGCAGGCTATCGGCCCGATGACATTTCTCGAGCGCGGCGGTCAGGATAAGCTGGTCTTCAAACCCGATCAGAATGGGGTGATGCAAATGGTTTTGCCGTATCCGTTTTTTGTGGGCCAACGGATCGGTACGTTGCAAAATGGGCAGCTCCTTGTGATCGTCCTCGTTGTTTCGCTCGTGCTGATGTTGCTCACGTTGATTCTGTGGCCCGTCGGCTGGTTTGTGAGACGACACTACGGGCACAAGTTGGAATTGACTTCACGTGAGCGACTGTTTCGGATTCTGGTCCGGGTGGTTTTTGCCCTCGATCTGATCTTCGTTGCGGCTCTGTTCGGACTCACGATGTACGGTCTGCAGCACCTCGAAGTCTTCGGCGATCGTGGTACTCTCTGGTTTCGTCTGATTCAGATCGTAGGTGTTATCGGAGCGATCGGAACGCTCGCTGTTTTCGTCAACACGGCGCTCACGTGGTTTGGAAGCCGTTGGAGTATCTGGATGAAGATACAGTCGGCAATTTTGTTGCTGGCCTCTCTCGGCGTGCTTTGGTTCGCGTTCGCTGGTAATCTTTTGCGTTTTAGTTCTACCTATTAACTTCGTGGGTGCGAAGCCTTTTGAGACAAGGGCAATGAACGCCAAAACAGCAAAAACGCAGCCAGAAATACGCACGATCACTCGACTCGTCCCACCCGGCGGAAATCTGGTCCAGGGCCAATCAGAGCTCGCAATTAATCCCAAACTCGCTGAAGCTGCTGATCGACTAATCAGTTCGAGCCGGAATCACTACAGCCCGGCTGAGGGAGTCGGCGAGTTACGCGAGGCAGTGGCCCAGAAGATCGCGCGCTTTAATAACATCGAGATTGACCCCACTGCGACGCCGTTGCAGTTGCTGATTACGCCCGGCGCAACTGCCGCGCTGATCGCTATCGCGCATACACACCTGAAAGATTCTTCGGCGCTCGTTTTTGAGCCTTATTATCCTTATCACCGTCGCATACTCGACGAGCTTGGCGGCCACTCTAATGTCTTGCCGTTGCATGGTGAGAATCTCGAGCTCGATGTAGACGAACTGCGCGCACGCTGCCGAGAGTGGAAGGATCGCCGGGAGTTTCCTCTGCGTGCAATCATCGCGTGTAGTCCCGCGAATCCGACGGGTAAAGTTTTTACCAGAGCGGAGCTCGAAGCGATTGCTGCGGTTTGTCAGGAGTTGGAT
>JBKPPU010000122.1:0-51083 GCA_046733695.1 Acidobacteriota bacterium
TCGAGAAAATCTGAGAGAAGATCGGTTCCCTTTTGTTCGAGCTCGAACCGTTTCTCAAAGATCTCCTGCTTGATCTTACTTTCCGCTTGTTCTGCTTTCTGCTTCGTCCGTGCCTCGGGAATTGAGCCTCGGTAACGGACGCCACGCACTCGAAAGTAGTAATGCCAGTGCTGCCTTTTCCACGTTTGTAAACAGACATTCTGTTCTCCTTGAGGTTGCAGCCACCAAGAGAACGCGGCGGATGGTAGCAGCATCGATCTCTCAAGTCATCAGTTTTTTCGCCTGGTCCACTCGAGGATTTCGTCGAGATCGAAACGCAGAATGTTTGAGCCAGGCGGCTTGCGATAAGGAATGCGATTCTGCGCAACCATCTCGTAAATCGTGCGCGGTTTGACCTTCAGCAGTTCGGCAACCTCCGGAACTGTTAGGAGCTGTTTCGGGATCGGCATTTGTAGATTGGACATACTTCAACACCACTCCGATTGGCATTCAGTTGGGCCATCATCAATATGTGTGCCGCAGCAACTGAATCTCGGGAATCTAACGTTTTGCTAGGTGAATCGCATAACGCCTCAAGGGTGTGTGTTGGTGGTGCCGGGAAAACGGGCAACGACTGCCCAAGACTCCGTCACCTATTTGGTCTCAACAGCGAGGTGGGCATTTCATCCGTTTTCACTCCAAAGTTTAAAGGCTAAATCGATGCAGTGAATGGCCTTACACGCGATCTTAAAGTTCTTAAGAAAAATCTTTAAAAACTCCGAAACTTTAAAGTCTTAGTCATCTATAACTTGACCTTCTCTCGATGGTCCAAGTACGGGCGCTATCCTGTCCGCTCAATTAAAGTCGACTTTAAAGTCGGATGTACCGCCCTCGAATTGGATGGAGTGCTCCCCATGTGACGCTTTTCAGAGCATCAGGCTGATATAAAACGAAACTAGCGTCGGGTCATTAGAGACGGAGTCGGGCATGACGATCCGTTCCCTCACAGTGTAGTAGACCGCGCAGGTCCTATGACACATCAGCCTCAAGAGTCTAGACACGAGCCGCAGGCGAGTGCAGCGCCAAACGTACCGCGTCCGATAAGTAACTTGCGATGTCTCGAAACCGAAGGAAGGAATAGAAGTCGAGGCGTATGATAACAGTGATTATGTTCGAGGCTTTGGGAGAACATAATCCGCTGTTATCAGACGACCGGCCTTATCGATACTTTACTCGCCGTAACCACCTAGAGATGGCACCTGCCTATTATTGTGAAGTGTCACTGCTTTTGGAGGTTATCCACGGTGGATTCTCTAACCCTTTATGTTAAGATCGTAATATGATCGTCCTTCGCCTTTGTTGGGGGAAGGCCAGACATTCCATCCGGACCATTTTCCATCATCTTTGCGACGCGCTCGGGTGTTAACCCGAATCATTGAATGATCGCGGCTAATCTCTAACAGATTATATAACCGAGGCGTGGAGGGAGGACGGTCTTTCGCGACTGCTCCCACAGAGCCAGCTCCTACGACGTGAATATTTCGTGTGGAATCTAAATGATAAAGTATATCTGCGCGTTCTTCATGAATGTGCCCGGTCAGACAAAGGTGAACACCAGCGGTTTGCAATCGTTCAAGATAGTAGTTGTCTTTAATACTGTCAGTGCCAGTTGCCGGGTGATGCCAAACAGCGATCCGCAGAATCTGATCCGTTGGCAGCAACTCTCGAGATTCAACTGCAAGTTTGAGATCTTCATCAGCTTTCAATAGCCCCTTGGATAGGGCGCTATCATTAACACTTGAACGTTCGGAGAAGAACTCATCGATTTCCCACGCCGAATTCAGGCCGATAAACTGTATCTTCGTATCTGCAAAAAAGAATGCTAGACATTGATCTTCAGGGTTTAGGGGGTACTCTTGCTGTATTAAGGAATGATAGAACTTGCTGAACGCCTGAAACCGCTTGTTATAGTTTTTTTCGTCGCGAACCACGTAATCTTGACCTAATGGAACGTATGTTCCCTTTCGGAGATCAGCGAGGTTAACATCGCGTTTTCTCTTCCACCGGTATATGTTCCGTGTTTCCCAATCTTGATCGTGATTGCCGGGTACAATGATGCAACGATGCGGAGTGAGTTGAAATCTTCTGCGCAGTTCAGAAATAAACTCATAGGCTCTGTCATATTCTTCTCCTGTTCCCCTGTTCGTAAGATCACCTGAAATGACTAGGTAATCGAGGTAGTCCAAGCCAAACCCATCTTTCTTGTCTTCGAGGTCTCTGACCAAAGGTTGTAACATTCGAAACGCATCATCGGCAGCGATGAGATGCATGTCGCTCAAGTGCAGTATCCTTATGGGATTAGAATCTTCGTCTGACTTTACGCGAGGACGTTGAATATCTTTATCAAACGTATTCTTCATTTCAGCTACTACTCGTCCCGTATTTATACTTGCATCTGTTTTCAATGCGATCAGCTGCCGCACTAAATCTGGATTGTTTTCTCGATGTGTTTGAGCACCCTCGATGATACGATTAACAGTCTCACACCGCTGACAAGTAATCTCGCCTTTGCCTTCTGCCAACCTGGTTCGTAAGATCCATTCCTCAAATGACACTTCACCACAACCTTGACAGGTCAAACTGAGGCCCTCGATGATCGTAACGCCTTCTTTGCTAAGATGATCTTCAACAAACAGAATGAAGAGATTCCGCCTCTCGACGGGAACCTCTTGGCTAAAACTGAGGTCAAGATGGGCTAGCCCTCCGCCTCTCGACTTCTTTCTGATCTCACAGGTGCCGAGCCCCGGACGGTCAAACTCTGCGCCATCCATCCACATTCGAACCCTGCCAAAGCCGTCGCTCAAGGACAAACGGACAATTAGTGTGGTGTAGATGCTATCGATAGCACCCGAGAAATCGTAATAAATCGACGTCGAGAGTGCTGTATCCTCATTTCTTTCACGTTCCGTCTCCTTAAAGAGTGACGGAAAAATTAGAAGGCCTTCGTGGACAAGGCAGATATTTCGCTCGATTAAAAGTTGGACGACGCACTCAACTACAATTCGTTCCTGAAAAGGCGGCAACCTCTCATTTTGCATTATCCCTGGAAATGATTTGAAACTCGCGATGCGTCTTGCTTCGATCGCCGGAATGCCTCTAGGATTATTTCTCGCTTCGACGATCAATGAACCAGCATATCTTTCCACTTCTCCGACTTGTAGTACCAATGCTCGTTCTCCTGAAGCCAATCGCGTATCAACGATCAAGCCTTGTAGCGCTAGTTGCCTAACTACGACATTCATCGCGTCTGGAGTGTAATCCGGCTCCTCAGTTTTGATCTCACTTTCCAAGTCCGAGTACAGGGTTACAACATCGCCTAGGGCCGATTTCAATTCGATCTTGTCTCGAATTTTTTGAAAGAGCACGAGACGCGTAGTTTTTGACAAGCTCGACCAGTCAATCGCGGCGACTATAGCTTCTCCCAACTCTGTAATGCCGCGAGGAGCTTTTGCGCTTGTCTCAAAGAAATCTACAAATCTGCACTTCTTTATGAGCCCATGTATTGCGGACCGATCGACTACGGAGCTATCTCGATCCATCTTTGTACCGACTAAGAGTTTGGTGGCTTTCCGGCCTTCTAACTGTTTTTCAAGTCTGAGACTCCACTCCTCAACTTCGTTAAACGACGTCTTACCACGAGTGGGGTCGAACATAATCAATGCCAATGTAGTGTCATGAAGAAAAAGTTGATGAATTAGACGGTACTCGTCTTGGCCTCCCATGTCCCACAAGATGATGTCGCGTTGTTCACTGGCCGCTGATTGGAAGTGGGAGTCAATTTGATTGGGTGAAACTATCCAAGTCCGCATACCATGTGTTGTACCTTGCTCCTCATATTGATTGTTAGCCAGTCGCAAGCCCAAGCAGGACTTCCCCACGTTGCTCTCGCCAACAAGGACGACCTTAGCACTTGTGTATTTTATAGATGTTGCTGAGCCCTGTGTTTCGAAGAGTTTTTGAATATTGAAGACCCGAGTCTCTATTAGAATATCTTCGACGGCTTGGAAGCCATGCCGGGACGCTGGGTGGAATGATATCGTTTCGACAGTGCGGCCCGCGGGAATCCTACTGAACATCTCTACCACGTCCCAGCTCTCCCTGCGCCACAGTTTCACAGAATCATCAGATGCGGACGCAAGTCCACCGCCATCGGGAGACCACGCTAAACTGAGTATTGGTCCCGCATGTCCTTCAAGAGTTCGTAACGTACTTTGAGGAACGTTCTCGTATACCAAAACGACACCTGACTCATCGCCACATGCAAGCGTTCGTCCGTCGGGCGACCAACTCATTGTCATTATCAAACTTGATGTGGCATCGAGTTCTGTTATTGAAGGGTCAGAGCTCAACTCCCAAAGATATATTGCATCCTCCTTTACATTGACAGCGAGGCTTGTACTGTCTGGGGTCCAGCTAAGTATGTTTATTGTAGTTTCTGCGAAGCTATACCTCCTTACGTCATTTTGGCTTACATACAACAAAAAGATGTCGCCTGAATAACTGCCGACAGCAATGCGTGTACCGTCAGGGGACCAGGCCAACGCTGTAGGATATTCGTCATCTACTTTGAAGGTCTGTACGACTTCCGATTCCTCAATAGCCCACACGAAAACTTTACCTTCGCTCGCTAGGGCCAGAAAGCGACCACTCGGCGACCAGGCCAAAAGGGACAATGGTTCGCTCGAGATTCCGGAGATCCAATGAATCGAACCATTAGCATCAAGGAGTAAAATTCTATCGCCGTCGAGATTGGCGGCAAGTAAGTTTTCAGGATTCCAGGCAATGCTAGTAAAGTGCAAACCAGTGTCGTCCCAATCAGTCCGAATGTCGGGCTTGGCTGCCATAGATATGGAAGCTACTACTTCATCCAAAGAACTGTTAAATAAATGCACCACCCCGCGGTCACCGGGAACGGTAAGTGTTAGACCATCTGGAGACCAAGCCAAATTGCTTCGAGTTCCGCTAACGCCTTCTAAATGTCCAGATACGCTCTCTTTGTCTAAATCGAAGGTCAATATAGATCCATCTTTAAGCTCAGCAGCCAAGTGGTTGCTAGTTGGAGACCATAGAACTCGCAGGACATAGGATCGCGCTATCTTAAAAGTTTCCTCAACATGCATTTTTCGAAAGTCCCAAACGCAGATTTCACCGTTGAGTGTACCGGCTGCGAGACGGGCACCATCGGGCGACCATGAAGACCCAATTAAATATAGGTCCCATTGTTCAATGACTCTGGTTCTTCCAGCTCGCCACGTTTGGATCTCTCCATTTCGGCCTGTGAACGCTAGGACTCCGTTCATAGACCAGCTAAGTTGAGCTCCGAAGTCACGATTGCATAGATGCTTGCCCATCCAGGTACCTGAACGAAGTTCGCAAACGCGCACCGTTCCATCGGCCGATGCAACAGCAAGATACTCTGAATCAGGCGACCAAGAGATCTCTGTTACGCCGCATTTTTTCGAGACCACAATCCTATTAAGTAATTGAGCTGGTTCTTGAGTATCTATACTCCAAATGCCTACCGTTCCGTCGTCGCTGGCAGAACTGAGCTTCGAGCCATCGGCTGACCAGGACAATCCATTGATAGGGCCAGCGTGCGCCTCAATCTGACCCAAAATGCGATTCTCATGTCGGCTCAGTAGTTCAATGTTGCCAAACAGATGTCCGACAGTAAGGACCGATCCATCAGGCTTCCAACTTAGGGTTGTTGCTTCAGCTGGCAGCCATCTAATAGCTCTGCGAAGTTCATACATTTTTTGTGATTCGGTATCTAAGGTGTGATGAGAGTTGCCCATAAGCTAAGTAGCGTCCGCTGCGAGGTTTCAGTCGCCACGAACTCTAAAACAAATTCATGCGTAAAGAAAGGTTCTAGGTCTAGCTAACGGAGCAGGGCTTCCTTATGTGCTAGCAACGCCCTTAATTGAATTGTCTTATATGCTGACTTGCCGTGCTACGTGAGACTTTTTGCTAATTCGAGTTGTGTCGGTGTTGACCGGAATTCAGAGAAGAGGACTGGCAGGCGATGCTGCATATCGAAGCATCGAAATATAGAAGCATCCAAAACCCCCAATAAAACCGCTATGGCTGCAACCTGTTTTAGTTAAGAATTGAGAATTTGCGTATTTTCGGACTATGAATCCCACGCTCTGACGGCCTCGAAGAATGGACTGAACCCCTAGATTGAGACACTCGAAATTGGCACACTTAGCACAGAAAGGAGCTGCAAGTGGCCAAGAGACGAGTGGGACGTTACTCAAATGAGTTCAGGCGCGCATGCGTGGAGCGCATGAAACAATGCGACGACATTTCAGCGCTGTCTAGGGAGTTGGATATCGATCGGCGGCTGTTGTACCGCTGGCGCGATCAAGTGGACCCACCAGATAAGAGGAGTGGCCGCCGCCGCAAACCTCACGTGAATCGACCCTGCGTAAAGAGGTCAGTCAACTGAAGCGGGTGCTGGCCGAGAAAACTCTGGAACTAGATTTTTTCAAAGGTGCCTTGCAAAAAATCGAGGCGCGACGCCAGCAGAGCGACATCTCTGGCGCGAAGGCATCTACGACCAAATCCGGGAAGTAATGTCTTTGCAAGGCAGCTTGAGTATTGAACGGATGTGTCAATTGGCCCAGGTAAGTCGCGCTGGCTTCTATCGCTCGCTGCAGGAGCATTTGCCCGTCGAGGAAGAGATGGAAGTGCGGTCCACCATTCAGCAGATCGTGCTAGAGCATAGGCGCCGCTACGGCTATCGCCGCGTGACTGCAGAACTGCGCCGGCGCGGCCTGCTCGTTAATCATAAGCGGGTGGCGCGACTGATGCGGGAAGATAACCTGCTGGCAGTCCAGCCGCGGGCTTTCGTCGTCACCACTAACGCAGAACACGAGTTTGAAGTGTATTTGAATCTCGCCAGTCACCTGAAATTGACTGGCATTAATCAGCTCTGGGTGGCTGATATTACTTATATTCGGCTGCAATCCGAGTTCGTTTACTTAGCCGTCATCCTTGATGGTTTTTCTCGTAAGGTGGTCGGCTGGGCACTGGAGCGAACCCTGGCTACACGGTTAACCAAGTCTGCCTTGGAGCGGGCCATCGCTACACGGCAGCCTGCGCCAGGTTTGGTCCATCATTCCGATCGTGGCGTGCAGTATGCCTCAGACGAGTACGTGCAGGTACTGCAAGCACACCAGATGATTCCTAGCATGAGTCGGCCGGCGAATCCCTACGACAATGCTAGCTGTGAGAGTTTTATGAAGACGCTCAAGCGCGAAGAGATCTATGCTAACGATTATGTTGATCTCGAGCACTTGCGCCGCAACATCGAAACCTTCATCGACGATTACTATAATTGCTGTCGCTTGCACTCCGCGCTCGGCTATCAACCGCCGCAGGAGTTCGAACAGCAACTAAAGACCGCGACAACTTGCGCGGCCGCGACCATGAGTTTTTTCAGGCATGGGGAGGACTATCAACCCGATAGTGCAGTGGCAAAAACGAAGAGCGGCCCGCAGACCGCTCCTCTTTCGACCATCGGTTTAGATGAGTCTCCAGCTGGTTATTCCTTGGCGAGTTGCTCTCCAGCAGAGCTCGCCTCCGCTTCACCAGCCACCGGAGATTCTGAACCAAAATCGCTAGTTTGAAAATGAAATTTACTTAACCGCAAGTGTGGCTAATTGAAATTGTCTCAATGGAGGGGTTCACCCCAAAGATTTGTGGTCAATTTGTGGACAGAATTCTCAGCACTCAACCGATAACCGATGGCAAAGAATGGGAACGGATGTAAAAACCTATGATTTTCTTGGTGGCTGCAACTTTAGAAAAGGCAAATACTTACGTTTTTGCCGACCGTCTAATTCGCAACGCGGAGGTCAGGGGTTCGACCCCCCTCTGCTCCACCATTTAATTTCAACTATTTACGGCTGCCGGCACTGGCGGCCGTATTTCATTTGTGGCCAATTTGTGGACACTTTTCACGTGGATGGAATCTGGCAAGAGATGACTAGTTCTTAGCTTGACCACACCCGCTGATAAAGAGTGTTGACTGTCTTTGAAATTTCAGTGGGAAGTATTCTTCAGTCCTGTGATTCTCGCTCGAAGCCAATTCCTCACGACGTCCTCAAAACCGGGTCGGGCGTAGGAATCTTCAGACTGCCCGATTCTCACACCGACTTCATTTAGAAAAGTGTGATGACAGGGCACGTCCTCTAAGGGTTCAGACGGAGACACAAAACTAAACGGTCGACATTCACCGCACGGACGCATCTTTGGCGGGCTATGATCCAAATAAACGAGGGAATCCTGAAAGAGAGACTTCAATAACCATGGGGTATCCAGCAGTCGAACAACTCTACTTTTTCGGAAGAAGTCAATTTCAAGTAAAAGCTGTTCAAGAATGTAATGTTCGTCACTGGTCATGAGTGCGTCTTGCCTCGTCCTCCGTTTGTTTGTTAGAGCAACGTTAATGCCGTTCCCTGATTCCCATATTTTCATGGGAATTGAGGGCTCGCATGCGGGGAATTTCACGCAACGTGGGAGATTCCCCGCCATCAATACGCTGGCAAGGAACTTCTAGCGCGTCGGGCAAAATGCAGTTAAGATTGCCACGCTTTGGTAATGCCCAGACCAATCAATCCGACATTTCAGCTCTGCGAGCTCCCGCTCCGGTCAGCCTAATCAGCGTAATCTGTGGCTGAAATCTCGGAGAAAGGAACCAAGCCAATGGCATCTCCTACCAAATTGGCCCACGTCGTGTATATGACACGACGATTCGATGAAATGATCAGCTGGTATCAACAAGTCTTCGAGGCGAAAGTGCAGTACCAGAATCCCGCGCTCGCTTTTCTTACCTACGATGATGAGCATCACCGGTTTGCCTTCGCGAACATGGCGGTCTTGAGTCCACATGGCGTTGAGACAAATGTCCCGGCAGGCGTCGGCGTGAATCACGTCGGTTATACCTACTCGAACCTCGGAGATCTCCTCGAGACTTATGACCGTCTGAAACAACTCGGCATTACGCCTTACTGGCGTGTTCATCACGGACTGACGCTGTCAGTTTATTATCGCGATCCCGATGGGAACCGAATGGAGTTTCAAGTTGATTGTTGCGCAAACGCTGAGGAGGCCCACGCCCTCATGCGCAGTCAGGCTTTCGCCGCAAACCCCGTTGGTGTCGAAATTGATCCGGACGCACTGTTAATGCGGTACAGAAGTGGTGTGTCCTTTGAGACGCTATTGGTTCAGCCACAAGGTCCACCGTCTCCAATTCCGCGAGAGCATGGGATGTTTTGAGTCCTGCCCTGAAGCAGTTAAGCAGAAAAATGAATAAAGAATATGCGAGTGCCCTGTTGTTGCTATTACTGTCAGTGACAGTACTTGACGTTAGAGCTCAAAGCGCACCGGTCGAAAAGCTGCAGGCCCCCGGCTTGGCTCAATCTGTCGAGATTCTTCGGGATCGTTGGGGCATCTCTCACATCTATGCCGAGAATGAATCAGATCTGTTTTTCGCGCAGGGGTATAACGTGGCGCGCGACCGCCTCTTCCAACTCGAACTCTGGCGGCGCCAGGCAACCGGCACTGTTTCCGAGTTCCTGGGAAGAAAAGCTCTCAAACGCGATACAGGGACACGTCTGTTTCTGTTTCGAGGCGATCTAAAACAAGAACTTAACTGGTATCACCCGCACGGCGAAACAATCATTAATGCATTCGTCAACGGCATCAATGCCTACGTCGATGAAACGATTCGTAATCCCAACCTGCTTTCGCCTGAGTTTAAGATGCTGGGAATCAAACCGGGGAAGTGGACAACCGCTGTCGTCGTCAGTCGCTTCAACGGCTTGCTGGCGAACGTGACGGAGGAACTGAACCTGGCACAAGCCGTTCGTGTCCTTGGTGCAGACTCCGTCAATGACCTCGAGTATTTCCAGCCTGCCCGCCCGAATCTCAACATAGATCCATCGATTGACCAAACGCTCCTTACTCGATCGGTGTTGGATCTCTACAACGCTTTTCGCGAGCCACTGAGATTCACGCCTGACGATCTGATGCCCGAGTATCGAGGCGGCGCGAAAGGAAACATGCTCGTCGATGAATCGACGGCCGTGTCGGCAATCGACTTGAGTCAACGCCGCGAGGACATAGGAAGCAATAACTGGGTCGTCAGTGGAAAGCTGACGCCCGGTGGGTTTCCGATGATGATGAACGATCCTCATCGTACCCAGAGCGTCCCAAGTCTGCGGTACTGGGTGCACCTGGTAGCGCCGGGCTGGAACGTGATTGGGGCCGGCGAACCTGCGTTGCCGGGAGTGTCCATTGGTCACAACGAGTTTGGTGCCTGGGGTCTCACGATCTTCGGCGGTGACAGTGAAGATCTTTACGTTTATGACCTCAACCCTGCGCGCGCTACGCAGTACAAGTACCGTGGGAAGTGGGAAGAGATGCGTGTGATTAAAGAAACGGTTGCGATCAAGGGAGAAGCACCAGTCTCTCTTGAACTGCGATACACGCGACATGGCCCGGTGGTCCACGTGGACCAGCAACATCACAAGGCTTACGCAGTGCGGGCAGCATGGATGGAGGTTGGCAGCGCGCCTTATCTGGCTAGTCTGAGGATGGACCAGGCGCGCAGTTGGTCGGAATTTCGAGAGGCTTGCAGCTACAGTCTGATTCCGTCTGAAAACATGGTCTGGGCCGATCGCGACGGCAATATCGGTTATCAGGCTGTTGGCATTTCACCATTGCGGTCAGGATGGAGCGGGTTGGTTCCCGTTCCGGGCGACGGAAGATACGAGTGGGGCGGTTATCTTCCGATCAAGCAGTTACCAAATGTACTTAATCCGGAAAAGGGTTTCTGGAATACATCGAATAACTATCTAATTCCTACAGGGTGGCCCTACAAAGACGCGTTGCATTACAGCTGGGCTGATCCTTATCGCGCCTCGCGTGTTGCAGAAGTTCTGGGTTCCGGCCAGCTTTTTACTGTGGCAGAAATGGTTAGGCTTCAGAACGACGAACTATCTATTCCGGCCCGCAGCCTGGTGCCACTTTTGCAGAACCTCAGTTTCGCGGATCAGGCAACGGCAAAAGCTCGCGACAGGTTGCTTGCGTGGAATTACATTTTGGACAAAGACTCCGTACCAGCGGGCATTTACGAAATGTGGCAACGACGCATTCAGACGAACATGCGTGAGTTGCTGGTGCCGAAGGACGCGCAAGCATTTATTGGGAACTTGAGTTTGAAGAGAATTATTGACTGGCTGTTTGCACCTGACGGGAGGTTTGGTCCTGACCCAGTCGCCGGAAGAAACAACTTGCTAACTAAGAGTTTCACCGAAGCAGTTGCGGAGCTCAATCGTCGCTTCGGTCCTGACATGGAGAAATGGAAACTCGGCGCCTACCATCATGCTCTTATCAAGCATCCGCTGGACGCGGCATTGAAACCCGAACTCCAAGCGAAGTTTAACGTCGGTGACAGCCCGCGTGGTGGCGATAGCTACACGGTGACAGCCACAGCCGGCGGCGACAATCAAACGTCTGGTGGCTCATTCAAGATCATCATTGACACGGAAGATTGGGACACTGCGCTGGGACTCAACAATCCTGGACAGTCCGGTGACGTCAACGATCCACATTATCGAGATCTGTATGAGCTGTGGTCCGTTGGAAAATATTTCCCGGTTTTTTACACGCGGAAGAAGGTTGAGTCGGTCACTCGGAAACTGGTCCAACTGTCACCTCCAGCCAACTCATCGACTCGAAGAGTGGGTTATTGAGGCACCTTGAAGCATCGGCTCAGGCAGCATAGGCGCTACCACTTCTGCTCCTAAGTATTCAGGATTCCCACTGGGTACTCGTTACTTCGCGATGAAAGCAAACTGTGCGGCCGTCAGTGGAACTACGGAAAGGCGACCTTGCCGGACGAGAGGCGAATCTTTGAAAAGGTTATTGCTCTTCAGTTCAGCCAGAGTAATCGGCTTGTTCAGAGGTTTGGCCGCTTTAATCGTCACTTGTGGATTCTTCGGATCCGCGGCATCAACACTGACCGCGATCGCAATCCCAACCACTTGCTTCTCGCCACCGGTGTGATAGATGGCGAGCTTTGCACCTGCAGGCATATCGCGCAGGTTTCTGAGGGCGACAGGATTGCCGATGCCGTCCCATACGGTGGTCTTATCTCGCTGCAAATCGGAAAACGAATATTCCGACGGTTCGGTCTTTAGTAGGTAGTACATCGCGTTGTAAAGATACCAATTCTCTTTATAAGTGCCGAGTGGTCTGCTCAGTAACAGATGGAAATGCGAGATTTATCGTGACAAGCAATCTTCATCCTGCCATCCAGAATGTAGCAGCCGTCATATTCGACGTCGGCGGAACACTGGTGCATCCTGACTGGCGACGTGTCGGAGAATTCGTTCAGGCTGAGACGGGCATGTCTTTCACACCGGCACAAATGTATGAAGCTTTCTATGCAATGCTTAAAGCAGCAAATACTGAGCCGGCTTCAGGCATTGTTTCTGAGCTCAAGCCGGGAGCCCATTGGACGTTTATCAATACCTTGCGAAATCTTGGAATCCATGATGCCGCCTGCATGATGATACGCGAGCACCTCAATCGGACACATCAAGAACGTCATCTATGGTGTGAACCTGATCCGGACGCCTCAGGTGTTTTGCTGCAGTTGAAAAGCGCAGGAAAGCGGATTGCGGTGATCTCAAACACTGAAGATGGTCGAGTAAATGATTCACTGACTTTAGCTGAGCTTGATTCTCACTTTGAGTTTGTCATCGACTCCCACGTCGTTGGCTGCAGCAAACCAGAACCAGCAATTTTCCAGATGGCAGTTGATCGTTTGAGAATCGAGGCCAGTGAGGCTGCGTACGTTGGCGACTCATACACCTACGACGTGGTCGGAGCACAAAGAGCGGGACTTCACCCCATACTGTTGGACCGCGCAGATTCGTACACCGAGGCAAGTTTCTGCAGGATTAGATCACTGCGTGAACTGATCTCGTAGGAACGATCCGATCGAAATAAACATCGTGCTCCTCCGGAGCACTTCGCTGCGTAATCGAACCCAAACCGACTTTTAAGTGCAAGCCGCTTGGACCAGACTCATCCAGGAGTAGTTGAAGCAGCGAACGCCTTCGGCGTATTTCGCTGAACCAGATTGAAATCGGGCGTTTCACTCTCGCAGCTTACACTCAGCGTATCGGGTTGCTCCGTTTGCAGATCTGTGTGATGCAGCCCATCTGAAGTTCACGCAAACGCTCGGGAGGAAGTTTCCACGACGTGCCGTGAATCAAAGCCCAGAGGAGTTCACTTTCGATTCGGCCCTGCTGTTGATCGTCCGCTTCTACCACTCGGTTTCCCCACTCCTCCCGCCAACGTTTCAACCGCGCCTCCAGCACCTCTTTGTCATCGGCTGATCCATTCAGCCCAATCAAATAGGCTGCATTACTCGCCCATGAGCGATCGTCTGTCGCCAAAAGCTTCTTCACCAAAACACCAATCGCGTCTGAGTAATGCAACTTCGTCAACTCACGAAGCACAGCAGGATCCTGGTCCGGCTTCAACTCAGATATTGCTTGTTCTATTAGCGGAAGAGCTTCTCGTTCATTGTGCTTTGCAAAATAAGCGAGCAGTCCTGCACGGCCATCCGGGTGCAACTTTGCTCCGACTGTTTGATAAAGGTCCATCAACTCCTGATAGATTCCGTCAGTGCCAAAACGCACCAGCAGAGATGTCTTTTGTTTCAGAAAAACCAAACCCAAATTATTCGGCATCGTGGCAAAACGACGAATTTGTTCGAGCAGAGTTGCGTCAGCTTCCGGCAACGACTTAGCATCGATGCTGCCCAGCAACTTCACATCGACCAACGACGTAGGATCGCGTATTTCCGCAACTACAAATGGGCGCGCTTCGTCGGGCGCTATCTCGATTAGTAACTTCAGCGCCGCTCCATGCAGGTAATTCCGGGCTGGACCAGGACCAGTCGATAGCATCCGCTTGAATACAGGAATCATTGAACGATCGCGCAGTTCCTCCCAGTCCTGCCGCAAAAGCCACTCTTGGCTAATCGGCTGCAGCGCTTCTAACTGTTGAATGAGAATGCGTCGCGCGTCACGCGAACCGACACTGGCCGCCTGAGGATCTTTCGGCGGATTGGAGGCTATGGTTATTGCCGTGGTTGTTAAAGCCTTGTCCTTTCGCTTGGCCAGACCCGCTGACAACTCGACGATATAAGCATCTCGGATCTCACGAGCGCGAGGATCTTCTTCTGGCGGAGTATTCGGAACGACAGGTTTGTCCATGCTCACGCCATCTGTGACCAACTTGCGCAGCCTCGTTACTGCGCTGAGCAATTGCGAACTTACCGGAGTGTTCGGATCGCGCAGACCTGCTTCGAGGAGTTTGAGGACCAACTGACGATCGCCGGCAATAAACAATCCGTAAAACAGCTGTGCGTTGAGGTTTCCGTTTCGCTCGTCCTGATTAAGGAAACGCTGCACCTTCTCGCGAGTCGAGGGTTCACCGGTAAGAAACGACAACAGCTTTCCAACTTCCTCCTCGGTCTGCCAGTTGCGCGTCGCGTTCAACCGATCGGAAAGCCGCTTTACTTCAGCGGCTTCGTCAGCGTAACTCATCGGCTCAACTTCGAAAGTGACGGAGTTCGTTGTTAGCGGAAATGGTCGAGAATATAGCTTTGAGTTTTTCGTGACTCGGCGAGTCTTTACGCTGACTGTGTAACGACCGGGAATATCGAATCTCAAAGTATCGTTGAGAATGAGTTCGACACGCTGCGGGGCATTGGACAGATTCTTTGTGGAAATCATGTCTCGGAGATATCGCTGCCCGCCAGTCATCTCGTCAAACCATTGTGTGACACCGATTTCAGGCGAGATGACGACAGTATCAGCCCCCTGCTGCTCACGGTCTGGCAGCATCTCAGCGACGTAGCCTTCGCGATCGGCAGTGAACTCCATGATGAGCCTAATTGGTTCGCCAATTTTGTAGACCGTCCTGGACTCTGCCAAAGTTAGTTTGACGTGGGCCTCGGGCAGAACGGAGGTTTGTGCATATGCTGAGGTGACGAGGAACAAGACGAGCGCGAAGGATTTTAGTGTTGTCATGGTCGGTACGGTCCGTTGATGCTTCGGGGAGTGCTGGGCGCATTGTTTCACTATCCGGGTGTTCGGATCAATTCGGATTGGGCATCAACCTTGACATTCTCTCGTCTCGGTTATTTACTTAGGCCCCCCGAACATCGTTTCAAACTCACTACTGCTCAAAGGAGGCCTCAGATGAAAAGATGGACCATGGTCTTTGGTGCAATGGTTTTGATGGTTGGAGCGGTCCTGGCTGTTCACAAAGCAAAAGCCATTACCCCCGAACCTCGCAAACCCGATCTCATTGTCGATCAAAAACGGCTACTACAAAACTGGGTCGTGCGCGATGAGAAATTATCAGCCGCCGCCTGTAGTGTTCAAGAAGGCGGAGTTACACCCGGCGAACACAGGCTGGTTCGCTTCACTGTGTCTACACCCAACATCGGCACCGCTGATTTGGTAGTCGGAGATCCTAATGTTCATTTCAACAATGGTGATGGACTGTTTGAGTTCGCCAGTTGCCACCGGCACTTCCACTTTCGACATTACAGTCTTTACGAATTGATCGATCCGGCAACGGGTCACACGTGGCGTGCAGCCAAGCGTGGCTTTTGCATGATCGACATAGAAAAATTTCAGGAATTTCCCGGTCCGGCAAACAACGAGCGAAATTATCTGACCTGTGGCGCTCCAGCGACCGCGACGGAGCCGGCCCTTGTCGGCAATCAGGGAATTAGCGTCGGTTGGGCCGACACTTATGTTTGGCAGCTTGCTGGTCAGTTTTTTGTTTTGGATGGAGGAGATGGACAGGATCCTGTCCCTCCAGGTACGTACATCATCCGGATCACTGTTAATCCGCCGTTCCTGGCAGGCCCTGGCGAGCCGTGTCCTTTCACGGATCCGATTGGTTTTTGCCATCAACTTCCCGAACTGAATTACTTTAACAACGTGAATGAAATCCAGATTGATATTCCCGATCACCCCGGGAAACAGGGCGTTGGCCCACTGAAGAATCAACCACAAATCACGACCGAGCCGATCGATTAGGTAACGGTCATACTTGCCGGGGGATTCACATCGATTTATTTCGATCCAATCCCCCGGCCAGCGCCGTCAATTTACTCGGAGCAAAGACAAAATGAAGCCGCTGCATTCGAGCGCTGTGGTCCAGCTCGCAGTGCATGGTGAAGAATGAAGCATGACCGGGTCGCATTTGGCTTCGCTCAACCAGGATCGCAGGCTCGCCATTCACATTTCTTAATGATGTACTGGTTACTTCACGATTCGCCTCGTACAGCTTGGCAATAAGGCGCAGAACCTTTTCACGACCGTCGCATTTGCGATATCAGATACGACCGTTGTCAGACAGATGAAAGAATAATCGCTGTAACCGATCTCTTTCACATGTGCCTCCTCCGCGTGCAGGTTTCCAACTTGTTCATCGATAACACGCTTGAGGCCGCCCAAAGGTTACAGTTGTTGTCGAGCCAGTCGGTTTGGTAGTTTGGCGTAGATGCCGCCTTTGCCCGAAGAACTTAGCAGAACCATTGAGACCCTTTACCGCACGGAATCGGGCCGGGTTCTAGCGACACTCGTGCGCCTTCTCGGCGACTTGGACCTCGCCGAAGAGTCGATGCACGAGGCCTTCGCTGCTGCTCTGGAGTCATGGGCGCACGCTGGCATTCCGGATAAGCCGCGTCCATGGCTGATTTCAACGGCACGCTTCAAAGCCATAGACGTTATGCGCCGCCGCGCGCGCTTCGATGGAGCGCAGAGAGATCTGATTGCCCACATGGAATCGCGCGCCAACGACATTCCCCGCGACATTCATGAAATCGGGGATGAAGAGATCGACGACGATCGACTGCGGCTGATCTTCACTTGCTGCCATCCCGCTCTGCCTGCGGAAGCACAGGTGGCACTCACCCTCCGAGAAGTCTGCGGCCTGACTACCGAGGAGATTGCGCGATCATTTCTCGTAACACCCTCAACGCTCGCCCAACGCATCGTGCGCGCGAAAACAAAGATTCGTGAGACACCGATTCCGTACGAGGTACCCACACCGCAGGAATTGCCGGAGCGACTGGACGCGGTCCTGCAGGTTATCTATCTCGTCTTTAACGAAGGTTACTCGGCTGCAGCGGGAACCGAGGTGCTGCGGGCCGAGTTGACCGGCGAGGCGATTCGACTGGGCCGGTTGTTGGTCCAACTCCAACCGGAGCCGGAAGTCATTGGTCTGCTTGCGCTGATGTTGCTGCAGGAATCCCGGCGTGCTGCGAGAACCTCGGCGACCGGAGAACTAATTTTGTTAGAAAACCAGGATCGCTCACTCTGGAATCGAGAGCAAATCGCAGAAGGAGTGGCCCTGGTGGAGACAGCACTGAAGTCCCACCGCTTCGGCTCATACACACTGCAAGCTGCGATTGCGGCCGTTCACGCTGAGGCGGACTCAACCGCTGCGACCGACTGGCGGCAGATCGTCGCGCTGTATAACCAACTGCTGCGAATTCAACCTTCGCCAGTTGTGCATCTGAATCGTGCTGTGGCCATTGCCATGCGCGATGGTCCGGAAGCCGGTCTGCAGCAAATCAATGCTGTGATGGAACACGGCGAATTGGCAAATTACTACCTGGCGCATTCCGCCCGTGCCGAGTTGTATCGCAGGCTCGGTAAGACGGCGGAAGCCCGGGTGTCCTATGAGAAAGCTCTGGCGCTGACCCATCAGGAACCGGAGCGGCAATTCCTGCAAGAACGAATTCGACAGCTGAAATGAAATTTTGGAGTGGCTGTCGATTTTCCGTCTCGCCGACGACTATAAGACAAAAGTGACGATGAACTTCGTTCCCTGAGTGAACAGGAAACGAGTCGTCGCGAACAAAACAAGAGAAAAAACAAGGAGACAAGTCATGCCACAATACCTGGTTGCCAACTACCTTCCCGACAACTTCGACCCGTCCACCGTAACCGAAGCGATGATCGAAGAGATCCACGCGCTCAACCGCGAAATGATTGCTGCCGGGGTAAGGAAGTTCGCCTGCGGCATTTCCCCGGCCGCCAACGCCAAGACGGTCCGGAAACAGTCCGACGGCAAGGTGCTCGTCACGGACGGGCCATACACGGAGACGAAGGAGCACATGGGTGGTTTTTGGATACTGGAAGCCGCCAATATGGACGAGGCACTCGCGTGGGCGCGCAGGGGTGCTCTCACGTGCGATGCAGTAGGCGAGGTGCGCGAGCTTCTGTTCTTCCCGGCTCCGGAACAAGGAGAAGAACAGTGAAATACCTCTGTTTCGGATACTACGACAAAGACAAGTTTGATGGCATGACTGAGAGCGAGCGAAACTCAATGTTCGACACATGCTTGGAATACGACGAACATCTTCGCGCCAGCGGGCACTGGGCTGGTGGCGAAGCGCTTGCCTCTGCAGAAAACGCCATGACTCTTTATTGGAAGAACGGCAAAGTGGCAACTACGGATGGTCCATACGCGGAAACCAAGGAACAACTCGGCGGCCTGCTCGTCCTCGAAGCTCGTGACATGAATCATGCCGTACAGCTTATGTCGCAGCATCCGGCGCTGATGTATGGCAACACTTTCGAGATACGTCCGGCAGCGGACATCAGCGAAATCGTGAAGGCAAGCGAGCAACGGCGGCGAACGCATAGCGTTCGATGAGGCTCTCACCGCTATCGCTCCCTGTACTGACCCGGTCCAACTGCGGGAATAAAGTGCGCGCGGCTGGGATATATCTGTTGAAGGACGGGGAACTTCGAATATCGCACCGCAGAAGGGGCTTCGGTGCGGCTGAAGCGCGCGCGGCGTGAGTGGGAACTGTGACCGCGCGCGCTTTATTACTTGGTATACTCAATCAGACCTGGACCACCTCTAACTCATCAAGCTTCCACTCTTCGGAATAAACCAAACCAGCAAGCGGTATGTATAGCGACACGAGTTGAGCGAAATGTTTCGAACGAAGGGCTGGACCAATGTTCAGATTAAGAAACTTCAGGTTAGTTGCAGCATCACTCCTTTGTTTGCTGCTTTTGGGATTCAATGCAGAAGCGAACCAGAGCCGCGACGAATCCATTGCCGAGGCGTCCGAGCTCAATAACGAGGCCGTCGTCTGTGTTAAGGATCACCATTACGATCAAGCTGTCGAGTTGCTCAAAAAAGCAATCGCCCTTCGACCCGATCTCTCCACGGCCCACTACAATCTCGGTCGCATCTATCAGTTAAGAAATGAATTAGATCTTGCGATTGAGGCATTTCAACATGCGGTGGATTCAAACCCAGGCTTCGCAGACGCACTTCATCAACTCGGTAATTCATATAACAAAAGCGGGCGTTACGCGGAGGCGATTGAGTGTTTGAACCAGGCACTCAAGCTCCAGCCAGGTCGCGCTGATTTACTGACGGAACTGGGATTTGCTTATTCCAAAGACGGCCATATTCAGGAGGCTGTGGCGATTTTTCAGGAAGCCATCCGTGTAAGACCAGATTTCGGCGACGCCTATAACAATCTCGGAGTTGCCTATTTCAAAACGGGCCAGACTTCCAGCGCGATCGAATCGTTGCAGCAGGCTATTCGTCTATCGCCGGACATGGTCGTGGCTCATTACAACCTGGGCTACGCCTTGACTCAGGCGCACCGGCGCCAGCAGGCCATCGCGAGCTACAAGCAAGCCCTCGTGCTGAAACCTGATTTTGCTGAAGCGCACAACAATCTGGCCATGCTTTATCTTCAAATGGGCCAGCGATCGTTGGCTCTCGATGAATATCATTTGCTGCAATCGATCGATTATGAAATGTCGCAGAAGCTGTTCCAAATCATCTTCCGTGACAAGATTCTCGACGTTCGGGAGCAGGGGCGGGAATAAGTCGGCCGCCTGGCGTGTCTAGATAGCGTGTCTAGACAACAGACGCGAACCAGGGGGCCAGGAAAAGGCTGGTGACATCGGGGGGTGGAGCCGGCCTCAGACGTGAGCGCACTGTCGATTCCGGTGCGGGTAAATAGACAAGTGCGCTCACGACTTATGGGAAAGATGGTGGCCCAATATCGAACCGAGAGCGCCTCTTGACTTCCTAGCCTGCGTGAAACAAACTCCATCTACATTTAGAGTCTATTCAACCTGCTATATGGGGCATACTGGTCCAACTAGCGGATCCCCGGACACCTATTCCCCCTCGGAAGACGAAATATCACGAGAGAGAACAGAGGCGCTAAGGTGGCGATCTGTCTTTGAGAATTCCGCTATCGGAGTTGCCGTCGCGGATCTCGATGGCCGCGTGCTCGCCACCAACCCCAACTATCAAAAAATGCTGGGATACACGGAAAGTGAATTCCTCGCACTTTCATTCCTGGAAATTACTCATGAGGAGCATCGTGAAGCCAACTGGGCCCTCGTGCGAGAACTGTTGGACGGAAAGCGAGATCAGTTTCAAATCGAGAAGCAATACCGTCGCAAAGATGGCAGCTTCGTTTGGGTAAGAAACAACGTCTCATTGATTCGAGAACCCGAGAACACACCACGGTTCATGCTGGCCTTGTCGGAAGACATTACAGAAAGAAAACAGGCGGAAGAAGCGCTGCAAAAAAGCGAAGAGCGAGCCCGCATGATTCTGGATTCCGCCGCCGAAGGAATCTTTGGCTGTGATTCGCATGGAACCTGCCTGTTCTGTAATACCGCCGCGGCGCAGTTACTCGGATACGACGCTCCGGAGGAGTTACTCGGTCAGAACATGCATGCCGTCGAACACCATACCCGAAAAGACGGCACACCTTTTCCCATCGACGACTGTCCTATATATAAAGGGTTTCTTGAAAATCGCGGCGTCCATATCGACGATGATATTTTCTGGAGAAAAGACGGCAGCAGCTTTTCTGTCGAGTACTGGTCTCACCCGCTTCTTCAAGAGGGCAGCACTGTCGGCGCGGTTGTAACTTTTCTCGACGTAACCGAGCGAAAAGACGCAGAAGAAGCACTGCGAAAGAGTGAGCAACGCACACATACCCTCCTCGAGATTAACAACGCCATCATCACCAACCTGACTCCCGACGCGCTTTTCTCGTCAGCATATGAAGCGATACAACGTGTAATTTCGTTTGACCGGGCCGCGTTCCTTTTTTATCAACCTGAGACTAAAACGCTCAAGCTTGTCTCGATGCAGGGCTCGGATGAATCAAACTTTTTCCGCGTGGGCAGAGAATACGATCTGGAAGAGACTCGCATTTCCGCATGGGTGCTGGAACACCAGAAAGCAGTCACGCGAGGTGATCTGAAGCGGGAACAGCAGTCGCGCGGTGAAAAGAACCTCGTCGCTGAGCGGATTCAATCGTATTGCGTGGTCCCACTGGTAGCGATGGGAAAGAGTCTCGGAACTTTCGCACTCTGGAGTGAGACACAGAACCGGTATACAGAGGCGGATGCTGAGTTGCTGAGGGAAGTCGCAAACCAGGTTGCCCTGGCAATCGCAAACATGAAGTCATACGAAGAGATCGCGTCTTTGAAGGCGAGGCTGGAGAAAGAGAATGTATATCTACAGGAGGAGATACGCACCGAACACAATTTTGAGGAAATTGTTGGCGACAGTCCGCCTCTGCTTGAATTGCTGCGACGAGTCGATCAAGTCGCCCCAACCGATTCAACTGTGCTGATCTACGGAGAAACGGGAACTGGAAAAGAATTGATAGCACGCGCGATTCACAATCGCAGCAATCGCAAACACCGCCCGTTGGTGAAGGTGAATTGCAGTGCCATTTCCGCCGGTTTAGTGGAGAGCGAGCTGTTCGGCCATGTGAAAGGCGCTTTCACCGGAGCGTTTGAGCGTCGTATTGGCCGGTTTGAACTCGCTGATGGTGGCACGATTTTCCTCGACGAAGTAGGTGAGTTGCCTTTGGACACTCAGGTCAAATTGCTTCGAGTCTTACAGGAGCGCGAGTTCGAACCCGTCGGCAGTAATCGTTCCGTGCACGTGGATGTGCGAATCATCTGCGCTACAAATCGAAACCTTGAGGAGTCGATTAAGGACGGCACCTTCCGGTCAGATCTCTATTACCGGTTGAATGTGTTTCCACTCGAGGTCCCGCCGCTGCGCGAGCGCCGTTCAGACATCGATCAGCTTGCACGGTTCTTTGTTTCCCGGTCGGCGCGGAATCTCGGCAAAAAATTAACGGGCATCTCGGAGGCAGCTACGCAAAAGCTTTTGTCTTACTCATGGCCCGGCAACATACGCGAGTTACAAAATCTTATCGAGCGAGCACTGATTCTGTGCAACGGGCCCATACTCGAGCTCGAAGGCGATCTGAATAAGGTCCCTATGTCTCCTGTTTTCTCGGATCCCTTACCCGAAGTCCCGAATGCAGATCAGTCACCGCTGAAGACTTTGCAGGAAGTTGAACGAACTCACATTCTGGCAGTGCTGGAGCAAACTCACGGCGTAATCGAGGGTTCGAACGGCGCCGCGAAGACTCTTGGAATGCATCCGAATACCTTGCGACACCGGATGGAAAAACTCGGTATCAAGCGCTCCGGCCACCGCATTTCGTAGCTCGCCCTCCAACGCTCCGATCTCTCAACTCCCAAATACGGTAGCGCGTCCGTAAGCCACAAGGCTTAGCCGCAAAAACGCACAAAATGCACGAGAAATCTCTTTGTGCTTTTGTAGCTTTTTGCGGCATGCAATCTGCACTGGACCATGCACAAGAATTTCGTACAGAAACAAAAGGAGAATTTCGAATGAACGATTTACCCAAACTTAACTGGCGCTGGTTGGCCAGCTTTACTTTCGCAATCATTGCTATGGTCATGGCAGTGCATGTTAAAGCGCAGGACTCGACGATCGACCCGGTTGCAATTCAGGACAATACAACCATCGATTTTGAGGCGCCGGCTGTGTTCCAGGCGGCGGGACCAAACATCGCGTCTATTCAAGGAACGGTCGCAGACTACCGGCATGCGTTAGGTGATCAGATTAACAACAACGTACTTAACGAAGTCGGGGCCGGTCATCGCGAGATCAATTGGGATGGAAATCCTCTCACGGACGCTACTACTTCGCCTGTAACCCCATTCAATACTTTTTTGAATACACGTGGGGCACAGTTCACGACGCCGGGAATCGGCCTCTCGCAGGCGGCGCCGTTGGGTCTGGCGGCCTTGTTTGGCAACACATCTTACGCCACTGCATTTCGTCCATTTAGTAATGCCCGCCTGTTCACTCCGGTGGGAAGCAATATCACTGACACGGCTTTCTTTGTGGCGGGGTCACAGGGAACCACTCGAGCAGTAGTTACCGGCTTCGGTGCGGTCTTCACTGACGTCGATCAACCCGACGGTAGTGGTCCAGGTAACAAACGCGGCAACCGCGGAGCAAGCACGCTGATCCAGTATTTCGGCGCCGATGGCCGTTTGCTGTTCAGCAGTTTTGTCCCAGCGGCTCCTGGTGATGGAGGTTTTTCTTTCCTGGGGATCAAGTTTACCGATCCGCGGATCGCTGCTGTGCGGATCATTGGAGGCAATGTCGCGCCAGGTCCGGACGATGACAAGGCTAACGACGTCGTCATGATGGACGACTTCATCTATGGAGAGCCACATCATCTGCCGTAACGCGAATGGTCTATGCATTTCTGTGTTGTCTGTCTCTGCCCTCCCGGCAGTGACAACAACACAGAGACGCAGAGGCGAAGAAATTAAACAAAAACAGGTTGAACCTCATGCTGAAGATTACCAGGGCTCTTGTGTCGGAAAAGGAAATTACTTTGCAATTGGACGGTCGAGTTTCAGGTCAATGGGTCGGGTTATTAAGAGAGACAGCGGAGTCAGCGCTCGACGAGGGAATGACTCTATTGGTGGACTTAAAAAACATTAGTTTCATCGATTGTGATGGAATCGCCTTAATGAGAAATCTGATCGCGCGTGGTGTTCGGCACGCAAACGCGCCGCTCTTCGTGGCCGATCAGATCAGAAGGTGTAAGGACGCGCCCCCTGGGGACGACTGAAGGAAGATTCGTAATGCAAGTGAGCACTGCAAATTGTGAGGATGCACTCTTACCCCATCTCGATGCGGCATACAATCTCGCTCGCTGGCTCACTCGCGACGGAAGAGATGCTGAAGACATAGTGCAGGAAGCGTACCTACGCGCTATCAAGCACTTTGCGACTTTCAAAGGCGACAACGCACGGCCCTGGTTGTTGACGATCGTGCGAAATACTTACTACACCTGGATTCACCGCAACCGATTAACAGAGTCCATAGACCCGTTCGACGATGAGGAACATGTCCTCATCTCAGATGCTCCGAGTCCAGAGATGTTATTGCTGCAGGAAGCGGATAAACAAATAGTCAGGAGTGCATTACGGAAACTACCCACACAGTTTCTCGAGGTGATCGTACTGAGAGAATTTGAAGAGATGTCTTACCAGCAGATAGCGGATGTAGCTCAGGTTCCTTTAGGCACGGTTATGTCGCGCTTAGCGCGCGCTCGCAAACGTCTGGCCCAACTAATTGCTACCTCTTACCAGGAGATAAGGCCGGAAGAAGTAGCTGTGTGAGTGTTTTGGCTTCCTTTTGCCTCCTTTTGCAACGACGACCGTATGCGGCCTTTGAGAGCTGGCGGCGCGCGGTAATACAAGGAAGGGTCCTGCAACGATGAATGCAAAGCAATTTGGCTGCGATAGACGAGATCGCACGCCTCGCATTGTTCAAGGTGCCGTTCAACTTCTGACGTCTGATCCGCGTCCAACTCGCGGTCAACGTGGGAATGGATCAATTCCAATACTTTTTGACAAATCAATTTTTCGGAAACCTTCGTGTGAATGGATTCTCCCGTTCGTGGACCGGGTCAGTACGGGGAGCGGTAGCAACCTGGTCAACGCCGGGAGTGGAGACCTTCATGAACCCCTGCTTGCTGATCACGGACCAGGTGCTGCCGCTCCCCGTAACTGACCCGGTCCAAGTGTGAGCCCTACTTTGAGGCTACGCCCACCTCTAATACCTGCCTGAAACCGCTTTTATTCCCGTGTCACCCTCGCGCAGCGTCGCCGGATGGTCCTCAGCGAACGCATAGCGCTCCGGGCGCTCGGGCGCTCGGGCTTTGCATTAAAAGTCCTAAATCCCGCCCACGGCAGTGGGCGGATTCGTTCAAGTCCCTTCTATAAGACACCATCTCCTAAACCGATTTTAATCCCGCTCCCACGGCAGTGGGCGGATACTTCAAGTCCTTACTATTTATCCTGTTCCATAAATAGTGTGGACCTGAACGATCCGCCAACTTCCGTTGGCGGGATTCAAAACTTATCAGAAGACTTTATATAGAAAGGACTTGAACTAATCCGCCCACTGCCGTGGGCGGGATTTAGGATTTTTTGCGGATTGAAACCGCCCGCGAGATACGCTGCCGCCATTGCCTGCGGCACTCGCCACGGCCGCGATCCGCCATTCCGGTCTTCGTCGAAGCGACAAGTGACGATCAGGATCTTTTTCATCCCAACTCCCTTTTAATTCCAGCCAGCGATTGAAACGAAAGATCACTGTCGCGATACCAACGCCTGATTGCATTACTGATCGGAAACGGCGCGCCAAAGATTCGCTCTTCGTTGATCATTAATGTTCCGCTGCCGTGCCTTTTGAACCGGTAAGTATGCACCGCACGCAAGCCATACTTCGCTCCGGTCCAGGTGATGACATGCGGCGATTTCATACTGATAACGTTTGCCAGAAGGACGGTGCTGATCCGCGCCACCCGGAATCGTATTCGCATCACGGAACCGGTTCCGAGCTGCATGCCCTCAACGAGGCGACATTCGAGACAGATCGGACTCCAACGACTCCATTGTGTGAGGTCGGAAAAGTAGGACCAGACAGTCACAGGGCTTTGCTCGACGTACAGTTCGGCATAAAAGCGCATCGACTTGACCGTGCCGCTTTTCAAGGATAATGGACCATCACCTTCTTGCGGAGACCGAGATTACGCCGCGCCTTTTGCTCAAACGTGCGCGCGGGATTCGTCATGTAGAGGCCGCAGCAACGATTGCAGATCGGAAGGCGATTCGTAAGGATGTACTTGCGAAACCTGATTGCCATCTCGGAATTGAACGACTCCATAAAGCCGTCGCGAAACACATTTCCGGCAATGACGTCAGGATGCCCCGGACAGAAGATCAGATCGCCGTTCGCGTGGATCCTGGCCCAGTAGAACGGCATGAAGCAGCTCTCGTTTCCAAAGGTGTCGAGATAATCAGAGAACCAGCGGTCAAAGTCCTTGCCGCGTAAATGGCTTGGGCCAGTGACGACGTAGGGCGGCAACACTCGAAATCGCTTTTGTGTGAGCAAACGTCGCAACCGATCGACTGTGTCACTGTAGTCGTGCCGGTCGTGAACCGGCGCGATCCAACCGCGCCACGCGCCCGATGAAGTCACGCCCAGCTCTTCCTGCAAATGTTTCTCGTAAGCAACGCCCGCACTCTCAGGCATGAAATAACGCAGGTTGTAGTTGAGCATAAACACGCCCAACTGCTTCGCCGTCTCGTAGGCACGCTCGATCACGTCTGTGGTCCACTCACACACGACAGTGCTCATGATGACGAGCGGCAGTGGCAAGCCGAGCTCGCGACGCAGATCGAAAAGACAATCCAGTCCTTCCGTGATTTTCGTGAAAGTACCTTTACCACGGACACTATCGTGAGTTGCTTCGTCGCCGTCGATGGAAAGAATGAACGCGAGGTTCCTGATCCTCGCCATCGCAGGAAGATGGCTCTTCATGAGGGTGCCGTTGGTCGTGATCAGCACATCGAAATCGCGGTCAGCGAGTGTTTCGAGTAAACTGTCAATCTGTTTGTAGGCAAAAGGCTCACCACCATGAACATTGATCAGCGAATAGCGTGGCGAGAGATCACCGATCAGCGAGGTGATCGCACCTTCGTCCATGCTTTCGACCTTGCGCGAGCCGGCGAGAAAGTAACCGGCCTCACCCCACTGGTTGCAGAAGGGACAACGGAGGTTACAAGCTTCGGTAGGTATAAGTTGGACCACAGCGGCGTTCGGCAGCTTGAAGGTGCCACCACGCACAGACGCTTCAAAGTCTTTTCTCCACCGTTCCAGACGACGACGCCCACGCCAGTAAAAACGCGCGAAGTGCAAGTAGTCGCGGGCTGTATAACGATGCTTCATCAAATCCGTACGACGACCGCATAGATCACGGCGCTGATAATCGCGGCGATCGGCAACGTAAGTAACCACGACATAAAGATTCCGGACACCACCCGCTGGTTTGCTTCTCCCGTAATCAACCCGATCCCAAACAGCGACCCAACCGATACATGAGTCGTCGAAACGGGCAGACCAAAACGGCTGGCGAGAATCACCAGACTCGACGTCACCAGGTTGGCAGTGAAGCCCTGTCCCGGATTCAGCGGCGTGATCTTTTTGCTCATAGTGATCGCGACTTTGCGCGCATTCAATAAACCACCAATTGCCATTGCCGCCGCGACCAGCAACATTCCGATTTTCACGTCGACCGTTTTGATCACGAGCAGGAGGGCAACGATCTTCGGCGTGTCGTTTAAGCCGCGCGCGAAGCCGACACTACCGGCGCTGAGGAAATGCACGAGATCGAGCCCCCGCTGAACTTCTCCACCAAAGAGCTTTCCTTTGTACTGCTGCCGGCACTGTTCGGTTGATCCAACAGATATCTCAGGTAAAGTAACGGGCGCGAGCGCTAGAAGTCCGGCCGGTTGTGGAATAGGAACGAATCGGACAGCTTCGTCAACGCAAACACACCATTCTTTCTGTACGCCAAGCTTCATGCGAACTCCACGCGCAGCGACGTAACTCACCACTCCGAGCCCGACGGCAAGCAACGGACTAACAAGCAACGGCAGAAAGAACAACGCGCCGAGCGTGCCGAAGTTGACGTTTGTGCCGACTGCAGTAAAACCAGCTCCCACCAGAGCACCAACCAGTCCATGCGTTGTCGAAATCGGAAAGCCGGTCAACGTCGCAAGCATTACCGTCAGCCCCGCGCCGAGTCCGACTGCTAATACAAATTGCGGCGAGGCCGCGAGTTCATTGGGCACGAGGCCTCGACCCGAAAAATTCTTCAGCAGAGTTTCGGCCAGAAAGAGCGAAGTTATCGACCCGGCAAACGTCGAGATCGTGGCCCACGTGATCGCAGATTTGTAACTGGTGGCGCCACTGCCGAAGAGAGTAGCCACGCCTTTGAAGTTGTCGTTGGCGCCGTTTGAATAGGCGAGGAAAAGCGTCGCGAGGAACAAGACGGTCGAAGTGATCATGGGAGCACCTCGGGCCAATGGGTGTTTACTTGTTTAGGTAGCGCGAGTCTCTTTCTTGCTTTCTGTTCAAAGGCACGCGCCGGATTGGTCATGTAAAGCCCGCAGCATCGATTGCAGATGGGTAGCCGGTTGGTAAGCATGTGTTTGCGAAACTTTATTGCGACGTCGGAATTGAACGATTCCATGAAGCCGTCGCGGAAGACGTTGCCGGCGATGATATCGGGATGACCGGGGCAAAAGATCAGTTCGCCGCTGGCATGCACGCGCGCCCAGTAAAACGGCATGAAGCAGCTCTCGTTGCCGAACGTGTTGAGATAGTCGGTGAAATAGGTTTGATAATCTGAGCCACGCAACTGATTAGGCGTGGTCACTACGAATGGCGGTGAAAAGCGTCGCCGTTTTCGCATGACGCGATCGACCGCGGCAGCGACTTTGGTGTAATCATGGCTTTCATGATTCGTCGAGACCCAGCCACGCCATGCGCCGCTCGACTTTACCCCGAATTCGTGTTGCAGGTGGCGCTCGTAAGCCTCGCCGATCTCTTCCGTGAGAAACCAGCGAAAGTTGTAGTTGATAGCTAGTGCCTGGAAGTCACGCGCCACATCGTACACGCGCTCCAGCACGTCTGTAGTCCACTCGCATACAACCGTACTCATGATGACTGCCGGCAAAGGTACGCCGCGACGACGTCGCAGTTCGAAAAGCGCTCGTATGGAATCTCGCGCGGCTTTGAAAGTTCCTTTGCCGCGAATTTTGTCGTGCGTCTGCTCGTCGCCGTCAATCGACAGCAGGAAGATCAGATTCCGGATGTTCGCAAGCCCGTCCAAATGAGACTTGAGCAGGGTGCCGTTAGTCGAGAAGATGACGTCGAACTGTTGTTCGCGCAGCAGCTCGAGCAGTGTGTCGATGTGTTTGTAAACGAACGGCTCACCACCATGAACACTGATCAGCGAATCGCGTGGTGAGAGCCCACGCATCAATACGGTCAATCCCTCAGCGTCCATGTGCTCAACACGGCGAACACCGTCGAAGAAGTAACCGTTTTCTCCCCACTGATTGCAGAACGGGCACCGCAGGTTACAAGCTTCGGTAGGAATTAGCTGGACCACAGTCGCAACCGGCAGCTTGAACGACTGCGACCGCACGGCCTCTTCGTACAGTTTTCCCCAGACGCGCTGCCGTCGGCGGTTCCGGCCGTACATCCTCGCAAAATGCAGATAGTCCGTGAGGTGATAAAACATAAATCCGCGTCTTAAGATCCGCGTTCATCCGCGAGCCCGAGCACGATCTTTCCGTAACTCTTCCGACTTGAGATCAACTCATGCGCTTCACGAATCTTCGCTAACGGCAAAACATGACCGACTTGCATCTTCAACCGGCCCTGCCCGATCCACTCAAACAACTGCTTCACCGATTCACCCATCAGATTCGGCCGTTCGAAGATCGCATTCAGGTGCAAACCAAACACGCCCTGTGATCGAAACAGCAACTTCAATGTGTCGATCGGCTGTACCTCGCGGCTCGCGGCGCCGAAAACAACCAGCCGACCGAGGGATGGCAGGATCGCCAGACTGCGACTAAACACCTCGCCGCCGACTGCTTCAAGTATCAACATGGGTGCATTCTTACCGTTTAGCTTTTGATCGAATTCTTCATAGCTGAGTGCCTCGTCGGCCCCCAGTTCGAGCACGCGGGCGCGCTTCTCTTCCGCCGACGCGGTGCCGATCACACGCAAGCCAAGCAATTTCGCGATCTGTACTGCCGCCGTGCCCACACCGCCAGCCGCCGCGTGAATGAGAACTGTTTCGCCCGCCACAGCCCTGCCAACAGTCGTAAGCGCGTGGTACGCAGTCAGGTATTGGACCGGAAACGCAGCGGCCTCGATGAAAGACATCGACTCGGGCACAGGCATGCACGCTGCCGCGCTAACGCACATACGCTCCGCATGGCAACCACCGGCCGAAACCGTCATCACGCGCGCGCCAACCGGCAAGCCCTCGCCTGCCTCGACCACGCCCGCTGCCTCGAGACCGGAAATGAACGGCGGCTTTGGTCCACCCGGATAAAGACCGGCGCGCTGCATGACGTCGGCGTAGTTCAACCCGCTTGCTTCGACACGAATTCGCACCTGTCCCGCTTGCGGCTCCGGGTCCGGCAATTCGACCAGCTCCAGTTGGTCCACATCTCCAAAACCTTTTACACGAACTGCTTTCATCTCACTCGTTTCTCCTGCGCAATCCGCCCGGCAACATACTCCGCATCACGCGCAATCCCGCGCAGGTAAGGCGACGCGAACGTTCGTCCAAATCGATACCCAAGCAGAAACACACCCGGCACGCGCGTGCTCTCACAATTCTTAACCATCGGCCTCCCATCCGGATCCAGATCCACAACTTCCTTCAAGTGTTCAAGTGCATAAGTGAAACCAGTGGCGAACACGATCAAGTCCGGTTCGATTCGTTTGCCATTTAGAAATTCGACTTCACTGTTCCTGTAGCTACGCACACCGGGCATTCGCTTTATCAATCCCTTGCGAGTAGCGCGAATCACTGCCCGGCCGGTCATCGGCTCGGTCAAACGGTTCGCGCGCCACCCAAATAAACCGGTCGGAATCTGCTCCGGCAGCCAGGCGAAGTAGTGAACATCGATGCCAAAGATCCAATGTGGAATCGCGATGAGTCTCGAGCGCAGCGACAGCCACGCACGATCGTCTTCCTGCCTAACTCGCAACCAGTTCTCGAGCACTTCGGCAGCCGATGCGCCGCCGCCCACGATCAGCAATCGTTTTACGCCGGCAAAATCTTCGGCGCGGACATCAATGCTGTGCTTCCAGCGGCAAGCTTCAAACCGAAAGTTGTCAGGTAGCCGCGGCTGGCTGATGATGCCGGTTGCATTGATGACGTGACTGCCACGCAGCTCATGCTGCTCACCGTTGCCTGCTCGATAACTGATTGCGAACCCGGTTTTCTCCCTTCGAATTGCGAGAACTGTACAATCGAAGTTGACCTTTAACTCATGCTGTTGCTGGTATCGTTCCAGCTCATGCACGAGGACGGTGAACGGCAGGTACGTGGGTGTCCCGGGTTCAATATTCATGTCCGGCATCAGTGACAAGCCTTTAGGCGAAAGCAGCCTCATTTCCGGATCGACGCGCCGCAGGGCACTCGCGACTGCGTTGCCTTTTTCAAGGATCACGTAATCAATGTTTCGCTTCGCCAGCGTTTCGGCTGCTGCGAGACCCGCCGGACCTGCGCCGATGATGATGACGGGATCGGCGGAATCTGTGTCACTCATACAGCGACCTGTTGCCGGCTCAGGTGCGTTGCATCTAACTCCCGGACCATAAGGTCCAACAGGACATTTGCGTCATTTGTCGATAACGCGTTCAGACGATGAGTTAAGAAAACTTGCGCGCGTTCAGGCCACGCAAGAACTGCGACTGCAGCACCCATGTGCAGGCAAACCGGCGTGTAGATCTGCTGATCGACGATTTGCAGCACGCCGTTTGAAGCGCGCGATACCTCGTCGTGAATTGTTTGCGCATGCTCAAGCCAGGCGAAGTGGCTGGTGGCGAACCCCGTCAATTCCGGACTCGCAGCAAGGCGACGAAACACCTCCCAGGGCAGAAACTTCGCGGGTGCAGAAAGAGAAGGCAGCGCAAGGTGTGTTCGCTGACGCATTGCGGTGCTCATCTGCTGCTTCAGTTGCTGCGCCAAATCTTCGAGCGGTTGTGTGGCATCGCCATAAAGTACCAACGGCGAGATCTGGTTACCAATGCTCAAGTGAGGGTCGCGCCGGCGCCGCAGACTTACAGGCACTTCGAGCGATATGAGCGAAGTAGTCAATGGGTCACGCAAACGATTCCACTCATAAATCCCTTTCATCCATGCACCTGCGCACAACCAACCGTTCAACTGTTCTCTCGCCAAATCCCTTTCGACAATCGCAATCGGTCCGGCCGCAGTACTGCGTACGGCGATACGCGCGCTCTTATCCGACTGTGCCTGCCTCCGCAACTCCTGAACCTTCTGCAATGCGTCAGCGATGTTTAGAGCTCGAGTCGATGCGTTCTTAAGATCCGTCTTATCCGCGGCTCCTGCGATCGAACGAACCGCTTCAGCACAAACTCCAAAAAACGCTTCGCCATCAACAACCGCGTGATGCGCGCGAAACGCAAAAAGATTTACCTCATCATTCGCGATCCAGAGCAGTTGAAATGGCGGCTCGCGAAATGGATTCAATGGCCGGTTGCGCCACTGTGCCAACCCGTCTCGATTCTCTGCCTCACGCAACATTTCGCCGATTCGCGGCTTACCTTCCCACGACAATCCTAACCAGCCTTGTCTCAGTCGTTGGCCCAGTGGTGGCCAGCGTTTCACGAGGTGCGACAACATTCGTTGGACATCGTCGCGAGCGATACGTCCTTTCAGCTCCACCTCGACACCAAGCTGCATGAGCACACCGGACGACTCCTGATACGCCACAAAGAAAGCATCGATCGCGGAAAGCGTTGTCACGACGCCTCCTTCCAACGAGCAAGACGGTCGTTTCGCGCTTCGATCGCGGTCTCCCATTCAGCGGACGACTCGAGCATCACCATGACCAGCTCAGCCTGCATCACGCGTTCGTCGTTCACGATAACAGTGACACTCGCGCTAACGTTCGAAGTTTGTAAACGAGAGATTGCGGCCGTTATCTCGAGTGATGCCGGCAAAAAGACGGGTTGCAGGAAACGGGCGTCGCGAACCATTCCCAGAATGGCCCATCTTTCGATCTGCTGCTGAGTTTTCGCGAATTCTTCTGCGAGTGGTCCGGCGACCTGTGCCGCCAGTTCAAGAATGAGCGAACCAGGCAACAGCGCTTTGCCGGGAAAGTGATCGGCAAACAGCGGATGATCGGCAGGGACGAACGCCCTGCCCGAAGCACGCCCGTTCTCGACATCAATACTGATTGACCGCATCAACTCAAACATTGCGTTTATCCGAGCTCGAGGCCGCGAGCTTGTGGTCTACGAGGCGCGTGATCGCACCGACCGTGCAATAGCGTGGGAGCGTCGTCGCGTGTATGCGTGCCGGAAAGATTTCCCTCGGCGTGTCGTAAAGCAAATTCATCAGCCGTTGCCGTCCCGCTTCAGTCAACACTGCGTCTTCAGCAAACTCAGCCTCCGGGAGATCGCCGCGCGCGAGGTGATAGATCGTTCCTTCCGGAATCTCGATCTGAAAATGTTGCTCGAGACGAAACAAGAGATCGAGCAGGTCCATTGAAGTGAAACCGAGATCGTAGAAGAACAGTTGCTGCGGCTGAACCGGTTCACTCTCAGGCAACGCGAGCGTCTGGCGCACGAGCACGGCAACCTCCGCCGATGTGTCGCGCGTACTCACGCTGTTACGCCTCCGTCCACACACCACACCTGTCCCGTCACGTATGAGCTCATCGGCGACGCGAGAAAGAGCGCCACGGGCACAATTTCCTCTGCCTCGCCCGGCCGTCTCATCGGAATCGAAGCGCGTGCCTGGTCCATGTGTTCGTCGAGAATGCGCGTGCTCATACCGCCCGCGAGTAATCCCGGCGCGACGGCGTTGACTCGGATCCCGCGCGTGGCAGTTTCGCGCGCGGTGGTCCTAACAAGCGTTTCGAGTGCTGCTTTTGATGAAGCATAAGCAGCTTGTCCGACGCCTGGACGTTGCGCAGCCGTGGAAGAAACCACGACGATGTTGCCACTCCGATTAAGGATCATCGGCTTCAACGTCGCTCGTAATATTCGAAACGCAGCCATCACGTTGAGCTCGTAAACGTGGGCGAGATCGTCGTCTGTCAATCCTGCGACCAGGCCATCAGCAAGCGTGCCCGCATTGAGGACCAACGTATCGATCCCCCCGATCTCTTCCATTACATGCCCAACCGCACCCTCCGCCGTGAGATCTACAGCAAGCGTGCGTGCTGACAATTCTTTCCCGAGTTCAGCGAGAACGTTTTCATTTCGACCAGTTAGAAACAACCTCGCACCTGCGCCACCGAATCCGCGCGCCAGTGCCTGCCCGAGGTATCCGGTCGCCCCGGTGATCAGGACGACCCGACCGTTTAGCTCCCAATCCGTCTTCATCCGTTTAATCCACGGCTCAGAATCACTGCCGCGTTCTGTCCGCCCATTCCAAACGATACTGACAACACCGTCTCAGCATTCACATCGCGCGGCTCTCCGATCACATGGTCCAACTCACACCCTTCGTCTACGTGGTGCAGGTTCACAGTTGGCGGCACGATGCCTGTCGCACACGTTTGCGCGGCAACGATCGCTTCGAGCACACCGGCCGCGGCCATCGCGTGCCCGATCGCGCCCTTCGATCCTGAGACTGGGACGTCTCGCCACCGGTCCGCAAAGAGCTTTCGCAACGCTGTCGCCTCCGCGAGATCCCCAGAATAGGTTGCGGTGGCGTGTGCATTAACCGCGTCGATCTGTTCTTCAGTTAGAGCAGCATCGGCAAGCGCGCGACGCATGCAAAGTACTGCGCCTGCTCCATCGTCACACGGGCGATTCAGATCGAACGCGTCCTGGCTCATGCTGAATCCGATCACTTCGGCCAACACCATCGCGCCGCGTTCTCGCGCACTCTCAAGAGTCTCCAGGACCATTGCTCCGGCGCCATCGGCTAACGCAAACCCTTTACGTTTCTTATCAAAAGGACGACACGCCAACGACGGATCGTCACCGTTGTCAACGGCCACTGCCTGCAATCCCGCAAAACCGATCAGGTAAAACGGCGTCAGCATCACACTCGATCCGCCCGCTACACACGCATCAACTTGACCATGTCGAATCAGCCGAAACGCTTCACCGACGGCTTGCGTGCCTGAAGCGCAAGCGGAAGCGATCATGCGTTTGGGACCAGAGAACCTCGAAGCAAGATTCGAAAAACAACGACCCGCCGAGCGATGCACAAAGCCTTCCGGTCCCATCTGGAAAGTGTCGAGACCAGTGGACCAGATGAAACCGCATCCGCCCGCATCACGTTTTGATTCAGCCAGCGCGTCGTCGATCGCACGATTTGCAATCTCGTGATCGCGCTCGACATTCTCTGGCGACACGGCGTCCACTTCACCACCACTCGTGACGGTTATCCCGGAGTCAACGAGCCGCTGCACTCTCCTCACGCCGGATCGATTTGCGAGCAACCCGTCCCACAATTCGCGCGTTGTTGCGCCGAGCGCTGAAAGTGCGCCCATGCCTGTAATTACCACGCGACACTTACCGGACATCAGGAGATTTCCAGATTGACGATTATGTTTGAAAAGCCGTCGGTATGTGCCGGTGGCACAACGTATGACACAAGCCCATCGCGATGCTGAGCAATTGACGACAACAAAGCCGCAAGACCGTTCGCGGCATGCGGAATTGCATCCACAATGGCCGGACTCCGCGAGATGGAGACCAGGCGAACAATCCGACCCGACTTCTGAAATGGTTGAGCGCGGGTCGAAAACAATAATGCGACACCGAGGCCCGGAGCTTCGTCTTCCGCGGCCTCCTGATCGCCCGACATCAACAACGCTTCTTCTTCCAGCGCCGCATCGAGACGTTCATGCACCGCTTCTATCCCGGACCACGCCTGTCCCGCAGCGCCGCCCAGTCCAAGACAATACGCGTGATTGCGATGGGCAATCGCAAACGCAGACATCGCGAGGTTATCGACTGCATGAAGCGTCTGCGTTGGGTTCATACGAAGATTCCCGAGCATTCCACTCGCCATGCCTGACGTGACGACGTGTCCCCACCGGTAAAGATCGGCAGAGCCAGGCTGGCAAGGCGCGAGAGAGATCACGGCCGCGGTTGATGGATCATTTGCGAATCGCATTACCTCATCAGCGGCCGCGAGCGCGAGCTGAACCGGCTTGTTATAGCGACGCACCTGTCGCCACAACTCCGGCTTCTCTACTCTCACTCTCGCGAGATCATATTCCTGCGCCCCTGCCACGAGGTAAATCATTTTTGTGCCTTTTTCCGGCCTAATTCTTCCCGAAGTACACCGTGTGAATCCCACGTTTGACCTTCGACCAGTAGTACAAATTTGTCGCGAGGTTCACCCACAAGTTCAGCGGCTTCCGGCGGAACACAACTCTTCTCAGAATCGAACGCAGCGAATAAAACTCCTGCACCGCGCCCCACCAACCATCATGCAACTCAGCCGGCGAAAGCTGCTGCGGCTTGTAGACAACGTACGGCTCACGCAAGTGATTCAGGTCCTCGTCGAAAACAACTCCGGAGCGCCAGATCTTGTCGCCCGTGGGCGAACCCGGATACGGCGTCAGGATGAAAAACTGCGTAACGGGCACCTTCAATGATTCGAGATAATCGACGGTGCGCTTGAACGTTTCTGGGTTGTCGTCGGGCAGTCCGAAGATGATCAGCGCATGGGGACTGATCCCCGCGTCCATGATCCGCTGGAAACCATCTGCATACTTATCGACTGCATGAAAAGTCTTGTTAACGTCCTCGAGATTGCGCGCCGAAAAAGTTTCGACACCCAAAGCCATCAATACACAACCCGACGCGCGCGCCTTCTTCAACAAGTCCGGGTGACGAGCAACATTGATCGTTGTTTGCGTTCCCCAACGAATTGGCGCGCCTTCGAGCGCGGTAAAGAGTCGATCCGCAAACTTCACGTCTTCGCACAGGTTGTCGTCACAAAAGTTGATGTTACGGCTATGCGTCGCTTCGACGTCGCGAACGATCTGATCCACGGGTCGCTTGCGATACATGCCGTTATAGACCGCGGCGATCGAGCAATACTCACAGGTAAAAGGACAACCGCGCGTTGCCTGCACTGGATAAACTACGACCCGATCCTTCTTGATGAGATCGTAACGAGGCACGGGCAGATTGTTGATGTCAGGTGGACGCGCCGAGCGATAACGAGTCTTCAGTGTTCCCTGTTCGATATCGTCGAGTAATTGCGGCCAGACTTCGTCACCTTCACCGACGACGATCGCGTCGAAGAGTCCGTCCACACGATCGGGCAACATCGATGGCAAGTAACCACCAAGCACCACTTTCTTTCCTGCTGCACGAAACCTTTTGGAAATATCGACACAGCGCTGAAGCTGCATGATCTGGCCGGAGAGAGCCACGACATCCGCATCGCTCTCGAAATCAATATCCTCGAGGTACTCTTCAGTTAATCTGACTTCGTGCTTGTCCGGTGTCAGCGCGGCCATCAGCGGTGGTCCAAGATGAGGCAGGTACGCACCCAGCCGATCAATCAGGTTCTTCGACTGAACCAGACTGCCGTCGTCTCGATAGTGCGCCGGATGGATAATGTCGATCTTCATCCAGGTTAATCCGTGCCTGAGTTCTCGATCATGTCTGCTAACGTTCGGAGACTGGTACCGCTCTGACACGCCTTCCCAAGCTGATCGCGCGTAACGCGAAACCCGTAACGATCCTCAATCGCTACCACCACTCCCAACAATATCAGCGACGAAAACGGAACGATGGCGTCGAGGGGTTCGTCGGGCGAGCAGTTGCGTACCGGCATTGCTGCAATTACATCGGGCGCCGCGCGAACGATCAACTCTCGCAGCTCGTTGATTGTCTCGGCCGTTGCTATTGACTGACTCTCCCAGTGATCTGGACCAGTGCCGGTCCGTTTTCAATCTTGACGGGCGCAGGCGACACGGGCTCGGCGTCAGGGAAGAAACGCTCGTCCTTATGGCGATACAGGTTGTTGTAAGAACAGCCCGGCATGAGTCGCCCATCGGGCATCACGTAATGGGTGCAGCACTTCTTCAAGCGCGCGACGTCGAGATCCCACGGATCCATGAAGTTATGAATGAAGAGCGCCTTGCTGCGCGCTTCTGTGCGCCGCTCGATGTCCGCCGCCGAAAGCGGATTGCGCGAATTGAAGGTGTCTTTGAGGAACGACTTCAGCGAGCCTAGTATCAGCTCCGAGTCTTCACCGACTTTTGTTGCCGACCAAAGATTAGTGATCGAATCGAGGATCATCTTCTCGAGTTGATTATCGGAACGAATAATCGCACGGTTCTGCATCGCGTCGAGATATTGCCGGATGTTTACAAACTCAGGAAGTGGTTTGTATTTGCCGTCGTCCATGCGGAACAGATACGTGGCGGTATAACAACTCGGATGTGAACACGGCACAGGATGGAAGTACTCGCGTTTGAACCAACCCGTCTGCTCTTCGATAAGCTGGTGGACTTCGGGCATCGTGAGTCGATGGCCCGCGGGGCTTGCATGATAACCGTCGCCGCCGTCGCCGGTGTGGGCCATCGGTTGAATAACGATGCTCGAACACTGCTCGAGTTCCAACCCGAATTCGACGAGCGCGCCGAGCTCGTCGCTGTTGTCACCTTTCGACACCGTGGGAACGATCACTGTCGGGATGTCCAGCTCCTTGATCACCTCGATGCATTGCATCTTCATGTCGATTAGCTCGACACCACGCGTCTTCGGATAAACTCCGGCCTTCAGCGTGTCGAACTGAAGGGACGCGTACATGCCACCGGCTTTGAACTTCTCGGCAAAGGCCCGGTTCTGGGCAATTTTACGGCCGTGCGTTGAGATCAAGAGGCGCTTGACTTTGCCTTCGTGTGGACCACGAAGCACGTAGTCGCAAAACTCGAAGAACTGTGGATGCAACGTCGGCTCGCCACCGGAAAGCAGCATGATCGGCAGTTCACCTTCCGCCGCGACCAGCAAGTCAACCGCGCTTTTGAACTCATCGAACGTCATCGAGTAACGCTGCTGGTTGCGAACGATGCAAACAGGACAGGTCAGATCGCAGACATCGTTGATCTCGAGAATCGGTGAACAGGTGTGTTGCAGGTGATCCTCACACAAGCCGCAATCTTCCGGACAGCCATGTTCGACTTTGGTTGCAAACCGATAGGGCACGGTGCCTGGCTTCGTGTACGAGAGCGACTTCAGGTAGTACTCGGCGTCACTTGAAACCTCGACTTCGAAGAAGCCATGTCGGGGACATTTCTTTTGCATCCACACCTTGTCGTCGCGCAGGACGATGTGTGCGTCGATCAGTTTTTTGCATGCAGGACAAATGGATCGAGTGTAAGAAAAGAACGCAGCATCGCGGTCCCTCTTTGGAGGAGGACCGGCAAAGAGCGGGTCGAGTTGGATCACGCTTCACACTCCTTTTGGAAAGGACTGGATTGTTGGGCATTCGAGGACCGGCGAATTCTAGTTCATTTTGAAACGTTTGAGTAGGTTTTTAGCCTGAACGTGGTCTTGGACTAAAATTCCTAAATCCCGCCCACGGCAGTGGGCGGATTCGTTCAAGTCCTTTCTATATAAAAGTCTTCTGATAAGTTTTCAATCCCGCCAACGGAAGTTGGCGGATCGTTCAAGTCCACATTATTCATAGAATAGGATAAATAGTAAGGACCTGAAGTATCCGCCCACTGCCGTGGGGCGGGATTAAAATCAGTTTAGGAGATTCGTGTATAGATACGACTTGAACGAATCCGCCCACTGCCGTGGGCGGGATTTAGGACTTTTTGTGCAAAGCCGCCTGTTGCCTGATTGCCTGATTGCCTGTTACGGATTACCCCGGATTTAAGCCAGGGTGCCGCCGTCAAGGAAAATCACGGTGCCGTTGAGGTATGTGTTGCGCCTGGAGCCGAGCCATGCGACTGCCTCACCGCACTCGACTGGTTGACCAAAGCGCGAAAGGGCACAGGCGTCGAGGTAACGTTTTTGATGATGCTCGGGTATTGTCGAGCGCAGCCCGCTTTCAAAGATTCCTGCAGCAATGGCGTTGACCAGGACGCCATAAGGTCCGACCTCGTGTGCGAGGCTTCGTGTGAGCCCTTCGAGTGCACCCTTGCTCGCCGCGTAGTGAACCGGGCCGGCGATCGACCGTGAGCCGGTTATTGAGCTGATGTTTACGATGCGTCCAAACTTCTGACGAATCATCCCTCGCACCGCTGCCCGACACATGCGAAATGCTGCGAACAGATTCAACTCCATGATTTCAGCGAAGTCTTTATCGTCGATCAATATGAAAGGAACTGCTTCGCTGAACGCCGCGTTGTTCACCAGTGTATCGATCGCTCCCCACGATTCCTCCACCGCGGCGACAACCTTACCCGCTTCGTCAGCATTACGAAGATCTGCCTGGACAGGCAGGCACTCGCGCCCGACGTCACGCACGATCTTTTCGGTCGCATCAGCGCCGGCTTTGTTTCCGTGCCACGTGAACGCGACGTTCGCGCCTTCTCGTGCGGCGACAGTGCAGATACCCTGGCCGATACCGCCTGAACCTCCGGTCACGAGAACTCGCAAACCTGACAACAGATGAGCGTCACCATTATCAAATGTTCCATTCGATTGCACGATTGTCTCCACTCCCTCGCAGGTTTACTTGATACACATTTTGTCGGGATTCAAGAAAAGCATTTGTTAGTCCATAGAGATCGGCGTCGACGTTGCCAACGAGACAAAGCGCCGGACCGGTATAGCCCCAGCAGCGAGCGATTAGTTGTGAAGCAAAACCTGGCGTCATCTCGAGCACTGCGCTGGGCAGGAGTCGTTTTCCGATGACGGCTGTAGGTGGCGGTGCAAGCGGCTTCTCGAGACGGAGGATCAAAACGTCAGGAGGCTGAATTGGCCGTTGCTCAAACGCTTCGCAAGCAAGTCTCTTGAGCACGGGATGCATCAAGAGACTCGGTATCACGCTTCTCTTCCAACCCGTTTTGCGCGTTTGAGTCTTTCCGTGAGAAATCCTGCCCACCCACGTCGCCGCACACGCACCATTCAATGCTCTACAGGTAGCGAGAATATTTTTAAATCCATGCCTGGGCCGCGAGGGAGGGTTAGCGCGGCAAATCGGTCTTCCATCTGTGGTGCTGTCCAACGACTCCGCCAACGAGGTTAGAGCAACCGCAAGGGCGATCGACAGCAAACTCGAAGCTCCCAACGTGTGTCCGAAGTGACTCAACGGCGTGTATATCGGAACATCCCTGTCTACAAAACTGCCAAGCGCTCTGAGTTCGGCAGCATCAGTCGCGTACGGTCCGGTTCCCTGCCCGAAGATCATCGTAGCAATCCCCCGCGATAATGTTTCGATCACGCTCGACAGTCCATCGTGTTCGACCAGATCACTTCCAAGTTCCGGCCCATTTATTACCGCAAGCGCCGCTTCGTCTTGCACGTGGGCAAGTTTCAGCACAACCGCTGCTTCACCGAGAATGAATCCAGAGCTCGTCGATTGCCACGGCGTGCAAGGCTCCTCGGCCAACACTCGCAAGCTCTCAAAATTCTCATGGTTCGAGCTCGCGAGAACATCCGCCGCAAGTACAAGCACTTCTTTCACTGCTCCAGACGTCAACAATTCACGCGCAGCATACAGCGCATGTATTCCCGAAGCACAGGACGAACTAAACACGGGTAAGTCGTCGGCGGCCCACTGTGTACCTTCAAGGAGCGTCTCCGTCTCAAACGCCTTTTCCCAACCGAGAGCTGCGCTGCCATTACAGGAGGCCATCAATAGCGGTGTCTTATCAGAACCCACAACCTCTGCAAGCGCGGCCTTCGCCAGTGCCTGCCAACGCACTGCGCCTGAAAGCGTCGAATCGATGCCCTTCGCGGGATAACACAGGCGCGATATATTTGATTTGCCAGCGGTCCACGGTAACTCCGTTGGCGCACGAAATGATCGGGACCGGATGATCTCGGCGGTATTTCCCTGTGCGGTCGCGAGTCCAATTCCATTTATGGCAATGGTCATGAGGAGCGATTTCTGGTATGTGTCTTTCGGCGTCAGTTACCTTACGATCTTTAATTGGTTGATTCGGCCCCAAAAATAACAGGACGCGGCAATGGTAAGCGAGAATGCCAGCAATCGGAAGAAAACAACGTCACGTGTTGTCCGTGTTTTCGTGTCCTCCACGTTCCGCGACATGCATGCCGAACGCGATCGCCTCAATCGCTTTGTCTTTCCGGAGCTGCGTAGCCGTTGTGCAAAACTCGGTACTGATTTCCTCGGCATCGATCTGCGTTGGGGGGTCACCGCCGAAGACTCCCGGCGTCGGGGCAGCTTGAATGTCTGCCTCGACGAGATCGACCGTGCGAGACCTTTTTTCATCGGGTTGTTAGGAGAGCGATATGGTTGGGTACCACCTCTGGATCAACTGGACGTTTCAACTTTCGAAAAAATTTGTCACCCGGCCACTCCGGAAGATGCGAGCCTGCTAACTACCTGGTACACACTGGATGAGACGCTCGACCGACCTGTCTACCGTTTGTCATCAGATTCAACGATGCCGGAAGATGTACTCAATCGACTTCTCGTTTGTTTTGAGTCGGCAGGTATCCCGGGCGCAGGTCAGTCGATAACAGAACGCGAATTTCATTACGGCGCACTTGCCTCAGCTTCGCCATACAAAGCTTTTTTCTATCTACGTCGCGGAGAATTCCTGGATAACATTCACTTCCCGCCATCGTTTCGTTCTGTTTTTGTTGAGTCTGACCCTGAACGCCGGAAGAAGCTCGAACAATTGAAGACCCTCATACGATCGAGTCAACCCGCGGATGATTACGATGTTCAGTACGATGGGCTCCAGGTTGATTTGAACCTTCTGAAACTCCGTCTATCTCGTGCAGATCAAAAGAGCGTTCGCGACGGCGTGGTCCAACCCGGGGAATGGTCTACGCTCAGTAAGGATTTTCAACAATCGCTGCTCGAGCATGGAACCATCAGACTGAAAGGTTTAGACGCGTGGGGTGATTCCCTTCTGCAAAAGTTGTGGACTGCGATTGAAGAGGAACTTCCCTCACGAACTCGCGCCCGCCAAAAAGTCTCCTACGATGCACAAGAGTTGTTTTTACAAGACCGCACGCGACTGTTTCTCGGACGTCAGGACACGCTCGCTCAGATGTTCGGATATGTTGAAGACGTCAAAGCGACTACTCCTCTCGTAGTCACAGGGCAACCGGGTTCAGGTAAGTCAGCTTTGCTGGCTGAATTTGCGCTTCAAGCCAGGAAGCGGGTGAAAGCGGTAGTGCTTCCGTTCTTCATAGGCGCGAGTCCGGCATCAACTGATTTGGTCAGCGCTCTGCGGTCCATAGTGGAGAAACTACAACCGGAGTTGCGACTTCAAATTTTTGTTCCTTCAAAGCCTGAAGAGCTGCGGCTCTTACTCCATCGTTTATTTAAATCCCTCGGACCCCGAAAGCGATTGCTCCTCATAATCGATGCGCTCGATCAATTGGATCCCAGTTCGGAAAGTCACCAATTGGATTGGCTGCCGATGAAGTTGCCACGCAACGTACGGGTCATCGTTAGCACTCTTCCCGGCAAAACACTCGATAACCTTCAGCAACAAGTGACGGCAGAGTCCATCGTCAAAGTGTTGCCACTTTCGGAGAACGATCGACGACAATTAATCAGCCGCCTGCTGCAAGAACGTGGCAAGAAACTAACTGACGAGCAGGTTGATGAATTGCTCGACATCCGGCGACGTCTCGACGCCGCATTGCCGTTATATCTCCGCGTCGCCCTGGAAGAGCTCAGCCTCTTTGGTGACTATGCATCTATCTCCGGGAGAATCAACAAACTCCCAACTTCACTGTCAGCCTTATTTGCTCAGGTGCTCATTCGGCTTGAAACCGACCACGGCCGTGAGCTCGTCGAATGCGTGCTTCGCTGGGTTGGCGTTTCGCGAGTCGGTCTGAAAGAGGGAGAAATACTTGATTTATTGCGTCGTGCGATGCCGAGTTCCACGCGCCTCGATTGGATTCGTTTCTACCGAGCGTTGGCCTTTTATTTACAGCCAAAAGACGAGTCGTCAGGTGAGGGGCTAATTGGTTTCTATCACCAACAACTTCGTGTGGCAGTGAACCAGCGTTATCTCGCGATTAGAGAGCAGAGGAAATCGAGTCGAGCGTTTCGACGGACCAATCAGGAAGTAGCATATTACTTTGAAGGGCTGGCGCACACTGAATCCGGCTGGGACGCCGAGCAGCGACGCGCGTTGAGCGAGATCGTCTACCACCAGACTCAGGCTGAGTCGTGGGACGAAGTTGAAAACACTCTCTGCGACCTTAGTTTCATTGAAGCCAAGTGCCGGGCGGGAATGACTTACGAACTGGGTGAAGATTATTTCAGAGCAATTCAATCATTGCCTGACGCTCAGGCGGAAGCGATTGAAACAGCGAAAAACGTAGAGAACGCACGGAAGTTTGCTGATGAACTGGCAGCTTACGCACGTGCCTGCATCGCTGCACATCAGGAGACCGCTGAAACACTGAAAGATATTCCTCGCCCAACCGCCCCGCGCGCGTCGTTCCGCTATGACGATGAACATGAAGCTTCAGCTAAGGGTCGTCTCGCCAACCTGCGAGCGTTCGAGGCATTTGTTAATAGTGAAAGTCAGAGTCTCGATCGGTGGCGCTTGCAACCCGATTTTTGTCTACAACAGGCTCACAACGATTTTGAGTTTGGACCAGTCGGAATAGCTGCAGACGAAATACTCAAGTCGCGCAAGTTAAGACCGTTCTCACTGCTCTGTCGGCGGAACTATCGCGCGCAATTCGATCCGGAACCGATCATCTTAAGAACACTGACTCCGGGGACTGGCGACAGTGGCGAGGGAGGACAGGATTCGTCCGGTGTTGCAGTATCAGCCGACGGCACCTTGGCAGTCTCAACCTTCGCAAACTACTTAAATGTTTGGGATCTCGCTAGTGGAAGACTATTGCGAATTCTTGACGACGATGAGGGCTTCGCCATGGCAGTCGCTATGACACCCGACGGTCGCAGGTTAGTTTCCGGTAGCGGCGACAATATGATTCGAGTTTGGGATGTCTCTACGGGCACTTGCTTGAGGCGTTTGAAAGGGCATGAGGAGCGACCAGCGGCAGTCGCGATTTCCGCGAGCGGCGAGCTCGCCGTTTCCGGCGGCCAGGATCATACCGTGCGAGTCTGGGATCTTAATACGGGCGTGTGTCTTAGCGTTTTAAAAGGACACACGAATCAAATTCAAACCATTGCCCTTTCGGAGGATTGTCGATGGGCCATATCCGGAGGCTTTGATGAGACAGTACGAGTTTGGGATCTGGTTGCGAAAGAGTGCACTGCCGTAATTCGTCCAGAGCAGCGCACAATCAACGCCATGGCTTGTACTCCGGATTTTCAAGTGGTCGCGATCGCCGGTAGCAAAGGTTCATATCAAAGATGGAACCTGATCACGAAACAGAAGCTAAGAACTCTTCCTACACTCGAAGGTCCGCGGACAATACCAGCCGAGGCACTTGCGATCTCGGCAGACGGTCGCATAGTTGTCTCAGGATATTTTGGAAAGATCATGTTCTGTGATATGGAGACCGGACAAATCATTCGCCATCTCGAGCCACTGGCCGGAACTGTTCTGCCAATTAGTGACCTCGCATTGAGTGCAGATGCCGGCAAAGTGATAACAGTCTCTTATAACGGCATCGTTCAGCTCTGGGACGCTAGGCGCGGCTGGCATGCTCCAACCGAAGACGAGAACAGTTCCCGGAGTAACGTCGATCAAGTCGCCTTCAGGAGTGATGGACGAATCGCGGCATCATGCGATGACGATGGTATTTTCCTTTCGCATGAGCTAAGAACCGGCCTCCAGCCTCACTCAGAGCCGAAAAACGTGAGCGATCCAAATGCCATTGCCATCACACCTGACGGTTCGCGTGCATTGATTGCCACACATCAACTCTTCAACATTTATAAAGTTTCAAATGGATTCGTCTCGAGACCGACACCGCTCAAGGGCCACACGGGGCGTGTCTATGCGGCGACCATTTCCGCTGACGGAAGTACAGCGGTGACAGGCTCTCGGTTCTCCAAGGATCACGAAATCAGAGTCTGGGACCTGACTACGAATCGACTTCGCAGCAACTTGAGTGGTCATTCATCCGAAGTGAAAAAGGTGCTCTTAGCAAATGATTGCAGGCTGCTACTCTCGGTCGGTGACGACGAATTCGGGGGAATAAAACGACCGTTTATGACTTGGAACCTGGCTGGCGAAAAACGCGAGCGGATCTTCAAGGCGACCGAGGATTCTGTTGAGGTGCTGGCGATTTCGGAGGATGGACAATATGCGGTTTCGGGAGGAATCGAGGGAATTATAAGTGTCTGGTCGGTGCGACGTGGAGTCGAGTTAAGAACCCTCAAGGGTCATTCGGACGAAATCACCGGATTAAGCATCACCGCTGATATTCGCTACGTTGTCTCTGCTAGCCGCGACCGAACTGTCCGCGTCTGGGATTTGTTGAGTGGCGAATGTGTATCAGTTTGCGTGCAGCCGTTTGTAGTTCTTTCACTCGCAATGCGAGGCAGGCATTTGATTATCGGCGGCCAAGCAGGTAACGTGCGACTGCTCGACATGGTTGAATGGTCCAACGAGCCGCGCGTCACGACCGCAGTTCGGATCTATGATTTTGTTCGCCGCGATTGGGCAGAGAAGATAGTTGCATATTGTGGTTGGTGCGATCGATATCTAAGGCCTCCGGCAAACATACTAAAGGTAATTGAAGACCTCTCCGCCTCGCTTAAGCCTGACCAGTCGGCGTGTCTGGCGTTGGACCAAAAAGCTTTCGCCGATCGACGGCTTGAAAGCACGTGCTCTTACTGCAAAAAGCCGATCCGCTACAACCCTTTCGTAGTTGATAACAGTGGGACGGCCTAATTTGAAATCTTCTATCATGACGGCATGATTCGTTCTTCTTGCTCTGTTGTTCTATTGTGCTGCGCGTTCATCCTCGCGCTCGCACCGTCGTGTTCCGCGCAAACAACTCCTACCGACCAGCCCAGTCTCACGAAAATTCTTGGCTTCGAGAATGAGCGTAACGGCGACAAGCCCGGTGGCTGGTTCGCGAATCCACCCAGTACGGTTTTCGTGGATGACAAGATCGTTCACAGCGGCCAATGGTCCGTCCGCATAGAACGCGACGCTCAAAGCGCCGGCGGGTTTTCAGTGATTGGCAGGTCGATCTCCTGGGAGTTCTCTGGGAAAACCATCGAGATGCGCGGCTTCCTGCGAACTGAGAATGTCACGGGCTACGCGGGACTCTGGATGCGGCAGGACAACGGTTCCGAGATGCTTGCGATCGAGAACATGGAAAGCCAGCAACTGAAGGGAACGCACGATTGGGCCGAGTATAAAATCACGCTGCCGGTTAACAAGGACACGCGATCGCTCGTGTTCGGATTCTTAATGGCCGGAACTGGAAAGACGTGGGCGGACGACTTACAGATTCTCGTTGACGGCAAGCCAGTTTGGGAATTACCCAAAGCTCCAACGGCAACTACAGTGCTCGATCGCGATCACGAGTACGACGGTGGTTCGCGCATCGTGCTCTCCGAACTCTCCAACATTCAAATTCAAAACCTGGCGACAACCGGCAAGGTGTGGGGCTTCCTGAAATATCATCATCCTTTGATTGTCGCAGGCGAGCGCCACTGGGATTACGACTTATTGCGCGTGCTGCCCGCGATCCTTGCCGCGCCCGATCGCGCAACTGCCAACGCTGCACTTGCCAAATGGGTCGCCGCAATCGGCCCGGTCAAACCCTGCGCATGCGTGAAACTCGATGAGACCGACATCCATCTCCGTCCGAATCTCGCGTGGCTCTCCGATACTAAACTGCTCGGCACTGAGTTGAGCGCCAGCCTGCAATCGATTTATGCGAACCGCCAGGCTGGTACTAAGCAATTCTATGTCTCTCAAGTGCCTCAAATCGCGAACCCGTCGTTCGACAATGAACTAACTTACCAGAGTATCAAGTTGCCGGATCCAGGATTTCAGATTCTGGCGCTTTACCGCTTCTGGAACATCATCGAGTACTGGTTTCCTTATCGCGACGTCGTGCCTGAGGACTGGGACAAAGTATTGATGGAGTCACTGCCGAAGGTAGCTTTGGCCAAAACTCCGGAAGCATATCAGCTTGCGATGATGGAGATGATCGCGAGAGTCCACGATACGCACGCCAACTTGTGGGGCTCGCTCGCAGTACGGCCACCGACCGGCACGTGCCAGCTTCCGGTCAACGTCCGGTTCATCGAGGGCGTTCCAGTAATCTCGGGCTATGCAGGTCAAGCTGGAGAAACCAGCGGACTGAAACTCGGCGACGTAATCACCGAGCTCGATGGCGTGACAGTGGCGAAACTGGTGGACCGTTGGAAGCCGTACTACGCTGCATCCAACGAGCCAACGCGGCTGCGAGACATCGCTATGCAAATGACACGGGGAGACTGTGGCAAGACGACGATCGCCATCAAACGAAATGACGCCGCGATGGAGATTAGCGCCGAACGGGTCCCTTCGAAAGATCTCCCGCGGTTTTCATTCGCGCATGACTTGCCGGGTGACACCTTTCGTTTGCTGTCGAAAGATGTGGCCTATCTGAAGCTTTCCAGCGTGAAGTCGGACCAGGCTGCAAAGTACATCGAATCGGCGGCAGGCACGAAAGGATTGATTGTCGACATTCGCAACTATCCGTCAGAGTTTGTGGTCTTCGCACTCGGATCGCTCTTTGTTGATCAGAAGACTGATTTTGTCCGGTTCACCCGCGGAGACTTGTCCAATCCGGGAGCTTTTTATTGGGGGCCGCCATTCGGACTCGAGCCGAAGCAGCCGCATTATCCGGGCAAGGTAGTGATTCTGGTGGACGAAATCTCGCAGAGCCAGGCGGAGTACACCACGATGGCGTTTCGTTCCTCACCACGAGCGACCGTAATCGGCAGCACGACCGCAGGCGCGGATGGCAACGTCTCGCCGATTCCGTTACCCGGCGGCTTCCGCTCGCTGATTAGCGGTATAGGCGTTTTTTATCCGGACAAGAAACCAACTCAGCGCATCGGCATAATACCGAACCGCGAAGTAAAGCCGACTATCGCAGGCATTCGTGCCGGCCGTGATGAAGTGCTGGAGGCTGCTATCCGTGAGATTGTAGGTAAGGATGTTCCGGCTGAGCAGATCGAAAAGATGGTGAAGCAATGATTGGAACTAGCAATCGTGCTGGGACCGTGTCAGTTCAGGGAGCGGTTATAGCTTAGTCGCGTACTTCAAAATGAAATCGACGTGCTCGACGCGCGGTTTGCTGCCATCCAGGTTCATCGTGACAGCACGACCATGAGATTGCGCCTGTGGATTGCTGGCATGTTTGTAGCGAAACACAACTGTCCATCCACGTTCGCTACCCTTGCGACCGGATCGAAAGCCATAAGCACGGCGTTCAAGTGTGTCGTGCCGTAGCTCGAGCAGCTTGTCAACATTCCCTTCCCACTCGATGGTTTCGTAAGTCAATTTTGTTTTGTCCGGCGGCAGGTCTGTATAGCCGTTCTGGGCAATAAACTTTTCAGCTAACTCAACGGCCTCCGACTGCGTCAACTGGAGTTGGATTTCTCTGTGCAACCTCTGTGTTCTCTGTGACTCTGTGGTTGTTGTCTCGTGCATTCCTATAACCACAGAGTCACAGAGAACACAGAGGTTGCACAGAGAAGAAACCAACAACAAGAGCAGGACTATTCTTCGCATGTTACCTCAACGCCTTTTTATGTTTCCGTTTGAGACAGGTCTTAAGCGCTCCATCATGATTGTGCGCGCAACGGCGATGGCGTGAACTGCACGGATTTTCTTACCTTCCTCGTAAGTACGCCCAAAGTAACTAATCGGCACCTCGTAAATCGATCTCGCGCTTCGCGCGAGGCGACTCAGAATTTCGGCGTGCTGCTCCCAACCCGAAGTCCCCAGCTCGTCAGCCACAATCAGATCCTTTCTAAACAGGACATAACAGGTGTAGATGTCAGTGAACGTTGTGTTGTGCATCACGTTGAAGAGCAGTGTCAGGAACGTGTTTCCCACTTTGTGCCAGAAGTAATGCACGCGCGTAATCGGTGAGGCGACCAGTCGACTGCCCAACACTACATCAGCATCAAGCGAAAGCACGGGTCCAAAAAGCCGCTCGTAATCGGCAGGGTCATATTCGAGGTCTGCGTCCTGAAACAACACGTAATCACCGGTGGCCTGCCGCAGACCATCGCGTACTGCGGCTCCCTTGCCGCCGTTTTGCGGCCGCTTGATTAGGTGATCGTAAAGATCCGGACGGCTTTCGAGGAGAGAAACAGTTGAATCTTTCGACGCGTCGTCCACCACGACGACCTCAATTTGGACACCATCCACTCTTTGCGCGCGAACACGCTCCAGTAGCTTTATGATGGTCTGCTCCTCGTTGTATGCGGGGACTAAGACGGTTACTGAGACCATTTTCGGAAACGAGCGGCTCCTCCGGTGAATCTTGTCGTCCTGTCGCCAGCCCGAAGCTCGCTAGCAACATGAAGTATTTTCGCGTAGCATGCCGACTCTATGAGCGAGTTGGGAGCGGCAGTCTATGAAGCAAAGTAAGCACAAAGGGCGCCTCTGTTTTGTGATTCCCCCCTCAGTCTTCCTGCTTGATGAACGTGTATTCATGACACTCGGCATCCTTCGCGTGGCCGCCGTCGTGGAAGAAAACGGTTACCCGCTCGACATGCTTGATCTCTCGGGCGTTCAAAACTACGTTGATGTCGTGCTTGATTACTTGAAAGCACACGATACCACGACATTCTGCCTGACAGCTACGACCCCTCAGATGCCGGCGGTCAGCGCCATCGC
>JBKPPU010000123.1:0-3375 GCA_046733695.1 Acidobacteriota bacterium
CTTTTCCCCTTTGCATTTTCGTCTTTAGTTGTGTAGCATGTCGGGCATTCCTTGCAGGAAATTCCATTACGGGTATTGTTCGTTCCTCTCCTCGGATGGGCCGCAGCCTGCGAGAGCTTTGACACTGATCTGACATCTAAAGCCCTGTGTCCTATACATCGCTAGTTCTCGACCGGGTAAAAAACGCCCGTCATAGATTTTTGGAGGTAATAATCAAGTGAACCGTAAACTCATCAGAACCACACTCGCGGAAGTTAAAGGTAAAGCCCGAGAGGTTCCGCAGCCCAGAGAGCGTTCGAATGGGAGCTCCCGCGCCTCAAACGACGGCGGCCAGCGCGAACGCGCTCCGCAACAACACACACCCGTTCAAGTAAAGAAAAGAGTTCCGCCTCCCAACGAAACTAATGCGGAAATCTTTTATTACAAGAAACAGATCGACGCTCATACACCGATGGTGCTCGTTCTATTGGACGGCGAGGAGATTGAAGGCACTATCGAGTGGTACGATCGTGGTGCGTTGAAGGTAAACCGAAAAGGTGCGCCGAATCTGCTCGTGCTCAAACGGAACATCAAGTACATCTACAAGGCCGACGAACGGGTTGAAAAAGCCAGCGCTTAAGTCCGAAGGGGAACCGAAAGCGAAACTGCATACAGCCTCGCCCTGAGTTCTCGCTGAAACAGTGCGTCGCCTCAAGCAATGCGAGACTCCGAACAAAGCTCAGCCAATCCTGGTCCTCGACCCAGGAGAGTTTTGCCGCGCATCGGCATCACGATGGGAGACCCTGCCGGTATCGGACCGGAAGTTGTCCTCAAAGCAGTTGCCGAAGATGAAATCAAAAGAGTTTGCGTGCCGGTAATCATCGGCGATGCTCAGTTGCTGGCTCACACGGCACGCACTCTGGATCTTCAATCAGGCTACGACATCATACGCACTGGAGAGTCGTTTCCCGATCAGCTTTCCGAACCGGTTATTTATCATCTCGACAATATCAGTGGTCCGATCGAACCCGGCATCGAGTCGGGCGCGGCTGGGATGGCGGCCGGGGGTTACATCGAAGCCGCAGTTGAGTTGTGTGCAGCCGGCAGCATCGATGCGATCGCGACGGCGCCGATCAATAAACGCGCATTGTTTCTTGGTGGTTATAGTTTTCCTGGTCATACAGAGTTTCTCGCCCATCTGACCGGTGCGGAGGAGTACGCGATGGCGTTTGTCGCCGCAAACCTTCGCATCGTGTTGTTGTCGACGCACGTCCCGCTCTCTGAAGCCATCCGTATGGTTGAGCGCGATCGGATACTGAAGGTCATCAACCTGACGAATCGCGAACTTCAGCGTTGGGGCATCGAACGTCCGCGCTTAGCGATGGCTGCCTTGAACCCGCACGGAGCCGAAGGTGGATTGTTCGGAGTTGAAGAGGCTTCGGAGATCATGCCGGCAATCGAGTCCGCGCGACGCCTCGACGATATTGACGTGCATGGACCATTCTCGGCTGATACAGTGTTTCTGCGTGCTTCGCGCGGCGAGTTCGATGCAGTCGTTGCGTGTTATCACGATCAGGCAATGATTCCTGTAAAGTGTTTGTCATTTGGCGAAGCCGTCAACGTGACGTTGGGGTTGCCTTTTATCAGGACTTCAGTCGATCACGGCACCGCTTTCGACATTGCCGGCAAGGGGGTCGCGGAACACTCGAGTATGGTTGCCGCGATCAAACTTGCTGCGGAGCTTTCCACGCAGGCGGGCGAGAGCTGTCGGGCTGTAGAAGTTTGAAACCTGGAAAAGAATACTCACATGGAAAACAACGACCTTACGAACGAAACTGAGAACCGGCGCATGCTGGTTGCGGATGACGATCCGGCAATTCTTCGATTAATTGCTACGATTCTGGAAAAAGAAAATTTCAGTGTGGTGATGGCGCGTGACGGCCGCGAGGCTTATAAGATCCTGCAGGCGGATCCGAATTTTACTGCTGCCATTCTCGACGTTGTAATGCCACACATTTCCGGTCCCGAACTGGTTCGTTACATGAAATCCGAAGAGCGGCTGAAAAAAATTCCGGTGATGATGATGACAGCCGAACAGGATCCGAAGCTGTCGTCTGATAGTTTCTCCGCCGGCGCGATTGTGTTTCTGCCGAAGCCATTTACGACTGCGCAATTGCAGATCATGTTACAGATGTTGATTGGCAAGAAGACTGCTGAGTAGCTCATGGACCGATCATTTCGATCCGCGTTTATCCGCGTTACCCTCGTCGTTTTGCTCGCGATCTGTGGGGCAGTTCCTGCTCGCGCCGATCTGAGTCAAAAACAAGCGCGCAAAGCGATACAGACGATGGGAGGCTGGTCTTTGCCGGGCAGTGCGGTTCGACTTCAGATCCGATCGAACAGTGCGATGAACGCGGAGGTCAGCGCCGAAATTCAAGCGGTGTTTCGGCTGCGATTGTTTGAAGGTCACTGGCAGTTGCGAGAGATCAGAACGGCGCCGGATCGTTGGGAGAGATTGGAAGTAATTGCGCGTGCCGCAAACGTTGAGTTACCCGCAGGAGAATGTGATGCACCTTCGGAGTTTGCGCGCAACAGCACAGGGATGGAGCTGACGACAAAGCGAGCACGTTGTTTAGTCGCAGCGTTATTGGGCGTTTCACTTCCTTCGGACGACGTGCGCATCAAAGAGGTCAGTCCGTTTGGACTGTCGCTTGGATCGGAGTCGACAGCGCTTGTCACTGCCCTAGTTCGACTTGATTTTCGTTTAGCGCGCAATGCGGGCGCGTGGCGTGTGACAGAGGTCAAGAGCGGTTCGCGCGAGTGGGTTAGTGTTACGAATCTTCCGGCGGCAATCGATGCGGTCAAACGTTCTGCCGCCACCGATGATCTTTCAACCATCGCGAAAGCTCTTGGCGACTACCGTCGCGACCGCGGCTACTTTGTGGTCTCGGACAAAGAAGCCGTCCTGATCGATCACCTCAGCCCGCGCTACCTCGCGCGCGTAATCCGCGTCGACCCGTGGCACCGCCCCTATCAATACGAGGGCCAACAAGACCGCTACTCCCTCCGCTCCCTCGGCCCCGACGGCAAACCCAACACCCCCGACGACGTGGTTCTTGCGGGACCGTAAATACTGACCCGGTCTAAAACAAACTCTTGACTGCTACTTCCTCCGGGTGTTAGGTTTTCTGTCGGGTCTCATTCCCGAGACCGGCTTCGTGAACTTGCCCGCGCCATTCGTGCAGACGCACTGGACCCCGCCGATGGTGCAATTCAGCTAAAGGATTAGCTTTGCTAGCTGGACGCAAACTCCTACTCGCCGACGATTCGGCCACCATTCAGAAAGTTATCGACCTTACGTTCGCTGACGAAGGTGTGCGAGTCGTGGCCGTTGGC
>JBKPPU010000124.1:0-58799 GCA_046733695.1 Acidobacteriota bacterium
GTCTCGTGGGCTCGGAGATGTGTATAAGAGACAGCTTCCTGACTTGTTCTATTTTCAGTTGCGCAAATGTCTAATGGAAACTTGCATCGAAAAATAGAACAAGTCAGGAAGAGGGGCTTGCCCCCGCTGGTTGAAAGTAACCAGGAATACACTAATACCCACTACCCGTTTCTGGCGAGTAATGATACTCATGTCATGCGGTCAGAAAGGCTGCTTAGTCCCGAACTGCATTAAATCCTCGATCATAATATCAAACGAAAAGCGGCAGGCTGAGGTCTGCCGCTTTCGTTTGTGAGCTACTAAGGTCTAAGAATAGTGAGAGTTGCACTCACGCTGCTGCTGCCGAGTGTGGCCGTGATGGTCACCGGGTTCTTACCGCCGCCCAGTCTGCCGGTAAGAGTATTGATCACGAAAGTTGCTGAGGTTGCGCCCTCGGGTACGATGACGCTGGGGGGAACCGTGGCCTTTCCCGTGTCACTACTCCTGAGCGTTACCGAGACTCCGCCCGCAGGCGCCGGACCGTTCAAGGTAACGGTACCGCTGGAAGTTGCAGGGGCGGTCACTGTGGTTGGATCCACGGTTAGGTTCGCCAAGGTCGAACCTTCGGGGATTGTGACAGTTGCCGTGGCGCTGTTCGAGAATGCAGATTGGTTACCCGCCGCATCAATAGCTGCGACCACATAGACGTGCGTTCCTAACTGAGCCGGATCAGTGAACGTCGTTCCGACGACGGTGCTGATCGGTGTTGCTCCATTGTCGCGGAAGATCCTATAGCCAGTTACACCGACATCATCAGTTGACGCGGTCCACGAAAGCTCGATTGTCCTGGTGGCCAGGTTACCCGTTGCTACGAGAGCGGTCGGCGCTGTCGGTGGTGTGATGTCGCCACCGACAGCCGTGGCGCTGGCAATATTCGAGAGACTCGACTCATTGCCTGCCGCGTCTATCGCGGTCACTCCGTAAGTGTGAGTTCCCGATTGTGCTGCATCGGAAAACGTCGTGCCGTTTACTGTGGCGATAGGCACTGGTCCACCATCACGAAAGATCCGGTAACCAGTGACAGCAACATTGTCGGTTGCAGCAGTCCATGAGAGATCGATCGCATTGGTCGTCGTGTTGAAGGTTGCCGTAAGATCGGTTGGCGCTGCCGGTGGTGTCGTGTCGGTCGGAGTTGGCGCAACTTCGTTAGTGTAGCGTGCGAGGGTTAAATCGAAATTGTTGCGAAAAGATCTTCCCGCCGCCACAAGCTTTCCATCGGATTGAATGGCTATTGCCTGGGCGACGTCTGCGCCGCCGGCAATATCGGTTGTTATGGTACCGCCGCTGCCAAAACCTGTATCAAGACTGCCGTCAGAGTTGTAACGGACGAGAGCAAAGTCGGGTGGAGTAGCGAGCGTCTTGAACGCCGCGCCGGCCGCAATGATTTTGCCGTCCGGTGAAATGGCCACAGCGTTACCTTGCTCGGCGGCGCTGTTTACAAAAGGAATGGCCGTCTCTCCACCACTACCGAAAGCTGAATCAAGACTGCCATCCGAGTTGTAACGAGCTACAGCAATGTCAGTCGCACCTGGACGCGCCGTGCTGTCTGAAGCGGTTCCGGCGACGACGAACTTGCCGTCCGGTTGCAGCACGATACCATTCGCCTTTGCACCGGCGCCGAAGAAATCAGAGATCTGTTTGCCGCCGCTGCCAAAACCAAAGTCAGTGCTGCCATCAGTGTTGAAGCGCGCCAGAGCGAATCCAATATCACGATTGACACTGTCGTACGACGCACTGCCGACGACGATGATCTTGCCGTCTGGTTGAAGGACTGCGGCGTTCGCTTGATCGAAGCTGCCGAAGAAATCAAAAACGACTTTGCCGCCCTTGCCAAAACTGCCATCGAGCGTGCCGCTCGCGTTGTATCGTGCCAAAGCGAAGTCAAGGCCGCTGCCGGGAATATCCGAATTAAAATCAACTGTTCCGGCGACGATGATCTTGCCGTCCGGCTGGAGCATGACAGCGCTGGCTGCAGCAAAGTTGCCACCAAAGCTGGTTGTGAGTGTTCCACCATTGCCGAAACTTGTATCAGGACTTCCGTCACTACGATAACGTGCCAATGCAAAGACGCGAGGATTGCCGCCGCTGCCGGCAAGTTGTGCAAAGCCCGCGACTACGATCCTGCCGTCCGCTTGAATAGCGATGGCACTAATTGAGTCGACGTTGCGAAAGAAATCAGTCGTGATCTTGCCGTTCTTGCCAAAGCGTTTGTCGAGCGAACCGTTCGCGTTGTAACGCGCCACGATAAAGTCTTCAACAGTCTTCGAATTGCTGAAGCTCGAACCAGCGGCAATGATCTGGCCATTCGGCTGAATCGCAACAGCATTGGCCTCGTCGATATTTCCGGCGAAGTCGGTTCTCACAGTGCCGCCGCTTCCGAACGTGGGGTCGAGATTGCCAGCCGTAGCCTGTGCATGACTCACTACTCCGGCTGTCATAGTTAAGAAAACGACTAGCGTTGCTAGAAACGTATTAACCCGTCTTTCCATGGATGTTTTCCCCCTTGTGGTCCAATCCGGACCGGCCCTCGCCGATCCGGATTAACCTCTGATTAACTATGGCCTGAGGATGTTGAGCACCGCAGTCCTTCCGGTTCCTGCGAGGGTCGCGGTGATGGTGACGGGGTTCTGACCACCACCCAATTGCCCTGTCAAGGTTGTAACCGTAAAGGTCGCGGTACTCTGCCCAGCCGCCACGGTTACCGTAGCCGGTACCCGAGCTTTTCGTGTGTCATTACTGGTCAGTGTGATGGTCAGGCCACCTGCTGGCGCTGGACCACTCAACGTGACCGTGCCTGTTGAAGGCGCCGGGGCCGTCACCGTAGTCGGACTCAAGGAGAGTGACACGAGGGCGCCCGCGAGTTGAGTTGTAGCCGAGGCTGAATTCGACTTTGCGGACTGATTTCCCGCTCCATCGAATGCAACCACCTGGTAACTATGCGTTGAGTTTACCGCCAGACCTGCATCCGAGAATGATGTGGTACTCACGGTCGCTACTTCCGTCAATCCGCCATCGCGGAAAACTTTGTAGCCCGTAACGGCGAAGTTGTCGGTCGACGCTGTCCAATTCAGATCGATAGTGGTAGTGCTCGAGCCGGTCGCCGTTAAGCCTGTTGGCGCAGTAGGCGGCGTGGTGTCATTGCCCAGCGTCGAGGCCGTGACGGTGTTCGACGCGATCGACTGATTGTTAGCGGCGTCGAGGGCCTTCACTGTGTAGCTGTGAGTTGAGCCCACGCCAAGACCGGTATCGGAGAAGTTGGTTACCGAAACCGTGGCTATCGCAGTTGCACCGCCATCGCGGAACACGCTGTAACCGACAACCCCGACATTATCGGTCGAGGCCGTCCACGAAAGATTGATCGTCGTGGAGTTCGATCCCACCGCAGTGAGATTAGTCGGCTCACTTGGAGCTGATGTATCAGCCGGCGTGGTCGCGGTCGCCGTGTTCGAGAAAGCCGAAAGATTTCCGGCTCCGTCGATGGCCATCACTCGATAACTGTGGGACTGCAGTGGCGTGAGCCCAGTGTCGGTAAAAGCTGTTCCAACCACAGAAGCAATCGGCGATGGCAGTGTGTCGCGGAATACGAGGTAGTTAGTAACGGCGATGTTATCTGTCGAAGCCGACCATGCAAGATTGATCGTGGTCGGGCTAACTGCGCCTGCCGTCAGATTGGCCGGAGCCGATGGCGCTGCTATATCGCACACCAGGTTCGCCGGCTTAAAGATGTTAGTCGGAGTGATTTGCTGCAATGGTGGGTTGGCTGGTGGCCATGACAACACGGTAGCGTTGCCATTGAAATTGCCAAGTGTGCCGTCCACGTAAGAGAGAATCCGGTTCGCAGTGTTCGTCAGCGGACTCGCTGAGAAGGTGGGGTCGTTGTATGGACCAGTCGGAACCGGAGCCTGCGTGCGCGGATCGATGATTTCGAACGGAAATGGACTAAGTGGTTGTGCGGTTGTTTCACATGGCCCAATGCAGCCGCCGGGACCGAGCCGCCGATCCAAATTCCACGGGAGACCCGAAAAACTGAATGGCGTATCAAGCGCGTTGAGGTCGATCTCGACGAATTCTGGTCCAACGATACCGCCAAGACCCAATCCGAGGGGAAACAGGTATTCGCCGTTCGTCGCTGCGTTTCCAAGAATATCGATGGTCTTGAGTGAGCCTGTTGCATCAGCAAACTTGCGACCCGTACGCGTCATGATCTCATGCGGAACAGGGCTGAGAACGCCGAACTGCTCCTCGAAGGTGCCGCCGGCGGGACACGGATTCGAGGCGGCGAATCTCGGGTCAGCGCGCAGGTGAGCACAAGGATCAAGTTTTGGTTTGGTCGCAGGGAGGAGGAAATCAACGTCGTGCCGGATTTTCCAGATGTTGCCGCCGACGCCAGCCACGAGACCATTCTGCCCGCAGGTGCCTGCTCCTCCGGCATTGTCGCAACCCACTACCGTTGCGAGGGGAAACTCATGAGCCTGATTGTTAACAGGATCGTAATGAAGCGACCAAATCATCACGTCGGTGTTCAGACTTGCGAAGCCGATAAAGAGGGTTCGCGCGCGTTGGTTTTGAAAACCCGGCGCGTCGATGCCAACTTCGTCGAGAGTCAGGTAGTCGGGTTGGCCCGGGACATCCCTGCTGGCAAGCGCACGACTGATCATGGTGGTGTGCGCGGAGAGAAATCTCACGTCATTGATTGTCTCGAAGTTACCTTCAGCTTCGACGCTGTCACCAATCTGAATTGGAGCGAAGCGCCGCGAGTCCGCGACAATCAAATCGGGCGTCCGGTTGGTCGAGGGACAAAGCAGATCGCCGGTTCCTGTGTTGGTGCTCTGCGTCGTGAGACTCTCAGTAATGTTGGCGTCACCATCGAGATCGAGAGTATCGACGAACGTACGCCCGACTGTGCTCGGGATACAGCTCGGAACGCCGGTCGAGAAAGTGTTCGTATAGTTGTCGCCGTCAAGCGTGAATCGAGGGTCGGGACTGCAGTTAACTGATCCAGTCTGGCAGCCGAGTCCCTGTTGGACCGTGTGCCGGTTCTCGGGATCGTTAAGACGGACCATCACGCCGGTGTTGGCGTCGTTCGCAATGCCGTTCACACGAAAGTAACCATCGGTGTAATTGATGTAAGTGACCGTACCTTTCACCGTCTCAATACCCTTTTGTATAAAGACATCGCCGGCGATGACGTTTCCGGCACTGGTGCGGTTGGCGTGAATCGTGGCGATGGCGCCCGTCTTATTGGCGCTACAGAAATCTGCTTTCGCCAGACCGCTTTCAGCGCGCTGCAAACATGCAGGAGGCGCCTGGGCAAATATCTGGTTCAGGGTTAGACGGTTGGCCGGCAAATCCATCAGCAGGTTGCGGGGGAGGATGATGTTCTGACCGCCAACGACGATGACGCCGCCGGACCATGGATCGGTCTGGCTGTTGAGTGTGAGACGCTCGATCTCACCTGTGATTGGGGCTGCCGACGCCGTTTGCGCTTGTGCAGTGGCGGCGGGCGAGAGCAACACCGCGAACAGCACTAATAGTATGGCGCTGCTTGCCAGTTGAATGCTCGGATAAAAAGATCGGGGGTGATACTTAACATTGGTGGGTCTCACCTTCATGGGGTTGTCCTTCTTTCTTTCTATGAGAATTTATGAGTGTGCCTTCGCTTGTATCCACAGATTACGCAGATTGTTTATGGACATCTGTGTAATCTGTGGATGGATTGAGTAGTCGTTGTGTTCGACGAAAAGGGTTTCAAGCAGTCTTCTCGTTGCGAGGGCAGCAAAGGGCAACGTTCATGCCGGAAGAGAACATGGAGGCGATTCGCCTCAAGACTTAGGTTTTACTTGTGAGGTGAGTAGAAATGTGTTTCATCCGGAGTCATTATTACCGGCCAGTTTGTTTCACTTTGAATCTTCGATCCTGAATAACAAGCGAATGCCCGGCTCCAGGATTTTCTGATTCCCTTTCAACCCTGATGCCGAATTTTTTTAGTTTGCGGTAAAAGGTCGGCCGGTGAACGCGGAGAATCTCGGCGCTCTTTTTTACGTTGCCGCGGGTTCGTTCAAGCGTTTGTATGATTACATCACGTTCGATTTCTTCCAGCGACAAAGATTGCGGAGCAAAGACGCGGTGAGGTGTCATTTGGAAATCCTGGAGTTCATCTGGCAGGGCCGCCACGGTTAATTCATCTCCCTGACTGAACAGCACGGCACGCTCAATGACGCTTTCCAGTTCACGTACATTACCCGGCCAGTCATAGTGAGTGAGCCGCGTAACAGTCTCTTGCGATATGTTCCGGATGTTTTTGTCATACTGCTGGTTATAGCGTTGAAGTAAGCGCTTCGCCAGGAGGATTATGTCATCTCGACGTTGCCGCAAAGGCGGGACATTGATCTTGATCGTGCTGATGCGGAAGTAAAGATCCTTTCGCAGAGCACCCTCATTCAATAGCAATGAAGTGTCGCGGTTAGTGGCGGAGACGAGACGAAAGTTAATCTCGATTTCCTGCTCGTCGCCCAACCGGCGAAGTTTACGCTCCTGCAGTACTCGCAGCAGTTTAGTTTGTAGATGGACAGGCATTTCCGCGACTTCATCCAGCAGCAGTGTGCCTCCTTCAGCGACTTCGATGAGGCCTCGTTTATCGCGTTGCGCTCCTGTAAAAGCGCCTTTCTTGTAGCCAAACAACTCCGACTCAATGAGATCATGCGGAATCGCAGCGCAATTGATACTGACGAATGGACCAGAGGCACGATGACTCTCGTTGTGAACCGCTCTCGCAATCAATTCTTTTCCGGTGCCGCTCTCACCTTCAATCAGCACGGAGGCATCAGACGGCGCTGCCGTGCGTATCGTCTCGTGGATGGTTCGTATCTTTGGATCGCGGCCAACCAGGCCGAACAATTCGCTGTCGCTTACCAACGAACGTTTAAGTGTTTGATTCTCAAGCCTCAGGGCCACGAACTGCAGAGCCCTCTCGACGAGCGCCAGCAATTGTTTCGGTGGAAACGGTTTTTCCACGTAGTAATAGGCGCCTCGCTTGATGGCCTCAATAGTTACCTCAATCGAGCCAAAGGCCGTCATCAGGATGACTTCCGTCCCGGGAGTCTGCGTCTTGATGTCCGTGATTAGATCGATCCCGGTGCCGTCGGCTAAGCGAAGATCAGTGATGACCAGATCAAATGAATGCCTGCTTAGAGTCGACCTGGTGTCGAGGAGGCTATTTGTGGTCAATACTTGATAGCCTGCCGACTTAAGGATGGCACCCAGCGCCCCCGTTACGCTTTTATCGTCGTCAACGACGAGTATTTTGTTAGGCAGATGCGCCTTCACCTTGTTCGAGCTCGATAAGCAAGTTGGAGGTTGGTTAAGGTTTCGAGGGACGTGTTGCAAGGATTCTAGCAACTTGTGGTAACAGCGTACAGCGGTCCCACACTTTTACCAACACGAGACAAATCGTTTCGGTATAATCCGACCTCAATTTGCCCCCGTTTCCTGGAAGCCCAGACAAAGGAATTGAAATGCCTGAAACCTCAGTTAATGCTGGAGAACAGCGTCCCAAGCTTGCCATCATAGGAATTCGTTACGACGAGAATTCGTCTTTCACAAAAGGCGCCGCTGATGCGCCGCCGCAGATTCGGGCCGCACTGCGTTCCGACGCGTGGAATTTGACGAGTGAAAATGGAACCGATCTGTCCGGTGACTCGACCTTCTTCGACGCCGGTGATATCGAACCCGTAGCCGGTAGCGATATGTTGACGTTGATCGAGAACTCGATCTACACGTTGATCGGTGATGGTCTAACTCCGATTTCCCTCGGAGGCGATCACTCGATCACACATCCAATCGTCAGAGCGTTCGCAAGGAAATACAAAGACCTGAGCATACTTCACTTCGACGCGCATCCGGATATCTACGAGAGTTACCAGGGTAATCGTAATTCGCACGCGTCGCCGTTCGCGCGCATCATGGAGCAGAAGCTGGTGAAAAGATTGGTGCAGGTTGGGGTCAGGACGTTCACTGCGCACCAGCGCGAACAAATTAAGCGGTTTGGAGTTGAGACGATCGAGATGCGACACGTCACGCCGGATCTGCAACTCGAGTTTGATTCGCCGGTTTACATTTCTTTTGACGTGGATGCACTCGATCCCGCATTCGCACCGGGAGTATCGCACCGTGAGCCCGGCGGGTTATCGACGCGGCAGGCAATCGATCTGATTCAGCGGCTGAAAGGCAAAGTGGTGGGTGCCGATATCGTCGAGTTTAATCCGCGAATGGATCCGTTGCATGTCACGGGCACCGTATGCGCGAAAGTGTTCAAAGAAATCGCGGCAAAGATGCTGGAGTAGTTTTAGCCGCGGATTAACGCGGATCAGAATTATCTTTTATCGATTGGTACATAGTCGCGCGTGCGTTGGCCGAGATAGATCTGGCGCGGGCGCGCGATTTTTTGATCCTCGTCTTCGAGTAGTTCTACCCATTGGGCCAGCCAACCTGACGTCCTCGGAATCGCGAACATCACCGGAAACATGTCGACCGGGAAACGCATCGCCTGGTAGATGATGCCGGAGTAGAAGTCGACGTTTGGATACAGACGTCGTTTGACGAAGTACTCATCTTCGAGTGCGATTCGTTCGAGCTCGAGTGCGATGTCGAGGAGCGGATCCTTGCCGGTCACTTCAAACACTTCATAAGCGACCTGCTTGATTATGCGCGCGCGCGGATCGTAGTTCTTGTAAACACGATGCCCGAATCCCATCAACCGAAACTCCCCGGCTTTCACGCGCTTAATGTAATCCGGCACCTTCGCCACCGACCCAATCTCCTTCAGCATCCGCAACACCATCTCGTTTGCGCCACCATGCAACGGTCCATAAAGCGCGGCAGCCGCGCCGGCGAGTGACGAGAATGGATCCGTGTGCGCGCTGCCGATACTGCGCATCGCATTGGTGCTGCAGTTCTGTTCGTGATCCGCGTGAAGTATGTAAAGTACGGTCAACGCTCTCTCGAGCACCGGATTCGGTTTGTACTTCAACTCCGTCGTCTTGAACATCATGTTGAGGAAGTTGCCCTCATAACTCAGATCGTTGTCGGGATATGAATACTGCATGCCAATCCGGTGACGAAAACAAAACGCCGCAATCGTCGGCACTTTGGCAATCAATCGGTAGATTTGTTTCCAGCGACACTCGACGTTGAAGATGTCTTTCGCGTCAGGATAAAAAGTCGACAGCGCGCCGAGAGTCGCTTCGAACATACCCATCGGGTGCGCATTGTAATGAAAGCCGTCCATCACCTTCTTGATGTTCTCGTTAATGAAGGTGTGGTAAGTGATGTTTTTGGTCCACTCGGCGAGTTGTGACGCGTTCGGCAATTCACCGTAGAGCAATAGATAAGCAACTTCGAGATAAGTGCTCTTCTCTGCAAGCTGATCGATCGGATAACCGCGATACTCGAGAATCCCTTTGTCACCGTCGATGAACGTAATACGACTCTTGCACGACGCTGTGTTCATGAATGCCGGGTCATACGTCATCATGCCGAAGTCCGCGTCAGAAACCTTGATCTGACGCAGATCCATGGCCTTGATCGTGCCGTCCTGGATTGGTAATTCGTATTGTTTTCCCGTGCGGTTGTCAGTGATGGTCAGGCTGTCTTTACTCATGATAAAGAGATTCTGCCACAGATAAACACGGATGACACGGAGCAGAAAACCTGAACCGTGTCATCCGTGTTTATCTGTGTGGCTTTATTTAGTTGTCGATTTTTCGCGCTGCTTTGATCTCAGCCTCAGCCTGTTTGCGAGCGGCTTTGGATTCGTCGCTCGTCAGACCGAGATCCTGTAGCGTCTGACCGAGACTTCTTCCTGAAGCCAAACCGTTGAGGATCGCATCGCGCGTGATGTTTGGAAAACGTCGATTCAGGTTCTGGCCCACCCTGGTTGCAGAAACGTAGTTGCCAAAACTCAGATCCGGATTCGTAGCCAGTGCGGCTTGATAACCGGCGCGCAGATCGTTGGCGTTCGTGTGTAATGCACGCGGGAGATTTGGATGATCTCGAAGATCATTGTCGGCACGGTGCAAGTTTGAACTGGCGAGCCGTGCGCGTTCGAGGCCGTCGTCGGAACGTCCGTTCGATCTCGTCGACGCGTTGCCCAGACCATCATCGGAACGGCCATTCGATCGCGTGGAAGCGTTACCCAGCCCACGGTCAACACCAACACCGGATGGTGGACCACCACCACTACCGCGACCGCCGCCACCACCACCGCCGCGACCTTTGCCTTGAGCAAAAGCACCCGTCGCGAGTGCCAGCACAAGGATAGTTAAGACCATTAACTTACTCATAACATGCCCTCCTTGAGAGGAAAGTTGGACAGGATTTACAAGATGTTAGCAGGATTTACATGTTAATCCTGAATAATCTGGTTAATCCTGTCCAACTCAATTTACTACTTTTCAGGTGTCGAGGAGAGAATTGCCGCTAAATCACAACGAGACCGCAATGAATACTTACTTAATGTCCAGCAGTTCGATATCAAACTCGAGATTTGCATTAGGAGGTATTGTTGGTGGTTTTCCTGCCGGCCCATAGGCAATCTTGCTCGGTACCCAGATTTTTCGCTTGCCGCCGACCTTCATCGTCTGCAGGGCCTCATTCCAACCTTCAATCACTCCTCCAAGTCTGAACTCTGCCGGTTGGCCCATCTTGTACGAGTTATTGAATTCGCGGCCATCCTCAAACCGTCCGATGTAGTGAACTCTAACTCCCTGACCCATTTTTGGACTGGGACCATCGCCAATCTTTTCGTCGTGAATCTTCAACCCGGAAGCAGTTGTTGTTTCGTATACGGTTTTGTCGTTGTTGCGACGCGAGATGACGTACGCTACGCCGGCGATCACGATCACGCCGACGAGGATAAGCACGCCGATTCTCATGTTCTTGCTTCCTGGAAGCTGTGGGGCGTTGGCAGCGGCGGGGTTTGCATGCGCTACTCGCGGACGTTTTCTCGCTACATTTTTCTTTCGGTGTCGACTTTCTGGCACGAAGGGGAACCTACTTTCTAATGATGATTAGTGGGAGATTCGGTTATACAGTATTCTTCAGCGCATGCCAATCGTCGCCGTCATTCCCGGACCGAATACGCCGGTTGAAGTGCGTGAAGTTCCCGAACCCGCTCTCGAGCCCAACTCTGCGTTACTCGAAGTGGAACTCTCGGAGGTTTGCGGCACGGACGTGTACCTGCAACAGGGCCGGCTTGCGGGTGTTCCGTACCCGCTGGTTCCAGGTCATGTTTCAACCGGGCGGCTGCAGAAAATTCACGGCGAGATCTTTGACGTTGAAGGCCGGCGATTCAACGAAGGCGAGCGCGTGACATTCCTCGACGTTCACCGAACCTGCAATGCGTGTTGGTACTGTCTTGTTGCAAAAGCCGGGACGCGCTGTCCGCAGCGGAAGGTCTACGGAATCACGTACGGTCTCGACGACGGGCTTTGCGGGGGATGGGCCAGTCACATTTACATCAAGCCGGGCACGCGCTGCATCAGGCTCGATGCGGATCCGAAGGCGTTTATGGCTGGTGGTTGTGCGTTGCCGACTTCGCTTCATGCGGTTGAACGAGGCGATCTCAAGATTGGCGACACGGTGCTGGTGCTTGGCTCTGGTCCAGTTGGAATTAATTCCGTCGTTTTGGCACTGATGCGAGGTGCATTACGTGTCTTGTGCATCGGCGCGCCGCAGATGCGACTCGGGGCTGCCGTTGAAGCGGGCGCAACAGGTGCGCTCAACATCGAAACAAACAGTGAGAGTCAACGATTGGATTGGGTTTTGGAGAACACTGCCGGACGCGGAGCAGATGTGACGATTGAAGCGACCGGTGCGCCCGATGCCGTGGTCCAGGCGATGCGCTTCACACGCGATGCCGGCACCGTGGTTGTTGTCGGTCAGTACACAGACCACGGAGCTACTTCATTCAATCCTCATCTCGATCTCAACAAGAAACATTTAGACGTGCGGGGTTGTTGGGGATCCGAGTTCACTCACTTCTATCGCGCGGCTCAGCTCACTGCACAACGACCGGAAGCGTGGACACGGATGAAACTGATTTCGTACGGATTGGGTGAAGCAAACGAAGCGCTTGCAGATGTCTCCGAGGGACGTGTGCTTAAAGCCTTAATCCGTCCCTGATACGTATTATCTGTGTCCGCGCTCACCTCGCCGGTCGCGCGCGTCCCGAAGTTTTTGGAACTGCTGCCACTGGTCGGGAGTCAAAACTGTCTGCAAACGTCCATCGGCTTGCCGGCGGATCTCCGCCATCCGCGGCTCTGTCTCCTGCCGGACGGCGCGAAGCTGCTCGCGCGTGTCGCTGAAGATTTCCTGCACTTTAGATTTCTGATCGGCGGTCAGATTAAGCCGTTCGGACAACGCGTCAAAGCGGTTTCCCGGCCCACCGCCGCGCATCACTCCGCGATAGACATTCAGTGCGAGTATTCCGGCGGTGAAGCCAAGCACGAAGATGATCACGGCTGCAACACGTACCTGCCATCGATTCCTGGTTACGTTATTCATAATTACCTCGCCTCATCGTCATCTTCGTAAATGGTGCTGAGCACCTGTTCGTAGGTGAGCTGGTCATCTGCGGTCTGGCCCATGATCACTGACTCAGCCGAATACGCCGAAAGCGCCTGGTCGTCGGGTGTCGTTCCGGGCAACACAAAACTCAGCACTCCGAGTGCAGCAGTTGTAAGCGCCATCGAAGAGACCAGCACCTTCGCCGACTTCCACAACCTGGAGAATGCCGGCACGCTCTCAGTGTCACGCTGTTCTCTGAGCGCCGCCATCACACGCGTCTGGAAAAACGGTGACGGCTCAATTGCCGCCTGCGCGCGGCTCTTCAGAACCACCGCCAAAACCTGGGCGGCTTCATAAGCACTGCTACACGATCCACATTCGAGCAGGTGTGATCGCACCTCGTTCAACTCGCTCTCAGAAAGAGTCGCCAACGAAGCATTGTCGAGAATTCCTATAATGTGCTTGTTCATTGTGCTCACCTGCCTAACAACTTCTCCATCGCCTCACGAACCTTTTTGCGCGCTCGAAATGCTCTGACTTTAACTTTCGACTCCGACCATCCCGTCGCCTCTGCCACTTCCTTAATTGACGCGTCTTCACCGTCAATCATCAACAACGCCTGCTGATCTTCCGGCGACAAAACCGACAGCACCCGATCCGCGAGATCCGCCGCCACCAATTCGTTCTCGACTGAAGGCGCTTCCTCCTCACCCGCCGACTGCCGCTCCAACCAGCTCGCCTCATCGTCAGTGAGATCGGAAACGGTAAACTCAGGTCGCCGCTTCGAGCCTCTCACCATATTCAAACAAGTGTTTGTCGCGATCCTCGTCAACCATCCTTCAAGCGACCCGCGACCTTCAAAACTTCCGAGCTGCGTGTAAGCTTTCAAAAAAACTTCCTGCGCTGCTTCTTCAACCAAACTTCTCTGCCGGAAGAACCGGCTCGCCACACTAAACACGCGCGGGCTGTAACGTCTCACGATCTCTGCAAAGGCAGACTCGTCGCCTACCTGCGCTTGACGCGCCAGGTCGAGATCCAAGGCCTGTTCGAGCCCACTCGCCAGTTGCGATCCTCATCGGTTTTAACGGATGGCGGACTCCATCAATCGAATCCGCCACACCGTGGGGGAAACGCTTACTGTTCGTCGGTTTTGCGCATTCCACGTCTGTTTTTGAACTGCGCTTTCGACTGCTCCAACTGGGCTTTTTGCTCAGGTGTCAAAACGGAAAGTGTTTCCTGACGTAGCTTGAACTGCTCGCCCATTAGCTTTGCCTCAAGGCTCGCCATTTCCGTCAGTTTCTGAGTAGCCAGTGCTTCGTTGAACGTACCGCCTTCGCTCGCCTGACGCAACTCCTGTCGCTTGGCTCGAAGCTGTTCGCGCAGGGGTTTATTTCTTTCGGCGAAGCTCTCATGGATCTGCTTCATCTTGGCTTTCTGGTCATCAGTTAGATTGAGCTGTCGGAAGAATCCGCCTTCGCGCATTCCGCCCCAGCCACGTCCACCGTGCTTACCGCGGCCGCCATGGCGTTCCATCTGCGAGCTCTGTTGCGTGGTCTGATTGGGCGTAACCGTCTGTGCAACAGCGATCGAGCCAGCCAAAGCAATTGCCGAGATAGAGGCTATTGCAACTTTCTTAAACCGTCCTTTGTTCATCTCTATTTTCCTAACTCCTAAGTCTTCCTTGTTAATTCCAGGGGAGTGTCCCGACGAGTAAGACACCTCGATCCCGAGTACGGTTACAGCCACGAAAATTTCCGATTGCCAATTGCCAATTGCCGATTTTTTGGAATGCTAATGGCATGTAACCGACTGTGAACGAAAGGTGTCTACGAACATGGCGCTTGTGAATTGGCAATCGGCAATTGGCAATTGGCAATAAATTTAAGCAGAGGAATCGAATGTCGACTCAAACAATAAAACAACCAGTAGTGGGCGGAATCAGTACAGACAAAGGTATTGGCTGGCTTAAACAAGTTTGGCCCAAATTAATATTAGGTAAGAAAAAATTATTAATCGGGGGCGGCTTTATGGCCGCGATCCTGCTCGCGGGCTTTTATTTTTGGGGTGACAGTTCGAGCACGCCGCAGTACATGACTGCACGCGTCGAGCGAGGAAATCTCCGCAACACCGTCACCGCCACAGGCGCACTTCAGGCTGTGACCACAGTGCAGGTCGGCAGCCAGGCGTCAGGCACGATTTCCGCACTCTACGCTGACTTCAATTCAGTCGTGAAGAAGGGCCAGGTTGTCGCCCAACTCGATCCGTCAACCGCCAAAGCACAAGTTGAGCAGGCGCGCGCGAATCTCGAACAGGCTCGCGCGGGACTCGCAAACGCACGTGCCGCGGTCGTGAATTCTCGAGCTGGCGTGAGCGATGCGCAGGCGCGAAATCTCGCCGCGAGATCGACAGTTCAAAACAATCAGGCGGGCGTATCTGCCGCCGAAGCAAACGTCGCGGTGCTCAAAGCGCAGCAGGACGACGCGCTCAGTCTTTTAAAGCAGCAGGAGTCGTTACTTAAAGCGGGCGTAATCGCGCAGCGTGATTACGAAGTCGCGCAGACGGCTTACAAGACGGCGGAAGCCCGTTACAACCAGGCCGTCTCGCAACTGAATCAGGCGAAGCTTACCGAGCAGTCGGCATCAACCGCGGGCATCGCGCAATCGAAAGCGACAGTTGAGCAGTCTCAAGCTCAGGTGCAACAGTCGCAGGCACAGGTTCAGCAGGCTGCAGCTCAAGTTCAGCAGGCGACTGCGGCGCTGAATTTGGCGGAAGTAAATCTCAGTCATACGACGATCACGTCGCCGATCGACGGCATCGTGGTTTCGCGTGACGTGAACGTCGGGCAGACGGTCGCTGCGAGTTTGTCAGCACCAACGCTGTTCACGATTGCAAACGACCTGACGCAGATGCAGGTGATTGCGAATATCGACCAGGCTGATATTGGTCTTGTTGAGCAAGCGAAGTCAGTGAAGTTTTCTGTTGACGCGTTTCCGGGTAAGGAGTTCGAGGGCAAGATCGAACAGATGCGTCTGAATCCACAGAACGTGCAGAACGTTGTCACTTATAACGTCGTGATCGACGTCGCGAATCCGGAGCAGACATTGAAGCCCGGGATGACGGCTAATTTGACGATCACGATTGACGAGCGCAACAACGTGTTGAAGGTTCCAAATGCTGCGCTTCGGTTCACGCCGCAACGCGACGGAAACAGGCAGCAGGGTGCTGGTCAGGGTCAGGGACAAGGCCAGGGTCAGGGCCGCAGACGGCAGCAGGGCGACAACGCTTCGGGTGATAACGGTAGTCAGGCGCAATTTGCACCGGCTTCAGCTCCAGTGCTCCCGGGTCAGGTGCGTGTTGTTTGGGTGCTCGGTCAGGACGGCAAACCCGAGCGTCGCAGAATTACTACGGGTCTGAGTGATGGCTCGGCGACGGAAGTTGTCGACGGAAATCTGAATGAAGGCGACATGGTGATCACCGGTCAGCAGATCTCCGGCACGACGCGAACGTCGACGCAATCGACACCGCCGGGATTCGGTGGTGCACCACGTGGCGCAGGCGGCGGAGGTCCACGGCGGTAAGAAAGAATAGGTCCTATAAGTCCTATAGGACCTATTGAATTTCGAGGAGCAAAGATGTCTACCACGTTTGCAGTTGAAACCCACGAGCCGGCAGTTGTCCTCGGCAAATCGTCGCCGGAAGCGCGTCCGGTGATCCAGTTGGACCACATTCACAAGACCTACACGATGGGCGATGTTGAGGTTCACGCGCTTCGTGGCGTTTCGTTGACGATCAATGAAGGCGAGTTTGTAGCGATTATGGGCGCGTCCGGATCCGGAAAATCGACGACGATGAACATTCTCGGTTGCCTGGACCGTCCGACGCGTGGCACCTACATCCTCGACGGCGAAGATGTTTCGCAGATGTCGAAAGATGAGCGTGCCGACATTCGCTGCAAGAAGATCGGATTTGTATTCCAGGGGTTCAACCTGCTGTCGCGAACCTCAGCGCTCGAGAACGTCGAACTGCCGATGCTTTATCTCGGCGTTGACGCGGCCACGCGTCACGAACGTGCAACCGAAGCGTTGAATGCGGTGGGACTAGCAGGAAGAGAGCAGAATCACCCGAACCAGTTGTCAGGTGGACAGCAACAGCGTGTCGCAGTCGCTCGTTCGCTTGTAAATCATCCGGCGTTGATTCTGGCTGACGAACCGACGGGTAATCTCGACTCGCGTACGTCAGTCGAAGTGATGGAGATCTTTCAACGCCTGAATCGCGAACGCGGCATCACGCTCGTGCTGGTGACACACGAACCGGACATCGCTGAATACGCCGACCGCGTGATTGTCTTCAAGGATGGCAAGATCAAGTCAGACCATCCGGTCGAGCATCGACGCAGTGCAGCGGAAGAATTGAAGAATCTCCCCGTCATCGAAGACGAGGACGACGAAGAAGAGTAATCATGAATCTATTAATGATCATCCGCGTCGCCTTTCGTGCTCTTGTTCGTAACAAGATGCGCGCAGCTCTGACTATGCTCGGCATCATCATCGGCGTCTCTGCAGTGATTGCGATGGTGAGCATTGGACAGGGGGCTTCGGCTTCGGTGCAGGCGCAGATCGAGAGCATCGGTACCAATTTGCTTTTCGTGAGTGCGGGTGCACAGAACGTCGGCGGTGTGCGTAGCGGCACGGGCGACACTGGTAATCAAAATCTGACTGTCGAGGATCTCGACGCGATCAAGCGGGAAGTGCCGAGCGTTTCGATGGTCACTCCGTCCGTGAACGCGAGATCGCAACTCGTCGCCGGTAACATGAACTGGAATACCAACGTCACGGGCGTCAGCGAACAGTATCCTGACGTCCGCAAGTGGCCGGTAGCAACAGGCTCATTCTTTACTGACGCAGACGTGCGTACAGCGGCTCGCGTAATCGTGATCGGCCGAACACTCGCAGACAATCTTTATCCAGGCGCCGATCCGATCGGCCAGGACATTCGCGTAATGAACCTGCCGTTTCGAGTCGTGGGAGTGTTGACTGCGAAGGGACAGGATCAACAGGGTCGCGATCAGGACGACGTTGCTTTTGCGCCTTTCACGACAGTGCAGAAGAAGATCCTCGGCCGCGACCGCATTCAGATTGCTTACGTATCGGCAATTTCGCAGGACGCAACCTACACGGCTCAATCGCAAATCACTGACTTGCTGCGCCAACGACACAAGCTCACGGCAAACGAGCCCGACGATTTCACCGTCCGTAACATGACGGACATCGCGGAAGCGGCGAACGAAACGAGCAAGACGATGACAATCCTGCTCGCATGTATTGCAGGTGTGTCACTGCTCGTCGGTGGCATCGGCATCATGAATATCATGCTGGTGTCGGTCACAGAGCGCACGCGCGAGATTGGTATTCGGATGGCGATTGGCGCGCGTTCATCTGCTGTTCGGAGTCAGTTTTTGATCGAGTCGATCGTGCTTAGCCTGACGGGTGGTGCGATCGGAATCATTCTCGGCGTCGTACTGTCGCTGGCAATCCCTGCTTTTCTGGGTTGGCCCACGCTCGTTTCGATGATGGCGATTGTCGGCTCAGTTCTCTTCTCTGCCGCAGTCGGGATCTTCTTCGGCTACTACCCCGCGCGCAAAGCCGCGTCGCTCGACCCCATCGAAGCCTTACGCTACGAGTAAACGGGCCACGGATAACACGGATGGATCCGGATAGAATCCGCGTTATCCGTGTAGCCGTGTTACCATTCGGCCATGCGCCAGCGAACTCTGCTTGCTTTGGTCCTGATCGGGATCCTTCTGTGCAGCTCCGTCACGATTGCGCAACGACGGACGCAATCTCCAGTTCAAAAACGACCGAAACTGGTCCTCCTGATCGCAGTCGACCAGTTTCGTTACGACTATCTCGAGCGCTTTGGAGATCTGTTTGGCACAAATGGCTTTCGACGATTGCTGAGTGGTGGAGCGTCGTGGACGCAGTCGAACTACGATCACATGCCGACCTACACGGCACCCGGTCACGGCACGATGATGACCGGGGCGTATCCCGCTGAATCAGGCATCATCGGTAACGAATGGTTGGATCGCGCCAGCGGCAAGAGAGTCACGAGCGTTTCCGATGAATCAGAAAAACTGCTCGGCGGCTTGCCGAACGATCCCGCGTCGAGTCCGCGGCGATTGATGGCTTCAACCGTCGGCGATGAGTTACGACTCGCGACAAACGATCGAGCAAAAGTAATCGGCATTTCAGTCAAGGATCGCTCAGCGATTCTGCCCGCGGGTCGTCATGCGAATGCTGCTTACTGGTTCAGTTGGACGTCGGGCACGATGGTCTCGTCGACTTACTACTTCCCGCAGTTGCCGGCGTGGGTCACAAACTTCAACGCCGCCAAACCCGCAGACAAATACTTCGGAACGAAATGGGAACGGGTCCTGCCCGAGAGTGAATACCTCAAACGTGCGGGAGCGGATAATCCGAGTTGGGAAAACGTCCAGGGTTGGGGCGACACGAATTCTTTTCCGCATACGATTACCGGCGGCGCGAAATCTCCCGATCGAAACTTCTACACGGCGCTCGACTATTCACCGTACACAAACGAGATACTCGTTTCGTTTGCAGAGCAGGCCATCGTCAACGAACAGCTCGGGCAGGACGACGATACGGATGTGCTAACGGTGAGTTTTTCAGCAAACGATTACGTGGGTCATCGCTTTGGTCCATACAGCCAGGAAGTGATGGACGTCACGCTGCGCACCGATCGCAATATCGCAACGTTGCTCGATTTCATTGACGCGCGCGTGGGACTGGCAAACACACTCATCGCAGTAACTGCCGACCACGGAGTCTCGCCGATTCCCGAACACGCGGCGGCGCTTGGTTTGGGGGGCGGCCGCATTCCATTCGCGAGTGTGATGGGGAAGATCCAGGCTGCGATCAGCGCCCGGTACAACCCTCAAGGCAAGACGCCGGATCCATCGGCTGATTACCTGCTGCGATTAACTGAAGCGAACACGACGCGAGAGTGGTTCATCAACAACAACATTTATTTCAACTACGACGCCCTGAGACGTGATGGTGTGAACATCGAGGAGTTCTCGCAAGTGGTAGTCGCGGCGGCCTTGAGTGTTCCGGGCATAGCACGCTGCTTCTCGCGCTTGCAACTGTTGCGCGGCGCGACGTCGATAACCGATCCGATCGAGCGTCGCGCGCTTCACGGATTTTATCCAGCGCGCAGTGGTGACGTCGTGATGGTGGCTGAGCCTTACAAGTACATCGCCGAGACAATCACGGCAACTCACGGCTCACCATATTCATACGACACGCACGTGCCGACGCTCATCATGGGCGCGGGGGTAACTCCGGGCCGCTACCTCGAGCCTGCATCACCAGCTGATATCGCACCCACATTATCCGCCTTGCTTCGAATCACCGCGCCATCGAATTCAACGGGACGTGTGCTGATTGAGGCGTTGCGGCGATGAGGTAGATGGGACAGGATTACATGATTCACAGGATTTACAGGATAAATCTTGTTCATCATGAAAATCCTGTAATCATGTCTAACTGCGCCGATAACTCCGCGCGTACTCCGGCACTTCAATCTCCTCCGGCAATCTCGGATCGTTGATCGGCTCGCGAGCGACGAGCTTCAACGGCACCACACCCGCCCAGACATTCATCGCATAATCTTCTTCATCATCAAGCGGCGGACCTGTCCGAATCTTTGCCGACGCCTCCGTCAACGGCAGCGACAGCACTGTCGTTTGTATCAACTCCTGCTCCGTCGGCTCACGCACATCAGCCCAGCGTCCGCGTACGATGTGCTCCGAGAGCGCCAACAGCGCCGCATATTTCTCTTCCTTATCTTCAACCAACGTCGCGCGTCCAAAGATCACTACCGATCGATAATTCATCGAATGATGAAACGCCGAGCGCGCCAAAACCAATCCATCAATAATCGTCACCGTCACACACGCATCGACGCCGCCTGAAAGGGTTCGCAACATGCGGCTCGCCTGCGAACCGTGAATGTAAAGCTTGTCATCCGCACGCGCATAGCCAGTCGGAATCACAAACGGCTGCCCTTCAGGCGCAAAGCCGACGTGGCAGATAAATCCCTCATCGAGAATTCCGTAAACAGTCTCACGGTCGAAATATCCACGTTTTGGTAATCGCTTGAGCTTCGTACGCTCGGTTTGAATGAATGTCATGTTTGTAAATATGCCACAGATCAGTATTATCCGCGTTAGTCCCATTAGTCTTAGCCTTAAGGAGAAAATATGCGCCTTCCATTATCCCTGCTCCTCATCGTTCTGCTCGTGTCTATGGCCACGGCACAAAACGGCGGTGCCCCAAAATCGCCTTTTGAAGAAGCGTTCTCGCGACTTGAGTACCGCAGTATTGGTCCAGCGATCATGGGAGGCCGCATCGCCGACGTCGAAGGCGTACCGGGTGATCCGAATGTGGTCTATGTCGCCAGCGCGTCGGGTGGTTTGTGGAAGACGACGAACGGCGGCGTTACCTGGAAGCCGATCTTCGAACGGCAGGGAACATTCTCAATCGGCGACATCGCACTCGCGCCGAGTAACCCTGAAGTGATCTGGGTTGGAACGGGTGAATCAAACGTGCGAAACAGCGTTTCGTTTGGCGATGGCGTTTACAAGTCAACTGACGGCGGCAAGACGTGGCAGCACATGGGTCTCAAAGACACGGAACACATTTCCGCCATCGCCATCAATCCGCAGAATCCCGACATCGTCTACATCGGCGCACTCGGGCATGCTTTTGGTCCCAATGACGAACGTGGCGTGTTCATGACTACAGACGGTGGTAAGACATGGACCAAGACGCTCTTCATCGACAACCAACACGGCGTTGCCGATCTCGAGATCGATTCGACGAATCCAAACATTCTCTACGCCGGCATGTGGAGTTTTGAGCGCAAGCCGTGGACTCATCGCAGCGGCAGCGAGAAAGGCGGCGTTTACAAGTCGATTGATGGCGGCCGCACGTGGAACAAACTCACCAACGGTCTGCCGAAACTGATGGGCCGCATCGGCGTTCGCGTGGCGCCCAGCAATCCGAATGTTGTTTACGTAATCGTGGAATCCAAGGACGGAACACTCTATCGCTCTGACGATCGCGGTGAGAACTTCCGCCTCGTTTCGAAGAACACAGACATCGTCTCGCGCGGTTTCTACTACACCCGCGTGCGCGTCGATCCGACGAATGAGAACCACATCTTCGCGGTCGCCTCGACGTTGTACACCTCGGTCGATGGCGGCAAGACATTTCGTTCGATCACCGGACGCACACACATCGACTATCACGCGCTTTGGCTGGATCCGAAGAACCCGAAACGAATGTGGCACGGCCAGGACGGTGGCATCGCCGTCACTTACGACGGTGGTGAGACGTGGGAAGCGGTCTACAACATTCCTTTGGGCCAGTTCTATCAGGTTCATGCCGACAATAGTCAGCCGTTCTATAACGTCATGGGCGGGCTGCAGGACAACGGTTCGTGGACCGGGCCCAGCCGCACGCGCGAGCCGGCCGGGATCATGAATGACGATTGGCGCATGGTGAGTTTTGGCGATGGTTTCTACGTCATCAATAATCCAGACAATCCAGATCAGTATCTTTCGGAATCGCAGGGCGCAAATATCGTCTGGACCGATTTCAAGACGCGCGAGCAACAGCTGGTTAATCCGTGGGGGCGCGGGAGTGGCGGTGGTCCTGCAGCGGGGCAGAAGTATCGTTTCAACTGGAACTCGCCGATTGTCTTTTCACCGCACGAAAAAACGACCGTGTATCTCGCCGGAAATGTCGTGTTCAAGTCGCCCGACTTCGGCAAGACTTGGGAACAGATTAGTCCCGACTTAACCACCAACGATCAGGAGAAACTAAAAGACGCTGGTGGCCCGATCGCGGTTGAAAACTCCACTGCTGAGTATCACTCGACCATCATCACCATTGCCGAATCGCCGATTCAAAAAGGCCAGATCTGGGTGGGCACTGACGACGGCAACCTGCAACTCACGACTGACGGCGGAAAGAACTGGTCCAACGTGGTCAAGAACGTCTCAGGCCTCGCCGCAAACTCTCCGGTGTCGCATGTCGAGCCGTCGCGAACTGATGCGAGTACGGTGTATATGGCGTTAGATCGTCACATGTTCGACGACTTCCGGCCGTACATCTTTAAGTCAACAGATTCAGGGAAATCATGGACGAGCATTTCCGGAAATCTGCCCGCGAAAGCGTACGTGCAGGTTGTGCGCGAGGATCCGAAGAACAGGAACCTGCTGTACGCTGGTACTGAGCTAGGTCTGTTTGCTTCGTACAACGGCGGAAAAGATTGGATGCCGTTGAATCTGAAGAATCTTCCGAACGTCTCGGTTCACGACATCCTGGTCCATCCGCGTGAGAACGATCTGATTCTCGCCACGCATGGTCGCAGCCTCTGGATCTTCGACGATGCAACTCCAATTCAGCAGATGACGCCGCAGATTCTGAACAGCAACGCGTATTTGTTTTCCGTGAGGCCGGCGCTGCGATTCACGAGTCGTTTCACTCGTTATGGAACCGGGGACAAGCAGTTCGCTGGACCAAATCCTCCGGCGGGCGCGTTGATAACTTACTACCTCAAAGACAAGCTCGACGAAAAGGCGACGCTCAAGCTTCAGATCTTCGACCGCGACGGCAAGCTCGTGCAGGACATCGAGCGACCGTCACGCGAGAAGGGTTTGAATCGAATGGCGTGGAATCTCAGACTCGGTGGTCCGGAAGTGCGCCGTCCACCGACTGAAGAGCAGCTCGCGTTTGGGTTTGGATCACGTGGTCCACAGGTGTTGCCGGGAACTTACACCGTGAAGCTGACGGTTAATGACAAGGTTTACGATCAGCCAGTGGAGGTTAAGCTCGATCCAACGATTAGTGTCACCACCGCCGCGCTGCAAGAGGCGCTCGATATGCAGATCAAGTTGCGCGATATGCAGTCGAACATCAATCTGTCTTTGCGATTTCTCGACAGCATCGAAGAGCAGCTCAAACATACACAGACAACGATGAAGGGTTTGCAGAAGGAGCCCGACAAGGATTTGATGAAGGCTCTCGAAGGCTACATAAAAGAGCTGGATACGTTGGAGGATCGACTCTCGTCGCGCAACGAGGGGCTGGGGCTTGGGGGCAGGAGTCAGGTGGCAGACGATATCGGCAACCTGTTCTTTTCGCTCGATACGAACTTTGGGCCAACACCAGGCCAGCGACAGTATTTCGGCGAGATTCAGCCCGTCTATCGGACGCGTGTTGAAGAGGTGAATAAATTCTTGCGCGAGACGTTGCCGAGTTGGAATGAAAAACTGAAGGCCTGGAATGCGCCGACGCTCACAACTCGCAAACCGCTAGATTTCTAAAGTAGTTTAGACAGGATTACGAAGATTCACATGATTTACAGGATATCATCTTGTAAATCTTGTGAATCGTGTAATCCTGTCCAAGAAACCTTCAGTTCCTGGCCGCTTCGGCTGTTGCGGCGGGTGCCGCGTCCGCGCCGCGGGTGAAGCGGATGTTGCCGTTAATTCCCTTGGCCGTAATTCCGGTGCCGCCGCTGCCGATGCGTGCCGAGTAGCTGCTGCCCCTGTTCTTATCGATCGAGACGTTGGGTAAATCGGTCATAACGCGCCCATTGATTCCACGCGCATCAAAGTCAGCGTTAACATCCGACCCGAGCTGCAACTCGATATTTCCATTAATGCCGCTCAACGTGACCCCATCCTGATCGAGCTTCTTCAAACCGACAGTCATATTTCCGTTGATCCCTTTGAACGTCGCTCGGCCTGCGGCGCTCGCAATCTGCACACGGCCGTTAATGCCAGTCACTTCCACCGCGCCGTCGATGTCAGTCGTCACAAACGCCCCATTCACGCCCTTGGCGGAGAGTTTTACCTGTCGCGGCAGCTTCAAAGTGGTGCGTTCTCCTGCCGACGAACCGAAGAACCGTGAAAAGAACCCGTTATCGTTTTTCTCACCGCGGATAGTCAAACTGTTCGCATCAGCCTCGACAGTAACCTTGCGACGATCCATGGCTTCCTGCGACGAAGCGGTTCGTTCGATATAAACCTCAGCGGTCTTGCTGTCCGAAGTCTCAATCTTCACGCTGCCATTCAATCCGGCGAGCTCAACCCGCGCGCCCGGCGAGAGCTGGTAAGTTTCGCGTATTTCCTGGCGCACGTCGCCAGTATTCTGGTGCGAAACCAGCTCGCGAAGCTCGGAAACAGAACCGACCGACGAACGGACCGCGCCTGCCACTGCAGCAATCGCCACCAAAAGCACAAGAATCAATATGCGTTTCATATTTCCGGCCTCTAAATGGGGTAAAAATGAATACTCGGGCTCTTTAACGACAGATGTCTGGAATTTGTTTCGCCCATCTCCGCCTTGACAGCGAGTTTAGCGGAGACATAGAGTCGCCGAACAATGGGAGTGCGTGACTCAAAGGATCTCAAGGTACTTTTAGTGGAAGATTTTGACGACACGCGTCTTTTTATGCGGCTCGAGCTCGAAGATCAGGGCTTTATCGTGTTCGAAGCTGAGAATGGCAAGGTGGCCGTTGATACTGCCATTCGCGAGAATCCGGATGTGATTCTGATGGACCTCACCCTCCCGCTGATGGACGGTTTCACCGCGACGAAGTTAATCCGCCAGAACGAACACCTGAAAAACGTACCGATCATCGCCGTCACCGCACATCAGGAGGACGACTTCCGCAACGATGCCAAAGCTTCCGGCTTTGACGCGTACGTCACCAAACCAATCGACGCAAATTGGCTCAAGGACTTGATTGCCGGCCTTTTGACCTGATGACCACAGTGGAAATCCGTGATATTGACAGCCTCGATGAAATGCACGAGGTCGAACAACTACAGCGCGAGATCTGGGGCGTTGAGGATCTCGAGATCTATCCCGCTCTCGCACTAAAACCGCAAAAGGACGTCGGGGCGACGTTGATCGGAGCGTTTGCGGAAGGCCGCATGGTTGGTTTTGTGTTCGGGTTTCCGGGAATTCTGAATGGTGAAACGATCATTCATTCAGACATGCTTGGGATCAGTCCAGCCTACCGTTCGAACAATCTCGGCTACTTGCTGAAGCGTGCGCAACGTGATGCGGCAATCGCGCTGGGGGTGAAGCGCATTACGTGGACCTTCGATCCGTTGCAGTCGCGAAATGCGCATTTCAACTTCAATAAGCTTGGGGTGATTGCCGATCGTTATTACGTCGATTATTACGGAGTGACTTCGAGCTTTCTGCACCGCTACGGGACGGATCGGCTGTGGGTGACGTGGTTACTGGATGATGAAAGTGTAAAGCCCGAGCCTGCTGGTATTGAGACGTTGCCGCACCTCGTCCGCGTCGGTGAACACATAGAGCCAATTGTTAACACGGATCCGATCACCTCATCAGAGGTCGTGATCGAGATTCCCCGCGAACTCACCGAGCATCACAAACTCTGGCGCATGGCTACGAGAGACGCGTTCACACGCGCATTGGAAAAGGGGTTCATTGTTCGAGGGTTCTATAACGGCAGGTATTTTTTAGCCGCGTTCATCCGCGGCTAAAAACGTGCTTCGACTAAACCGTCGTAGACTTTCCCATGCTTCGCGGTGAGTTGTGGATAGGTGGCGTGCTCCGTGCGGAGCCCTTTTACGCCGAGCTTTCGCTCTACAGCTTTAATATCACTGACTCGTCCCTCAATCTCCATAAACAATCCAAACGGCAACACATCGATCACGATCTCTGTGTTCCCGAGCCGCCACGTCTGCCGTCGCTTTTCGTAAACGAGCGCGGGTGAAAAACCGAGCGCTTCGAGAATCGCTTCCATGGCTGCCGGATCGGCGACGCCCGTTTCCTCTTCGCGTTGTTGTTTAATCGGAGATGACGATGGCAGGCGTTTCTTGTAAGTCAACGTGGCTTTACTGCCAACACGACGCAGCCGCAACACACACGAACCGTCACTCAATGCTTCGCCGGTGTAAAGCGTGTTCTCTTCGAACTCTTCTCCTTCGAGGCTCGCACCGACTTCGGGCAAACGCTTCAACACAGCATCACGCTGCCGCTTCGTCAACCTGAACTTTTTCTCGACTTCGATCATGCCTGTCTGGCCCAACGAATCGCTTCCGGAATAGAAGCGCGCTTACCATACATCAACATGCCCACTCGATAAATACGCGATGCCGCCCACATGATCAGCAGCACGGTGCCAAACCCAATCACGAGTGAGAGCGCGATCTGCCAGAACGGCGGTGTCTGCGTCACGATCCGCACCAGCATTGCAACCGGCGCAGAAAATGGAATTATAGAAACCCAGAACGAGAACGGGGAATCAGGACTGCGACTCACCGGCAGGAACAAATAGAAACTAATGACGAGAATCAGAATGATCGGCATTGCCAGTTGGCCGCCCTCCTGTGCAGTCGTCACCATCGATCCGACGAGCGCATAGATCGTCGCGTACATGAAATACCCGAGTAGGAAGAAAAGCGCAAAGTAAATGTAGTGTGAAAGCGGAACCCCCGGGATGCGCGCGCTGATACCTCGCGATGCGAGCACGCCGATACCATATACAGCAAACACGCTGAACGCGAGGCCCCAGATCGCCAGTTGCGTTAGCGCTACGAAGGACACACCCACGAGTTTACCCATCATGAGTGTAAACGGTTTGACTGACGAAAACAGGATTTCGGCAATGCGAGTTTCCTTCTCCTCGATCACCGCACCGAGAATGATCTGGCCATACATCAGGATTGCCAGGTACATCACGAAGCCGATGCCGAACACGAGCGCGAAGCTTCCACCGGTATCGCGTTCACGACCCTCGGCACTGACTCTCATGCCTTCGAGTTGTACCTGCTTGGAAAGAGCCTGTCTCGTTTTATCGTCGACTCTCGCTTCGACGAGCCGCTGTTCACGAGTCGCGCGGTTCAACGCGCCCTGCAGGGTTCTGGTCGAAACAATGTCGCCGGGATTGCGGTTGAAGAATTCGGCCTTTCCGGTGACTAGAAAGTCCGGCGGCAGGATGACATACCCGTCGAGTGTCCGCGCACTCAAACGCTGGTCCAAATCAGCACGAATCTGATCCAGCGATTGATCCGTCGTGTTCACTTCCTCCAACGCGAAGGCACTAAACCCTCGCCGCGGAACACCGCGAGGCACGCCACCAGTGTCGGATGAATTGTCCTGATCGGAAGAATCACTGTAAAGCGACCGTCGCAGTTGTTGGTACATCTTGCCGGTCTGGTCCACAACCGCTACTCGCAACGGAGGCGTTTCGATACTGAAAATGATCGCGGGCACGATACCGAAGAGTGACATGACGGCCGGCAACAGGATGGTCGAGACGATAAACATCTTGGCGCGCACACGCTGGATATATTCGCGTTTGACGACTGCCAGAAACTTTGTCATGCGGCTTCGGTCACCTTCGTGATGAAAATCTCGTTCAGGCTTGGCTCAACCATCTCGAACTTTCCGATCACTGCGCCAGAGTCGATCAGACGTTTCAGCAGCGTCTGGGCGTCTGCTCCGGCTGCGAGCAATGCCTGAGCTTCGTCGGCGTGACGGACCACTTCGCTCACCAGCGCAGGATCGTCCAAGACGCCGTCGCCACCTTCACAGCGCACCGCGACAGAATTGCGTCCGAAGCTGCTCTTGATCTCTCGTAAACTTCCCTCGAATATTTTTTGCGAGCGATTGAGAAGGCAGATGTCGTCGCAGATCTTCTCCGCAACTTCCATCTGGTGTGTAGAAAAGATGATTGTTTTTCCAGCGCGCTTGAGATCGAGTACGACCTCTTTCAACAACTCGACGTTGATTGGATCGAGACCGGAGAATGGTTCGTCGAGGATGAGCAGGTCAGGATCGTGAATGACGGAAGTGATGAATTGAATTTTCTGCTGCATTCCTTTTGAGAGGTCCATGGAACGCTTGTTCTTCCACTCCGAGAGTTTTACGCGCGCGAGCCACTCGTCGACCTTCGACTCGATCAGTTTGCCGCGAATGTTTTTCAGTTCGGCAAAAAATCGCAACTGGTCCGCGACGCGCATGCGCCGGTAGAGTCCACGTTCTTCCGGGAGATAACCGATGCGATCCTGTAGCTTCGCGTCGATCTTTTGGCCGAAGAGCGAGATGCTTCCCGAATCGGGCGCGGTTATATTGACGATCATTCGGATCGTCGTCGTCTTTCCGGCGCCGTTTGGTCCAAGCAATCCGAACACGCGTCCCGCACGCACCGCGAGGCTGAGCTCCCGAACTGCCGTGAACTCCCCAAAACTCTTGCTGACGCCGTCCAGCTTAACCGTTATCTCGTTAACCGCCATCTAATTGGTATTTTGTGCATTTTTGTGGCTAAGCCTAACAGATGAAGGTTTTTTATTGCCACCAGAACCATATCTGATACATATTTACACTACGTCACCCCTGCATTTGTAACCGGTATCCTTATGCGTTCTCGACACCTCTGGCTACTGTCGCTGTTTCTCCTGATCGCGTGTTCGGAGGCACGGGCTCAGAGCGTGCAATCCACTCCGTCTCCGAGTCCCAAACCTCAAGACGACGTTGTACGAGTTTACACAGAACTCGTCCAGACCGACGTGATGGTTTTTGACAAGCAGGGAAAGTTTGTCAATGGCCTGACTGCTGACAATTTCGAGCTTCGCATCGACGGCAAACCGCGTCCGATTCAGGCATTCGAACAAATCACCGCCGGCAGCGACGAAGAGAGCCAGCTGGCGGCGGCTCGGGGATCCAACACTATTAATCTGAAACGTCCAGCTCCACTGGATCGCGGGCGCATAGTCTTTTTCTTCGTTGACGACTTTCACATGGACCTTCCCGGTCTGAATTCCGCGAAGAAAGTCATCACGCAGTTCGTCGAAAAAGAGATGGGCCAAAACGATCAGGCTGCGATTGCTTCAGCCACCGGCCAGATCGGATTCCTGCAACAACTGACAACGGATCGCATGATACTGCGAAAGGCTTTGGAGCGGCTCAACCCACGAACTTATTCAGTCCGCGATGCCGATATCCCGCCCATGAGCGATTATCAGGCTCTCCTGATCGATCGTCTCGATCGTCAGGTGTTCGATTTCTTCGTCGCCGAAACAATGCGAGTCAATATCGGGATGAGACAGGATACCGCTGCCGCTCTCGTACGCGGTCGCGCATCGCAGATACAGGCACAATCAGCCCGCATAAATCAAAACACGCTCGGCAGCCTCGAGAATTTGATCAAATCAGCGCGGGGTCTTCCCGGACGGAAGATTGTGTTCTTTCTCTCGGGAGGTTTCTTCGTCGATAACCGCCACGGTAATGACATTGACAAGATGCGCCAGATCACAAACGCGGCGGCAAAAAGCGGAGTTGTGATCTATTCAATGGATACTCGCGGTCTCGTTGCCTCACTTCAAGATGCCTCGTCGGACCGGCCTTTCGATCCTTTTGGTCAACTCAGCCTTTCTGATCACCAGGAACTCGGTGCGTCTCAGGATGGTTTGAACGCACTCGCAGCGGATACCGGCGGCAAAGCGACCTTCAACACAAACGATTTGCGAAAAGGACTCCTGCCGGCGTTAAAGGAAACTTCCACTTACTATCTGCTGGCCTGGAAACCTGATCCCGCATCCCAAAAACAAGGAAGATTTAGAAACCTCGAGGTCAAGCTGATCGGGCGGCCCGATCTTACAGTGCGAGTTCGTAAGGGCTATTTCGATCTCGATCCCGCTCCCGCGCCGGCTACCGCAAAAGCGACGCAACCAGCGCCAAACAAACCAACTCCCACACTACTTCGCGAATCGATTGCTGCCATATACCCGACTAGAGAGCTCCCGATTCTGCTCAGTGCTGACTACTACGATCTGCCAGTTAAAGGGCCGACGATCTCCACTGCCATTCAGATACCCGGTGAGTTTCTGGTCTTTTATGAACGGCCCGATGCAAAGATCCAGGCCGCTATCGACTTGACGGGTGTTTACTTCGATGAAAAGGGCGTCGCCAGAGCCAATTTCATGGAACGCATCGTCACCACGGCGCCGAGTCTGGAGCAGGCTCAGACTTATCACAACGACATCACGTTCACGTATCCGGCACAGTTACCACCCGGCATCTATCAAGTGCGGGTCGCAGCACGCGACGACAAGAGCGGCAGGATCGGAGCGGCGCACGCGTGGGTTGAAATACCCAATCTGACTGATAAGAAACTCGCGATGAGCAGCCTGCTTTTGGGTGAACGCACGCAGGCGCCGATGACTAATGTGTCGAATTCTTCAGGCTCGAACCCGGTCGCACTGAGTGCAAGCCATCGCTTCAGTCGTGATTCAACAATGCGGTTTTTGATCTTCACTTACAACACGCTACCGTCGCCGGCGGATCAGAAGCCTGACATTGTCGTGCAAGTGCAAGTGATCCGTGACGATCAACCCGTGATCACGACGGCGTTGCGGAAAGTGAGCACTGATGGTGTTATCGATCTGGGACGACTTCCCTACGCCGCAGAGCTTCCGTTGGCCGAGTTGATTCCGGGACGTTATGTGTTGCAGGTCACAGTTATCGATCGCGTTTCGAAACAGAGTACCTCGCGTCAAACCCACTTCGACGTCTACTGATTCCTCTTCGTGCCGAAACCCTGGAAACCAACAAAAGAGCAGCTCCTCGGCGCAACTGAAAAGACAGTTCGTGATGTGATTGCGCCTGACTTGCGCGTTCTTTTCTGTGGCATCAACCCGGGTCTCTACACTGCTGCCGTGGGTCATCACTTCGCGCGCCCGGGAAATCGCTTCTGGCCCGCGCTCTATGCGGGCGGATTCACGGAGCGGCTCTTGTCGCCCTTTGACGAGCGTGAGTTGTTGAAGAGTGGATACGGAATCACGAATGTTGTTCAGCGTACGACTGCATCGGCGGATCAGTTGACGAAAGAAGAAATCGTTGCGGGTGGTGAGCGACTGCGCGCGAAGGTGCTTCGATACCGTCCGAAAGTGTTAGCGGTGCTTGGAGTCGGAGCTTATCGCACCGCGTTCAATAAACCGAAAGCAAACGTCGGCCGTCAGGATGATCAGATCGGGCGAACCGTGCTCTGGGTGTTACCGAATCCGAGTGGATTGAACGCGAATTATCAGGCGCCTGAGCTTGCGCGCCTGTTTCGCGAGTTAAAATTGGCCACGGATAACACGGATTAAATCCGGATTCAATCCGTGTAATCGGTGTTACAAATACGACAACCACCAGTCTTTCCGTCGCGCTTTGACTCCCGCAAACCATTTGCACAACGGATAAAGCAGCAACACGCCGGCGATCCACGAGAGATAGACCACACCGAGGTTGAAACCGACACCCTGTGGCGGTGGTCCGAAGTTCAGCGGCGCCTGAAACAGGAAGCTGGTCGGTTTGCCGAACGCGAAGTGCAACAGCAGAGAAATCAGATGGGCCGTGTACCATTGCAGCAGATAGAAAAACAGCGGCACGCGGCCAAACGTCACGAAGAAGTTTCTGATCCAACTCCGCGGCCCTTCTGATTCGAAGAACGCAAGCGCCAGAATCGCTGGTCCAAGTGTCATCAACAGGAAGAGCAACGACGGGGGATACTTGGTCGTATTCACAAACGAGAGCACCGTGTAGAGAATGTTCTTTTGTGACGACCACATGGAAGGATCGCCGTACACATTGATGGCACGAATGATTACGAACAGCAGTATGGCCGAGCTGCCGATGATCACCAGCAATCGTTTGCGTGGTTGCGGGTGTCCGCGGTAGAGCGCGCCAAAGACGTACCCCAAAGCCATCACGCCAATCCAGGGGATCAGCGGATAAATAACAAACACCACGGGACTCGGCCACCCGAGGATCGGAAAGCCATCAAACGGTTGGTGTAACAGTATCCACAGCCTTGTTCCAAGACCGGGCATCGCTTGCGTTGGTCCACGAAAACCCACCACGCGAATCCCGTCAAAAAGATTGTGCAGCGCGATCATCAACAAGCCGAAAACAGCGATGACACTCTTTGGCAGGTGGATCAGCCCGGCGAGAATGATCATCGAAACGCCGATCACCCAGATCACCTGTAGGAATCCGACGAAGCGATAGTCCGCATTGAATATCACTCCAAATTTTACGACCGTTACTTCGAGCACGATCAGCCACAACCCACGCGTCACCAGAAACCACGACAACTCCTTCTTGCTCTTGCCCCGCGCCCATTGGAGGTAAGCACCCGTACCGGCGAGGAACACAAACACTGGCGCGCAGAAATGCGTCACCCAACGTGTGATGAACAAAGCCACGTTAGTGCGTGATAAATCAGTCGGATCAAAAGCGAGCGCCGCGTTGTGAACGAAGTCGCGCGTGTGGTCCAACATCATGATCACCATCACGATGCCGCGCAGCAGGTCGATCGAATCTACACGTTGTCGACGCGACGGTTCAGTGGGATTCGGCAAGTAGTCCGCCGCGATGAAAGGAGTGTCGTATCGACGTGGTTCGGGGGATGCAGCCATACGATTAGTGGCCTAATTTCGATTGTCCCTGTTACATACTGTCACAATTCTATCGGCTGTGCCGATATGACTTGTTGGAGCGAACGCAGTGATTGCAATGTGTCTTTATTCAGCGGCGCGTCGACTTCAATCACGGCCATCGCTTCACCACCACGCTCGCGGCGCCCGAGATGAAAACGACTGATGTTTACGCCGCCCTGCCCGAGGATCGTTCCGATACCGCCAATCACACCGGGTACGTCGTGATTGCGCGTCACAAGCATGTGACCATGCGGGGTCGCTTCCAGGTGAAATCCGTCGATCTCCGTTATACGCCCTTCACGCTGCTGACCGCCATAGCCAAAGAGCGTTCCCGCGAGACTCTGCGTAGACGAACCGGCACTGATTTCGGTGTGCATGGCGGGCGCACCTTCGCCAGACGTGCGAATGTAAGTCGTCGTCACTTTGATCCCGCGCTCTTCCGCGATCAAAAACGCATTCACGACGTTGACTCGCGCACTGACGTCGCGCAGCAGTCCGGCAAGAAACGCGCGCGTCACCGGCGCCGCATCGATGTCGACGATCTCGCCGGCATACTCAATCCTGACCTCGCTCACCGCCTTGTCGACGAGCTGCGCCTGAAATCGACCCAAGCTCTCCGCAAGCTTCACATAAGGTTGGACCAGATTGAACTCTTTGATTCCGATCGCCGGCACATTCACCGCGCCGCGTAAGACACCCGTCAAGAGGTAATCACGCATCTGCTCCGCCACCGTGAACGCGACGCCCTCCTGCGCTTCTTTCGTCGAAGCACCGAGATGAGGCGTTACGATCACTTGTTCCAGTTGCAGCAGTCTGTGATCGGCCGGAGGTGGTTCGACGGTAAAAACGTCGAGTGCTGCGGCGGCAATCTGACCACTCGTGAGCGCCTCGTAGAGCGCGTCCTCATCGACCAGACCACCACGAGCACAGTTGACGATCCGCGCACCTTGTTTCATCTTGGCGATTGCTTCACGACCGACCAGACCGCGTGTCTCCGGAGTTAGCGGAGTATGGACCGTGAGAAAGTCTGCACGAGCATAAACATCGTCGAGCGGCGCCAATTCAATCTCCAGGTCACGTGCCTGTTCGGGAGCGATGAACGGATCGTAGGCGACGATCTGCATGTCCATTGCGCGCGCGCGGGCAGCAACGACACGCCCGATACGGCCCAGACCGACGATGCCGAGTGTCTTGCCCTGCAGTTCGACGCCGATGAACTTCTTGCGGTCCCAACGTCCCGCCTTGAGACTACTGTTCGCCTGCGGGATCGAGCGCGCGAGCGAGATCAGCATCGCGATCGTGTGTTCGGCTGTCGTGATCGTATTGCCATCGGGCGCATTCATCACGACCATGCCGCGAATGGTGGCGGCGGAAACGTCGATGTTGTCGACGCCGACTCCGGCGCGCCCGATGACGCGCAGAGTGTTAGCCGCATCCAAAATATCGGCAGTGACTTTAGTTTCGCTGCGAACGATAAGTCCTTCGCAACCGCGCAACGCTTCTTGTAGTTCGGGCGGCTTGAGTCCGGGACGCTTCTCGACCGCAAAACCCGCTGTGCGCAGTGGTCCAAGACCACTTTCGCTCACATCATCCGCCACGAAGATCTTTGTTGTCATTTCGCGGATTGTGCCACAAAAAAATTTTAGCCACAAAAAGGCACAAAAAGCACAGAAAAGAACTTAAGATAGGCACGGTGTTGTTGGATCACTTACACAGGATCTAGAGTTAATCTCTTTTATGCTTTTTGTGCCTTTTTGTGGCTGAAAACTTTTTGTGGCGAGGTGAGCGATGCAGATTCTTGTTTATAAACGAGGGGTTCCGAAGATTCAGGAGAGTTTTACGGCCAAAGACCTGCCGGGGTTGCTGCAGGATCTCTCGTCAGTTATCTGGGTCGACATGGAACAGCCGACTGCTGAAGATGAACAAGTGCTGCTCGACGTCTTCAAGTTTCACCCGCTAACGGTAGAAGACTGTCGAGAGAATCGACATTATCCCAAGATCGAGGAGTTTGAGGATTATCTTTACTTCATCGTGCACGGTGTGACTGCCGACACCAGCCCCGATCGTTTCAACACGATCGAGCTCGACGGATTTCTCGGTCCCAACTACGTCATCACGTATCACCACGACATGTTTCGCAGCATCAACAATATAAAGCAACAGCTACGCACTACTCCGGTGGCTTGCCAGCGTGGAACGGCTTACCTCCTGCACCAGATCCTGGACCAGGTGGTTGATTACTATTCGCCGGTGCTGGACGACTTTGACGAACGCATCGACCGTCTCGAAGACGATATCTTCACCTTACGACGACCAAATAACCTGATTCTCTCGGAGATCATGGACCTGAAGCGCAGCGTGTTGCGGCTGCGTCGCATTTCAGGCAAACAGATGGACATTCTGCACCGTATGAGCCGTGGTGAGTTTGGCTTGATACCTCAAGATATGCGGCCGTTCTATCGCGACGTCTACGACCACCTCGTACGCGTTGTTGATCTGGCTGATAGTTATCGCGATCTGATTAGCGGATCGCTGGAGGCTTATCTGTCGGTCGTGTCGAATCGTCTGAACGAGATCATGAAAGTCTTGACGATCTTCTCGGCAATCATGTTGCCGTTGACGTTTATTGCGGGCGTTTACGGCATGAACTTCGAAAACATGCCCGAACTGCATTCGAGGTATGGTTATTATGCGGTTTGGATAATTATGCTTGTGGTAGCCGTCGGCATGCTGCTCTTCTTCAGACGGCGCGGCTGGATCGGAGCCTCGAGCGAACGAGAATCGCCGGATAACTGATCACACGGGATCTGCGTTCTTCAACTCATCCGCCTCATCGAACGCGCCATCAGGGCTGGGCAGGTTTGCATCGTCAGATTTGTCGCTCCCGATCTTCTCGTTCTTTTCCAGATCTTCGAGAGTCTCTTTGCTCGTCGCATCCTTACCGATTGATTCTTTTCGCTCCATAAGCTCGCTCCTAAAAAACGGCAACTATTACGCACGTGATCGCGGCCGCGTAAACTCCTGCTATCAGATCGTCGCACATCACTCCGAAACCACCTTTGAGTGCTTCGAGTCTGCGTGCAGGATATGGCTTAACGATGTCGAAAAAGCGGAAAAGAATAAACGAAATGATTACCGCGACGATGGACCAGTGGACGAATAGCGTCAATGGAAACAATGAGATCAATTGCCCGGCAACTTCATCCACCACAATCTTGCCGGGATCTTTTCGGCCAGATAATGCTTCCGTTCTGGAAGCAGCCCAAATGCCAACAAACGTAACCACGACAATCGAAACAAGGACCAACGCTACGAGCGCGTTCCCTTTTACGAGTTGCGTGAATTCGAGAAAAATTCCAACTGCTACCAGCGACCCCCATGTCCCGGGCATCAACGGCAAATAACCAACACCAAAAGTCGAAATTGCTAAGGCCAGATAATCAGTCGGCTTCATCCGTTTTATCCGTGGCCAACAATCCTTCCGACTAAATCATATTCATGGGCTTCCGTAATCTCCACCGTAACTAGTTCTCCCGCCACAGGCACTACGCCATCAGGAACATCGTTGATCAGCACACACCCATCGATGTCCGGAGCCTGCGTTTCCATTCTTCCCTGCCACAATAGTTCGCTTTCCCTCGATTCACCTTCGAACAACACCTGGACCACTTCGCCAACGCGTTCCTTATTCTTGCGACGCGAGATCTTCGCCTGTTCTTTCATCAGAGTGTTCCGGCGGCGCGCAGCAGTTCGTGATGGAACTTTGTCAGACAACTCGAAAGCGGGTGTGCCTTCTTCGTCTGAGTAAGTAAAAACACCGACCCGATCGAACTCCACACTCTTGATGAACCCGAGCAGTTCCTTGTAATCGTCTTCAGTCTCACCCGGAAATCCTGAGATGAACGTTGTTCGCACTCCTATGCCGGGCACACGCTTTCTCACGCGTTCGATCAGACGCTCGAGACTCTTGCGATTGCCGCCGCGTTTCATCAGTTTGAGAACGTTCTGCGAAGCGTGCTGCAAAGGCATGTCGAGATACTTCACGGCCTTCGGCTCTTCGGCAAGTACGTCGAGAAACGCGTCGCTGATGTGCGTCGGATACGTGTACATCACGCGCACCCATTCAATGCCGTCGACATGTGAGAGTTCGCGCAGCAGTCGTGCGAGTGCGTCCTGCTTACCGAGATCTTCGCCATAACGAGACGAATCCTGCGCCACAAGGATGATTTCTTTGACTCCCTCTTCGGCGAGCTGATGCGCCTCCGCGATGATCGAGCCGAAGCGACGGCTGCGGAAGTGTCCACGCATCTGCGGAATAAAGCAGAAAGCGCACGGACGATCGCAGCCTTCGGCGATCTTTACAAACGCGTAGTGCGACGGTGTCGCGAGCACGCGTGGCGTTGAATCGTCGTAGAGATATGTCGCGCTCTGATTGCCGAGCTGCACGACCGGCAAGGTGCGCGTGTTCGTCTTCGGGTCAGCAACGGTCAGGATGTCGTTGATCTGGCTGGTACCGATGAATGCGTCGACCTCCGGGATCTCGGCTTTCAACTCATCACGATAACGCTCCACCAGGCAGCCGGCGACGATTAATCGCTTTGCCTGCCCGTTTGTTTTCAATTGGGCAGCTTCGAGGATGGTGTCGATCGATTCCTTCTTTGCGGAATCAATAAAACCACACGTATTGACGACAATGGTCTCCGCATCGGCAGCGTCCGCTGTGATCTGATACCCGCTTTGCTTGAGCTGGCCCATCATCACCTCGCTATCGACGAGGTTTTTTGGACAACCAAGACTGATAAATCCAACTTTCTTCATCCGTGTTTATCCGTGGCAACTTTCTCCAATGCAAAAAGAGCGCGCTCGACCTCTTTCGTCTCGGAAGCTGAAAGTTGCTCTCTCCCAAACCGCACGCGATTGTAGGCTCGCGTGATCAAGGTTACTTCGTTTGATTTAACTGTATCCGCAAACTCGAGTGGCGTGAGATGCTTATCGCGCGCGACACCACGCTGTTCCATCGCCGAGATCAGGCGCTCATAGAATTGAACGCTTGAAGTAGCTCTACCGTCGCCCGAAGGTGACACGAGCCCACCACGCGTCCAACGTAACAATCCTTTTCCGAAGAACGCGAACAGTATCACGAACGCGAAGGCAATCACGCCCACTGTAACCGGCACGATATTTCGCGAAAGAAAATCCTGAGCAGCGACGAGCAGGTTTGTAACCGTGCGACCATAGTCAAACACCTGATTGTGCAACGACGCGGCGAGCGAACGCTGCTCCTGCTTGTCGTAACCCACCACGTACTGAAACCAGATCAGCTCGAGCGCTTCACCATATTTTTCCAGTTGCGCTGCGAGTCCCGTGCGTACCGGCTCGAGTCGACCAGCTGACGGCGTCGGATCAAACGTCACCCACGAGCGTGTCTCCGGAAAGTAAACCTCGACCCACGAGTGAGCGTTGCTGTTCCGAACTGTGTACGCGCCAGCCGCTTCGTTGTACTCACCGGCTGTAAACCCATTGACGAGTCGCGCCGCCACACCTCTCGTTCGCAACATGATCGTCATCGCCGTCGCGAAATACTCACAATGTCCCGCCTTTACGTTGAAGAGAAAATCGGCAAGCGGATCGGGCCCACCCGCTTTCATTTCCATCGAATAACCGAATTCATTCTGAAGATACGACTCGATCGCTTTTGCGGCGTCGTAACGATTACTCGCGTTCGCCTCAATGACGATGCGGGCGGCGAGCGAACTGATTCGTGGATCAAGATTGTCGGGCAGTTGCAGGTAACGATAATGAGACACGGGCAGCGGACGGAGATCATTACGCAACAGATCAAGACGCGGCTCGTTCGTATCCGAGAGTGCCTTGTACATGAGTCGCTCGAAATCGTGACGGCGCGATTGCACCGACCCTTCTCCGTCAACGCGAACAAACGGCAGATCTCCCTGAACCGCAACTACTCGCGGTGCAGCAAACAACACGGTCGAATCCAGCGGCTCGAGAAAGAATGTTTGCGTGGTGAGACGATTAATGGATTCAGTCGTTCCAAACTGAAAGAGTCCGCCGCGTTCGGTTATCGCATCCAGCTGTCGCGCGGGGGCTGATTTCTTCCAGACTCGACCTGTGAATTCGTCGAGTGCGACGCCACGCCAGCGCAAGTCCCGCGGGCCCTGCGCGTCATCAACACGCACGCGCATCAGCACACCTTCGTTCTTCTTGAGTGTGCCGATTTGTCCGAGGGTTACGCTTTCGGAAAAGCCCGTGAGACTTGAAGTCATGCCGCCACTTCGCGTGAGTGCTGCCGCTCCCGATCGTGGCGCGGCGAGGAACAACGGCAGTGCAGTCACAAAGATCAAAAACAGCAGCGCCACGGCGACAAACGGAAGTCGTGCGGCTTCCGTAGTTCGCCACGAGCGGCGCCCGGATTTCTTGAAGACGCGCGAATCCGGCGGAACGAGCAGACGCGTTTCGGTGAAAGCGAGTGAACGTCGTGCTTTCTGAATCTCAAACGCAGTAACAGCAGACAAACCACACAACAGATAAAGCGTGAGCGTCCCGAGAAAAACCGGGCTAAAACTCAGGCCCGCCGCCAATAGCACTTCGAAGAACGAGATCAGGTAAAGAAAAACCCAATCGCGATCTTTCTTGACCTGGAGCAGTTTGACCGCGGAGAGGAAAACGATCAGGTGCGCGAGCGCCGTGACGCCGAGACGTTCGTTGGGCTCGCCAATCTGTTTCTGATACTGCCAGTCGAAATAGAACAGCGGGATCGAGAGCAACACGATTCCCAAACCATACCGTTCTGGTAACTGCCACTTCGTATTCTCGAGCAGCCAGCTCCCAATCATCACCACCACGAAGACCAGAGCCAGACCCGTGCTGAGCCCTCCCGCAAGGACAAGAGCCAGCATCGCCACCGCAATCATGGCGTAAGAAAATGCCCGAAAATAAGTTAAGAAATTCAAATCGTTCTTTTTATCCGTTTTGTCCGCGTTACTTCTTAATTCTGATCTCAAACAGTCGCGGCCAGAGTTTGCCCGTCACGTAGAGCCTATTGTTGGCCTGATCGTAAGCAATGCCGTTCAACACCGCTTCCGGATCCGGCAGCTCGTTCTCCGGCATCAACCCGCTCAAATCGATCCACGCGGTCACGCGCCCGCTCTGTGGATCGATCGTCGCAATCCGGTTATCGTGCCAGACGTTTGCATAAATCTCGCCCTGCACAAACTCAAGCTCGTTCAATTCCCTCACCGGTGCTTGACCGTCACGAACAGTAATCGTTCTGGTGACGTGAAAATCCGAGGGGTCGAGGAATCTGAGCTGGTTCGAACCATCGCTCAGGATCAACGACTTCCCGTCCGTCGCCAGCCCCCAACCCTCCTCCGTGTAGTTAAACTGTCCCACACGTTCGAAGCTCTCCGCGTCGTAGATAAAACCAACGTGGTGCTGCCACGTGAGTTGATAAATCTTCCCGTTCAGCAGCGCGATGCCTTCAGCAAAATAAGGCCTGGGCACATCGACTTTTTTCAGGACTTTTCCGGTTTCGAGGTCAACGCGTCGCAGACTCGAGAAGCCTTCCTGGCCCGTGCTCTCCAGCAGTTTTCCGTCACTTAGGATTAGTCCTTGCGTGAAAGCGTTGCTGTCGTGCGGCCAGATATTGACGATTTGATAACCGTATCTGGCAGCCGGTGCATTTGGCGGCGTCTCGGGCTTTTTCGGCAAATCGCCGTTGGCGCACTGGAAACATGAAAAGGCCAGAGCCAGCACGGCGGCGAGCCGGATTCTCAGAATGAGTGACATATCAGGTATTGTGCCTTTTTGTGGCCTCAATCGGAAACGATGAGTGGCTCGCCTCGGCGGCGTTTTTCAAGGTAGGCGTTCAGGCGTTCTCGATTGTCATCCGACATCTGGTGAATATTTGCGCCGATCAGCCACCGTTTTTTGCTAGCGTCACCGGCGCGCTCCGACGTGACGATCTTCACTACGGCTTCGATTGTTCCCTCGGGCAAGTCTACGCGCACGAACAGCATTCCCCCTTTGCGAGACAAGTCCGCTTCGGAGAAGCGCGTGCCGACGAGCGAGAGACCCATACCAAACTTGCTGATCGTTTCGCAGTGACCGCGAGATGGTTGCGAGTAGGAAACCTTACCGGCCTGGGGCTGTCCGTCAATCAATGAAATCGCACTTGGCAGGTGGGCGTAAAAGCGTGGGCCGCGCCGGCGATTGCGCACCTGTTTGGCTTTTTCCGACGGCTCGCGCTGATGTTTTGCGAGCGGGTCGAAGCCCTTGAACACGAGACCACAGTTATTGCATAGAAGCTTATGCAACCCGAACATTCGTATGAAAAATACCGAATTGTCATAGTCACGCTGAATCCGCTCACTCTTGCACCGTGGACACTGCATACATGCATTCTAGCAGGGTTCGATCCTTCAAAGTGCTTACCCGAGTCACGAAATGTGCTTGGATAGAGTCAGTACCACCGCGGTAGCGGGTGGGTGCATGCACAGCCTCTTTGGACTGGTGCCTACGGCGTACCCACCCGCTACCGCGAGGTGGTACTGACTCTATCCAAGTAAGGTCTATGTCTATCTGAAGATGAATCCTGTTCGAAGCGGATCGTCGGGGTCGAAGTAGAACTCGTTGCGGCCGATGATGGAGGCGGTGCCGCTGACTTCGGGGATGACGGCATCGTGAGGGCCGAAGTTGGTTGTGTCCACAACTCTCACCGACATCGTGCTGCCGATAATACTCTCGATTACGATCGGATCATTCAAATCCAGTTCGCCTTTTGCGAAGTGCAACGCTGCACGCGCGCTTACGCCGCTTCCGGTTGCCGACCGATCAAGTTCACCGTCAGCGAAAATACAGACGTTACGACTATGATGCGACGGATCGCGTGGTGGTCCGGTGAAGATTGTGCCGTAGAGAAAATTCAGATCCGGTTCGAATGGATGCGTGATATCGAACTGAGCTATCACGGCGTCTTTGATCCGGCGGCCGTAGTCGATGATGCGATTGAAATGTTCCGGTTCGAGTGTTAAGCCTACTGCTTCCGCATTCACAAACGCGTAGAAGGCTCCGCCATAAGCAATATCAAACTCAACAACGCCGATTTCCGGCACCTCAACCTGCCGTTCGCGAAGGTAAAGAAAAGACGGAACGTTGTGAAACGCGGCTTGCCCGTCTACAGTCGCACGAGCGAGAATCCTGCCCGCCGGAACGTTGAAAACCACTTCGTTCTTACTCACCAACCCGGTGTCAACGACGAGCTTCGTGAGCGCGATGATCGCGTGTCCGCACATCGTGCTGTATCCCTCGTTGTGCAGAAAGAAAACATCGAAATCGGCATCTTCAGACGACGTCATAACAGCGCCGTACATGTCCGCATGTCCGCGCGGCTCCCACATGAGCCCGGTGCGCAGATGATCGTAGTGCTCGCGAAAGTAACGACGCTTCTCAAGTACATTCCGGCCTTCGGTCGGCGGCAGCCCATCGATGATGACACGCAGCGGCTCGCCACCGGTGTGCATGTCGATCGTCGTGATGCGACTCCAGTGTTCTGGCGGACGCCAATCTGAAAGTTTCTTTGCCACAGATATCACGGATTAAAGTAAGATTGCTCACCCGACTATCTCGCGAGTCTCAATTCGAAATATCGCAAGCAATCGAAACAGATCGACAAGGAAGTAGCAAACGCCGGCTGCACAGTCGAAGACAAAAGCGCGTCTCGGAGCTCGTCCAGAGCCAATGCGCGTGTGGATTCGTCACCGCATTCCGATGCTGAACCTCGTCGTGCGCGGCCTTCTGCACACAATCGATCACGAAGAACCACCCGAACGAAATCCGTTCAAATAATCCGCCCAATCCGCGTTTACTCGTACCTCAACGCCTCGATCGGGTCGACTTTCGTAGCCCTTCGTGCAGGAACCCAACAGGCGAGGAACGCCACCACCGCCAACAGCAACGTAATCAACCCAAACGTAATCGGATCGGTCGCACTCACCCCAAACAGCAGATTCTTCATCGTTCGAGTCAACGCAAACGACGCAATCAGGCCCAGCGCAACTCCCGCAATCGCGAGCTTCATCCCGTGTCCGATCACCAGTCGCATCACGTCTGTGCATTGCGCGCCGAGCGTCATTCGTAATCCGATTTCACGCGTGCGCTGTGCGACGGCGTAAGAGAGCATCCCATAAATCCCAATCACTGCCAGCGCGAGTGCGACAATCGCGAACACTGCGAGCAACAGCATCGAGAAACGTCGCGGCGCAACTGACTGCGACACGATCTGTTCCATCGTCCGCACGTTGAACACCGCCTGATCTTTATTCAACGCTGCAATCTGTCCCCGCACCGCACCCGCAAGACTGGCTGGCTCGACATCCGTTCGCGTCAGCAAATTTATCCGTCGCACAGAACCGGGCCAGCGGTCAGCGGGAATCTGATTGAAGTCGAGATAAAGTTGCGGCGTCCGCGTTGCCTGACCTTCGAGGCTGTACTGTTCGACGTGACGCACTACGCCGACAATCTCATAAAACGGTCCGGAGGGAGTTTGAGAAAGATGCTGTCCAATCGGATCATCATTCTGAAACTGTTGTGCGAGCGCTTCGTCGATCACGATGACGAGCGGAGTTGACGCCGTATCCTGTTCAGTGAAGACGCGACCCTTGATCAACTCAACTCCCATTGTCTGAAAGTAACCGGGGCTGACAGTGTAACGAGTCGCGCCTGGCGCCTTACCCGGTTCCGGTAACGGCCGGCCCTGGATAAAAAACACGGGATGATTCGCACTACCAAGCGGAAGCCCATTCGAGATCGCGACCGACTTAACACCCGGCAAACTCCGCACATTCTCCTGCAACCGTTTGAAGAAAGAGACGACCTGATTGCCGTCAGGATTGTTGACTGAGACCTGCATCGTCAGCAGATTCTGCGCTTCAAAACCCGGATCGACTTGTAGCACTCTGCGGAAACTCTGAATCAATAGACCAGCACCAACGAGCAGCGTGAGCGTCAGTGCCACTTCACAAACAACCAGCACATTACGCAAGTGCTGCCGACCGGCTGAACCGCGGTCTCCTTCTTTCAATGCATCGACAAGATTGATGCGCGAAGCTTGTACTGCTGGAGCGAGACCGAATAACAAACCGGTGATAATCGACACTCCGAGTGTGAACAGCAACACCCGGATATCGACATTTGCTTCAGCGAGTCGCGGAATACCGTCAGGCAGTTGGCTTGCAATAAAGCTTGTGCCCCAATGTGCGAGAAGTATTCCCAACCCGGCGCCAACCAACGAAAGCAGGAAGCTTTCAGTGAGTAACTGGCGAATGATGCGCCAACGATTCGCGCCGAGCGCCACCCGCACTGACATTTCTCTTTTGCGCGTTGAAGCACGAACGAGCAGAAGATTTGCGACATTTGCGCACGCGATCAGCAACACAAGCCCAACCGCACCCAGCAGAATCAACAGCGGCTGTCGCACGCTACCGACAAAGCTTTCGTGCAGCGGCATTAGAACTCCCCGACGGCCAGTGTTCGTGTCCGGATACTGCTGTTCCAGGCGCTTGTAGACCACATTGAGTTCTGATTCTGTTTGCTGTTGCGAGACGTTCGGTTTCAAACGGGCAACCACGCTGATGCCCGGATCGCCGCCCCGCACTTTGAACCGTTCTGCCGAAAGGCCAACTGGAATCGTGACGTCGGCAGGCAGACCAAATTGGAAATCCTGCGGCGTGACAGCAGTGACCCTGTAGCTCTGGTTGTTGAGTGTGATTGTTTTCCCGATGATGTTCTGATCGTTGCCAAAGGTGCGACTCCAGAATCCGTAACTCAACATCACTGTTGGAGTGGCGCCCGGTCGATCGTCTTCAGGAAGAAAGTCGCGACCGAGAAAGGGCTTGACGCCAAGGAGGGTAAGAAAGCCGGCGGAAACAAGCCGGCCCTGCAAGCGTTCCGGTTCACCTGCGCCGCTGAAGTTGTAACTCTCGTTCGAACGCACTGCGGAGGCCGATTCAAAAACGTTTCGATCGTCGCGCCAATCGACGAAGTTTGGATACGACACCGAGCCGCCGGGAGCACCTTCACCCACGATGACGAGTTGTTCGGGCGCCTGGAATGGAAATGGTCGCAGCAACACAGCATTGACAATGCTGAAGATCGCGGTGTTCGCGCCTATACCCAAACTGAGTGTCAGCACTGCGATAGCCGTAAAGCCTGGATGCTTGAAGAGCATGCGAGCGCTGTAACGCAGATCCTGCCAGACGGTTTCCATGAATCCTCCCCCTTTAACTTCGTAAGCAAGGTCTCTGATGCTCGCGACGTTTCCAAAACTCTTTGCGGCCGACAGGCGTGCTTCATCCGGCGTCATTCCCATCTCGCGATTGGCTTCGGCTTCCAGCTCGAGGTGCGCACGCAGTTCTGCGTCGATGTCGTGGATAACCTTGTCGCGCCAGAGCAGCGCGCGCAGTCGTGCGAGTAAGATGTTGAGCCAACTCATTGCGATATTTCCTCAGGTGGCTTCGCGCATCTTGGCGACGACTAACACGAGGCGGTCCCAGCTCTCTTCTTCGAGGCGTAGTTGTTTTTGTCCCGCGCGGGTGAGTTTGTAAAACTTTGCTTTGCGGCCGGTCTCGTTCTCGCCCCACTTGCCGCTGACCCAGCCTTTCAGCTCGATGCGGTAGAGCGCGGGATAGAGTGCGCCCTGTTCGACGTGGAGCATTTCGTCAGACATTCTTCGGATGCGGTTGATGATGCCGTAGCCGTGTAATGGACCGAGCGAGAGGGCCTTGAGAATAAGCATGTCGAGCGTGCCCTGCAAAAGATCAGCTTTGGGATTGGTCATGCCGCCTTACACCTAAACCTTTTAGGCATAGTAGCGTGAGGATGCCTAAGATGGCAAGGTGTCGAGGTAAGTTAGACAGGATGAGCAGGATTATTCAGGATGTACAATAAATCCTGAAAGCATCCTGTTCATCCTGTCTAAAGCTCACTCGGCGCGGCGCACGCCGACTTCATCCAGGTGATACAACAGATCGGCGGGATCGTTATAGACCCTGTACGCCCCGGCGCGTTCAAGCTCCTCGCGGCCGTAACCACCCGATAGCAATCCAACTCCGAGTGCACGAGCGCGACGGGCTGCGAGCATGTCCCAGATGCTGTCGCCGATCACAACGGAATCACTGCAATCAACGCCGAGCTTTTCCGCCGCCGCGAGAAACAGATCCGGATCGGGTTTCGCATGTGTTACGAGATCGCGCGTGATTATCGGAACGTCTTCCTTGATCCCCAAAAGACCAAGCGACAGACTCGCACTCCTGAGATGACCACTCGTCGCAATGGCCCACGGGACCTTCTTCTCCGTCAGATACGACAACAACTCCGCAGCGCCCGGCAACGGCCGTACCTGCGACGCATAACGCGTGAAGGCATCGCCATGCGCCTGCTGTAGTCGCTCCGCTTCTTCCTTCGAAACCGTGTGCCCGGTTTCACGCAATAGAGCATTGACGAACAGACCGCCACTCATTCCGATCTGCCGGTGAATCCGCCAAACGGCGAGTTGCATACCGCTTGATTCGAGCGCTTCACGCCACGCCAGAACGTGTTGATACACGCTGTCGACGAGTGTTCCATCCAGATCGAAGAGAAATGCTGTTTGCCTTGGTGTTGTGTTGCTTTGTGTCATCTCGTTTTATCCAATATCATCAAACGCCTTGGAGGACCATCGATGAAGACCTTGTTTGCGTGCGCCGTCGTATTGATCATCAGTACAGCCATCATCACATCAAAAGCCACCGCTCCGGCCGCAGTGCTATTTGAGGATTTTAGCTACACAAACAAGGAACAGCTAAAGAAGAACGGCTGGATCATCCGAACTGAAGCAGGCTGGCCGGGAGTTCCGGGAGCAACGTGGTCAGAAAACGGCGTTTCACTGCACAAGGAATCTTCCATTCAGTTCGTGCGAATGACTTCCTCAACTGAAGGAACCGGCGCAACGACGACGCAAACCCAAATCTGCCAGCAACCCAAATTCTTCGAAGGCACTTACGCAGCTCGCGTTCGCTTCACTGATGCTCCTGTTTCAGGACCAGGCGGCGATCAGATCGTCGAGAGCTTCTACACGATCGCTCCACTCAAAGCGCCGATGGATCCTGATTACAGCGAGTTGGATTATGAATACTTGCCGAATGGCGGCTGGGGCATCGATGGACCAACGCTCTACGCCACCACGTGGGAAACGTTTAGTCCGGAACCGAATTGGAAGAAAGACAACGTCTTCAAAACGACAAACGGCAGCCAGGCCGGCTGGCACACGCTCATCACGCAGGTGATGAACAAGAAGGTTAGTTATTTCGTGGACGGAAATTTATTTGCGGAACACGGTGACCAGTATTATCCCGAGGATACGATGTCGATTAACTTCAACCTCTGGTTTATTCGTGACGGCATGACGAAGTCAACAGAAAAGCGACAGTATCAGGAAGATATCGACTGGGTGTTTTTCCAGGCGAACACTGCTTTGACGCCGCAACAAGTCGAAGCAGAGGTTGCTAAGCTGCGGCGATCGTCACGCGGTTTCCGTGATACTGTCCCTCCCAAAGTTCCGGCTCTCGTGAGTCCTTGCAACTTTTAAATCCATCCACAGATTACGCAGATTTATTTTCTGTGGAATCTGCGGACCGCTTCTCTTCCTTCTTGTGCTTCAGCCACTCGTCTATGCTTTCGCGGATGAACTCGCCCATGTCTTCAAACTCGCGCGCTGACTTCTCCCAGAACTCGCGAAATTTATTTGAATCAAAGGCGAAGGCGTAGCTGCGACCGAAGCCCTTCGCTGGTCCAAGTTCGTCTTCATAGTAAGCCGCCAGTTGACGCGAAGCCATGGCTACTACTGTTAACGAACTGCCTGCCGCCAAAGGTTCAAAGACCACACTCACATTCGGATCGAGTTCCTTCAGACGCGCGAGCACGCGATTGTATTGATCGGTGCAAAACGCAGCCGCGTCATCCTTACCACCAGTCCATTCTGATTGCAGTGCCATACGCGACGTGCGTCGCAGCACATTGATCAGCTTCACTAACTCCTTCTCTCTCTCCATACCTACTCCCATCTTGTCAATCTTGTTAATCCTGCAATCCTGTCTATTCACATCCAACGGAAATCGGCACGCAACGCACTCGCGCACGCCTCGGCCTGCATCCGCCAAAATAAAATCCCCTCCCAAATCCTCGAACAAATTCGGGTTCATCCGCTTCGAAGTAAGCCAGCAGTTCGCGCGCAGCGATCCGCGTGACTTCCGGCGACGCCGATTCACTCAACGGCGTGAACAACGGCTTAACTGCCGGCTCGAGCTCGCTGAGTCGCGCAAGTACACGGTTGTATTGCGCCACGCAGAACTGTGTCGCGTCTGGTCCCGGCTTGGTCCAGGCAGCATAACCGGCGGCGCGCGCGATGCGTCGCAACACGTTAAGCAGTTTCACTGTTTCTTTTTCCATCTGGTTCTCCTTTAACTTTCTCCTTCAACAGTTTCTTGCCGTGATGAATTCTCCACTTCACCGTCGACAACGGAATTCCCATAAACGCCGCAATACGATTGAGCGGCATCTCGTCCAGAAATCGCAGCCGCAAAGGCATTGCATAATCCGAAGGAAGACTCTCGAGCGCCTCGATCATTTCCTCGTCGCGTTCCTTCTCTGCGATCGGCTTCGCGAGCGCTTCGATCTTCTCGAGCAGTGCTTCGTCAAGCGGCACTCGTTTCCTCATCTGCGCCGTTTCGCTCTTGCTGAATCGCAAAGCGCGATGACGCGTTATCGCCGACAGCCATGCCGGAAACTTGCGCGGCTCCTCAATGCCTGGCAAGGCTTTGAAGGCCAGTAGCAGCGAATCCTGCGCCACGTCCTCGGCATGATCGGCGCCGACAATCGTCCTTGCCAGACGCACCACCGCAGGCCGGTAACGCAGCACGAGCCCTTCAAACGCCTCCAGGTTCCCGAGAATCGCCCCGATTACCAGCACTTCGTCGGGCGATTCAGACCGTGTCATCATTGTTATAGAGACATGTTACGAGGAAAAAGTTAGGTGAGTTTGGCGATTATTTCGGTATTATTTAAGCGGGAGTCAATCTGGAGAAAGGTGAAGCCCAATGCCGGAAGAGATCGATTTATACGAAGTGCTTCAGGTGAGTGACACTGCTGAACCGGAGACTATCAATCGAGTCTATCGAATCTTCGCGCAGCGTTATCACCCTGACAATCAGGAGACCGGAAACGACGCCCGGTTCCGTGAGATAACCGAGGCTTACCACATACTCTCCAATCCGGAGCGGCGCGCACAGTACGACGCGACGAGTCAAAAACGGCGTAAGGATCGCTGGCGGCTCGTCACAGAGGGTGCGACGTCGGAGAACAATTTCGAGCTCGAGCAAGCCGTGCGTCTCACAGTGCTTGAATGTCTGTACACGAAGCGTCGTGTCGAACCGTCAAACCCGGGCATTTACCTGCGCGAGCTCGAGCGCATGATCGGCCGCCCGCGTGAGCATCTGGAGTTCACGCTTTGGTATCTCAATCAGAAGAGGCTGATTAGCACCGACGACTCGAAGATGTACGTAACGGCCGACGGCATCGAGTATCTCGAAGACGCCTACAAAAACAACCTCCAGCGCAAACGCTTACAATCCTAGAACTATAATTCTATTAAAAATTTCACGGAACGGGCCGCGCCCGTACCCCAATCGGGCTGCAAACTGCTAAAATCCCACCCGGCCCTCGAGGTTAAGTTAAATCTAATAACCAATGTCACTATTTCAAGGAGGACGCGTGCGCAATATGCGCGCAGCTTACGCGCTGGGTCTTGCCGCCGTGATACTCGCCGTATTACTGCGCTGGCTGCTCGACCCACTGATGGGCGATTCACTGCCTCTCGTTACGCTCTTCGGCGCAGTCGCGGCAGGGGCGTGGCTCGGCGGTTATCGCGTCGCAATTCCCGTCACGCTGGTAGGCTATCTTGCCTGCCACTATTTATTCATCGCACCGAGAGGCCATTTCAATCTGAGCGACCGCGCAACCATCGTCGGACTCGTCGCTTATCTCTTCACTTGCGCTCTCATCATCTCCTTCGGCGAAGTCGCGCGCATCGCGGAAGCGCGCGCCCATGAACGCCGCGAAGTCTTTCGCGTCACCTTGCACAGTATCGGCGACGCCGTAATCACCACCGATCTCCACGGAAGCATCACGGCTCTAAACGAAGTCGCCGAATCACTGACAGGCTGGTCGCACGACGACGCACTCGGCCAGCCACTCGATCGCGTCTTCAACATTGTTAACGAGGCCACACGTCAGCCAGTCGAGAATCCGGCTACCAGGGCCCTGCGCGAAGGAGTCGTCGTCGGTCTGGCCAACCACACGGTGCTGATTAAGAAAGATGGTCAGGAGTGCCCTATTGACGACAGCGCCGCGCCAATTCGGAATGAGTTTGGATACGTATCGGGCTGTGTTTTGATCTTTCGAGATGTTACTGCGCAGCGTCTCCTCGAACGCGATCGCGCGAATCAGCTTCTGACCACTCGTCTGCTCGCATCGATTGTCGAGTCTTCAAACGATGCCATCATCAGCAAGTCACTCGACGGCATCATTCAGAGCTGGAACGCGGCTGCCGAAGCGCTGTTTGGTTACACCGCAGAACAGGCTATCGGCAAACACATCTCGCTCATCATCCCGCCCGAACGCATGGCGGAGGAAGACACAATCATCGCGGGACTCAAAAAAGGACAGCGAATCGAACACTTTGAAACCGAACGCATGCGCAGCGACGGCCGCCACATCACGGTTTCTCTGACGATTTCGCCGCTCAAGGACGATGCCGGAAACGTGGTCGGCGCGTCGAAGATCGCGCGTGATATGTCGGAGAGAAAACGCCTGGAAGACAGCTTGCGCAAGCTGGCGTCGGATCTGTCGGAAGCAGATCGGCGTAAAAATGAATTTCTCGCAACGCTTGCTCACGAGCTCAGGAATCCGCTCGCACCGATGAGCAACATGCTTGAGGTGGTGAAGCGATCCGGCAATAATACTGAGCTACTCACACAAGCACATGACACGCTCGAACGCCAGCTCGCTCAACTGGTGCGGCTGGTCGACGATCTGCTCGATTTGAATCGTATTACACACGATCGTCTGGAGCTGCGGCGAAGTGAGGTTGAATTAGCGACGGTGGTCCAACAAGCAGTCGAAGTGGCCCGGCCACTCATCGACGCAGCCGGGCAGAAGTTAACGATCGATCTTCCCGACGAGGCTATTTATCTGAACGCCGACTGCGCGCGGCTGGCCCAGGTGTTCGGAAACCTTCTCAATAACAGTTGCAAGTACACGCGGCCCAACGGTGCGATCTCGCTGAGTGCACGCCGCAATGGCAACAACGAGGTGTCGGTGTCAGTTCGCGATAACGGCGCCGGCATACCGCCGGATAAGCTCGACAGCATCTTCGATATGTTTATGCAGGTCGATCGCAACTCCGACCGGTCGCAAGATGGATTGGGTATTGGACTGACCCTCGTGAAGCGTTTGGTTGAGATGCATGGCGGCTCGATCGAAGCGCGCAGTGCCGGCGAGGACCAGGGCAGTGAGTTTGTGGTGCAACTGCCGATCGTCGATAAACCAGCCGTTGCTTCTTCATCCGTCTCTAAAGCCGCGCCGGCGCCGTCATCACAACGCCGGATCCTGATCGTCGACGACAATCTCGACTCCGCGGAGTCACTGGCGATGCTGCTCGAGCTCACCGGCAATCAAACCTATCTTGCGCACGACGGCGTCGAAGCCATTGAGTCAATCGAAAAATATCGTCCCGAAGTCGTGCTTCTCGACATCGGCCTGCCGGAGCTCGACGGCCATGAAGTTTGTCGTCGCGTGCGCGAACAACCCTGGGGCAAGGACATCCGTATCATCGCCCTCACCGGCTGGGGTCAGGACGACGACCGCCGCAAATCAGAGGAAGCGGGCTTCAACGGTCACCTCGTGAAGCCGGTGGACTACGACAAGCTGCTGGCGCTGTTGGGTTGACCGTCTTTATCCGTGTTTTAATCCGCGTTCATTCGTGGCTAAGAAATGGATCCAGGACTTCCAATATACGAACTTGAGATTGAGTTGCTCAGAGTAGAGCCAAAGATCTGGCGCCGTGTTTTGGTCCCAGGCACTATTACCCTCGCACAACTCCATCACGTGATTCAGATTGCGATGGGCTGGACGAACAGCCATCTGCATGAATTCATCGTTGGAGCGTACAGCTACTCAGATCCGGAGTTTGAGATTGAGAACGCCAAGAGCGAGTATCGCTATCGCCTGGCAACGCTGGCTCCTCGTGTGAGTAATACGCTTGCTTATAACTACGACTTCGGCGACGGATGGGAGCATCAGATTCGCGTCGAGTACATCATTGAAGACGATAAGCGATATCCGGGAAAACCGGTTTGTCTTAAAGGCAAGCGCAGCTGTCCTCCAGAAGACTGCGGCGGACCCGGCGGTTACGAGACTCTTCTCGAAGCAATTCGGAATAAGAAGCACCCACAGCACAAAGAGCTTCTCACGTGGATCGGCGGTAGTTTCGATCCGGAGTCTTTCGACCTTGATGCCGTAAACACAGCGCTGGCAAAGAGTGATCTTCGTCCACGCTGGTAATGTAGGCGGCGCTTACAACTCTCGCCAGGTTGCGAGCAATGCCTCGACCCGTTCCCTTACCTGCGCTCTTGCCTCATTTCTATGCCATGCCTTTGAGAGCAACGAGTCATAATTTGTCTCACGATGGCGGATGTGGGCCTTCACGGCTAACGTGACCATCGCCTCATCAAGACTCTTCGCGCCCGCAGATCGACCAACTCGGCCGCTGTATTTCAAGCAAGCATGTTCGGCGATGACTTGTTCCCGGTTCGCAGGACATCCGGGGAATAGGTCTCTAATGCGTTTCGCAAACTGTTTTACGTACTCTTCATCAAGCTCGACACGACGTTCTCGAGCACGTTCATTCCGTCTTGCTCTCACCTCGCTGTCAACCAGGCATTCGACCTCGGCTTGGGCCAGCGCGTCTTCTTCGACCAACAAACCCTGTCGCTCATAACGACCGCGAGCTCGGCTGAACTTCAACACGACTGCCGATAATGTAGAATGCTTCTTTGCGCGTCTGGTCAATGCTGCATCGCCAGTAGGAAGAAAAACGAGCTCATCGAGATCAGCGCAAGACAAGCACACCGCGCCCTTGTTCTCCTCCAACGTGATCCATGCTTGCCTGCCCAATTCTTCGCCACACTCGTCGCATTTTGAATCACGGTGCGAAATGAACACCTTAATAACGTCTTCTGTTGGCACTTCAACTCCTTGCAGTGTGCTCAGATTCTTTCGGCCAGTGATGATAGTTTCCGGATCATCTCTGCGCCTTAGTGATTGTGAAGGAAACAATCAGCCAAGACCTCAACCTTAAAGGAGATGAACTCATGAAAATCAAACTCATATTAACTTCGCTGGCACTTGCAGCACTAATCGTATCCGCAGGCTACGCCCTCAGCGGAAATTCGGCCGCAGCAGCGCTGGTAGACGATAAAGTCAACCCACACTACAAAGGCGGCTCATCATTCAATCTTGCCGGAGCGGGACCAAACGTGGCTCGTTGCGGAGCCTTTCCGGAAAACGTCGAACTGAGCTTCACGGGCGGGGGAATCGATACGGAAGGCGGCTACAACACGGCAGTCTTTTCGGCCTGCACCAACACCACCACCAATCTCGTCTTCGACCTGAAGGCGACCGACACGTACGCGGGATCGGGAGACTCGGTCAACATCGAAGGCGATCCTTTCGTGCTGGTTCCGAATCCGGCCCTCTGCGCCGCCGCGAACGCGCACGGAGTTCCCTTCCGCATCGCCGGCGGCACGGGTCAATACGCCGGCGCGACCGGCAACGGCCGCTTCCACATCACCAGCAACCTCACGCCCTGCAACGGCCTTACGCCGCCGTCGCAGGTCTGGTTCGAGGGAGTGCTCCAGAAGCAATAAACAAAAAAGTCACCGAATGCCTAGAGCCCGCGAGAACTACAATTCGCGCGGGCCACTACATGTTAACCCCAAAAACCAGCTCGGTTCAGGGAGATCAACCTTTCCGCTGTCAATCAAAGACAAATACTTAGGCGGCAAACACTCCGAGCCAGACGAGCCAGCAGTTCCGCAGACATTGATGGTGGAGAGATGTAGGCGCCTTTATGCTACTACTATGTTCAATTAAGCAGTGGATCAAATGAGGCCATCCCGATTAATATCTTGAAGGTACTCATCTTCCACAGTCCTCTACAGAACAATCGAATGCGGCGAGTGTATCATTCGTTCTTACGCAGTTTAGACTTCATTATGCGGGATCCCTTAACAAAAGAACGCCGGTCATGGAACATGAGCCGCATTCCGGGGAAGGATACCGTGCCCGAAAAGCGAGTAAGGTCGAAGCTTCATAAAATGGGTTACCGATTCCGCGTCCATCGAAAAGATTTACCTGGTAGTCCTGACATCGTATTTGCGAGTCGCCGCATTGCGATATTTGTTCATGGCTGCTTTTGGCATCGCCATCGCGGATGCAAGAACTGCACCACCCCGACACATAATCAGGCGTTCTGGGTAAATAAGTTCGAAGGCAACATTGCTCGGGACCGAAAGAATCAGCAAGCACTTCGCAGGCTTGGATGGAAAACGATGATCATATGGGAATGTCAAACCGAAACCACACGAGCTTTACAGAAACTCACAAACAAGTTGCTCGTCATGCTTAACGAATAAATCACTCACAGGCTCGATATGATTGATAATAACAACTTTGCTCCAGAACATTTATATGGGCGGCCTTGGAGTGAATCCGAGTTTTTAATAGTCCTTAAATATTATTTGCAGCATCGCAACGAGCCCCGACACGAAAGAGTTGCATTCGTCAATGAACTTTCTCGCATTCTTGGGCGCACAGTGAGCTCCATCTTAATGAGAATGGAAAACTATGCAAGCATTGATCCAGAAGTGCACCAAAGAAGGACGGGCTTAATACATCTCAACGACAAGGGCCGCCGCATTTTTGAAAATTGGAACAAACAACTTGATGCGCTTGATCTAACGGTTGGTGTTCTGATCCGACAAAACCAGCAGAAAGATGTTCCAAATCTCTTTAATCCGACCCCGATTAAAATCCCTAAAGCATTTGGCAAATACGAATTGTTAGATTTGCTGGGAGAAGGTACGAGTGGGATAGTTTTCTCGTGTATAGATTCAGATACCGGCAAACCGTATGCAATCAAAATTATTCATTCACATATCGTACAAAATGCCGAATTATTTCATAGATTTCTTCGTGAAATTCGTGCGCTAAGAACCATTAGCCATCCCAATGTAATTGCACTTCACCAAGACAACCTCGACTCTGAACGAAATTTTCCGGCTTTCATAATGGACTTGGCGCGATGTTCTCTGACTGGATACCTGGAAGCAAAACGCGATCTTCAGACTCAAAGAATACGGCCCGTTCTCTCTCGCAGTGAGAGCGAAACCATTGTTCATTCAGCAATTGATGCTATAGAAGCCCTACATAACAACTCACCTAGATTAATTCATCGGGATGTCAATCCTAATAATCTGCTTCACTTGCCAGACGGTAGGTGGGTCCTGGCCGATTTCGGCCTGGCAAAGTTTATCTCAACCGCCGCGGCAAGCACTTCGTTTCAAACTAAGACTGATAGGGGCTGGGGAACTCTGTGGTATACAGCTCCCGAACAGTATGACGATTTCATGAACTCGACAGAACGGACGGACATCTATAGTCTAGGAATGCTTGTTTGGGAATTGTTTTCTTCCAGTGGCCCCCCACCCTGCGCTGAGGGACTACCTCGAAAACTATCCGAGTTCTATGTCAGGGCTACCGCCCGCGAACCCCACCAACGACATCAAACTGTTAATGAACTGCGCCGAGAGTTCGTTGCCGCTTTGGAGGGCGTAGCGCAAGGGAACCTCTGGTCCTAATATTTTTACGGTCCTAGCAGAACTATTCCGGGCCGAGTTTCAATTTGGGCGACCCAAAAGCGAAGGTGATCTAACAGTTGATTACGAAGTCTGAACACTGGGCGTCGTTTTTTTACGTCAGTTATTTCGACAGATCGAACTTGTCTAGAACTAAAATAAAAATAGTAAAGATCGTCATTCGTTATCGGCTCAATTCGAAATGGTCCAAAGCTCTTAATGAAGCCAACTCTTGTATTGAGCTTATTCTTGTGCTTCGAAGGGACCATGATGCCGCTCAGTAATCGAGCTCTTTGGGTTTTTCGCTGAGCATGATCACAAACGGCAGTGATATCAAGAAGGATTGGTATTGAGTCCTTGGCCACCTCGTTAGTATGCGCCGATATTAGCTCATCAGTTTTGCCCTGTACCCAATTCCCCTGCAATACTTGTAAGCTTTTAGAAGCCCACGACGGATTTCGCTTAGATCTAAAGACATAAACATTTCCTACCGAAAAGTCCGGAATATTTCTGAATGAAAGGTGGAGCATACTGTTGATCTGAGCCCTACTCTCCGCATTGACCACTCCAGCACTTGCAACGACCTTTGCCCCATAATTTGCAAGCCGATCGCAGAGTTGAGGGGTTAGATTATCCATGCTGTCCGCATGTAACGGATTCAAAGACTGATAAACTGCATTCACACAAGTCTGCTGACCAAAATGCTCTCCAGCTTCTGCTCTGGAGATTACGTTCAAAACACTCAAAAGCTCTTCAGTCCAATTTTGTCGCCATTCTGCCAGATTTGCACTTTGAACCTTTGCCAATTTCGCCAATGTATTCGTCACGGAAGTGGCAGCAACGAAACAAGAGCCCTCCCATTCTTCGAATAGGTGGAGTGTCATGTTTTTAGCTAGCTCATTATCTATCAATCGAGATAATTCATGCAGATCGCACTTCTTATCTCTTATACATTGATTCTTTTGTACAAGTACCGTGAATATCGGATTTGGAATTTCATCATTCAAATAAATATAGCGCTCAAACTGCTCCACAATTTCAGGATGATATGTCCACGCGATAACCCCATATGGTCCATTATTAGCGCTCAAGATGCCGCCTAGATAAGAAGCTATTGTCGAGGCCTTTGCGGCAACAGCGGGCGTACCAGGGATCAAATCCATGTCCAGAATGGCCAGCCGCACTCCAATTAGCCTATTTTCTTTTCGCGGCAGGGTATGTTTGCTCGGCGCATGAAAAAAAGCGGCTGGAATGCCTCGCCGCGCCAAAGCCTTTAACACTGGCAGGGCTTCATCTTCTTTGTCATCAACGACGATTACCCGCGTCCCCGTAAATCCGATCATGAGGAAACTCCTAAAATCGTGGTTTGTTTTCTGAGGCAAATACAAGAGCCACTACCGCCCCCGTACATGTCTTGGGCAAAGTGATTCCTGGAGGATCGAATATCAGCTTTCCACCTTGAGCCTTCATCACTTGATCCGCAAGATGCAGGCCCAATCCCATTCCATCCGGCTTCCTGCTGATGAAAGGCTCAATAAGATATTCCGGAGGATCAATGAATCCGGGACCGTTGTCGGCCACGATAATTGCCGGACCTCCGCGTAACTCTCTCGTTGTCCCAATGTAAAGTTGCTTTTTATCGGGTACATCACCCCACTTGCTATCGAGCCACCAAATTGAATTATCTATGAGGTTCATTAAGGTCGATATAACAAGTCGTTTGCTGCACCTAACTTCGAAATCCGATTTCACGCGGATTGTTTTCTGAATTTGGTGCAACTTTAGACGCAGTTGAGTATTAAACAGAGCTTGCGAAATCATCGAGCTTGCCCGCACCTTTGAAATTCCTGAACCTCTAATCAGACTGCTGAAACCTTCCACGAGTTCAGCGAGATGCATCGCGAGCGTTTTTATTCGAGGAGAGGTCTTGTACTTCTTCACCTCTGTGGTGAGACTTGCAATCCCCTTTTCCACTTCGTGAATTACAATGGACAGGTTTAGTCCGGCGCTAGCACTGGTCAAGAATCGATCTCGTATTACCAAGAAATCCCTCTCGATCCGATCCAGGTATGGTCCCATATCTGCAACGAGCTTTTTCTGCTCAGCGAGCGCTCGAAGTTCACTTAAGTCGCTAAGCACTGGTTCCGTCGGCCCTTCGCGGGAGTAAAGCTTACGAATTCGAACTTTATCTTGATTTCGCTCCTTCTGAATCTGAGCAATCGCAAACTGCACAGCAGCCCTGAAAGCCCTAAAGTCTTCATTGTCAACAAAGCCTTCGCGGTTCGTCTTTTCTATCAGGCCGCGAGCGGCTTCCAAGTCCACTGACCGTTCCAAATCTAACGACACCGCACCTAGAATCAGATTGTTACTAATTCGTGCGGTGGGTACATTTACGCGCTTTGCGTCGAGTTGCAGCCAATCATCATCAGGTTCGCCATAGTCATAAACACGAATACCGTCTCGATAAACACGTACACCACCAGATTCGTCGAGAAACTGTTTGAGCCCCTTTACGTCGGAGATTTGAGACATCGCCAGCATCTGCGGCTCGCGATCAAAGACATAGAGGTCGATATCTACAGGTCCGATATGGTGTTGATCCAAGTCCAGAG
>JBKPPU010000125.1:0-12740 GCA_046733695.1 Acidobacteriota bacterium
AGTTGAATGGGAAGATGCGTATTTCAGCTACGAATTGATCGGACATTTATGCTTCTCCTAGGTCTGGCTCGGGAACACCCCGAAGAGAGAAATGATGAAGTTAATGCAAAGGAATGGCTGGCAATTCTCGTGCGGCTGGCTGCCACCCTGGGGAGTGACCGACGTGGGTGCCAGGTTAGAAGTCGTAGCCGCTTCAAAGTAAATTGCCCTTTGCGTTGACTGCCCAAGCACCTGATTATCCGGCGTGTTGGAGTTTGCCACCGCCGTACTTACCAGGAAAGCATGGTTGTGGACAGGAATCTGCTGCGTCGTGAGCGTCTCCTGTTCCGTGCCGGCCATCTCACCTATTTGATAGGTCGTGCCGCTCGGACCAGTGCCCATATGAATGGGGACTCGGCTGGCAAGATTTGGCAGATTGAACGTCTCCTGGCCGTCTCCTCCGTAGGTTGTGCCGATCAACTGGAAGAGCACATCGTTTTCGGAAATTGGGAGCGTCTGTCCCTCGCAGAACATCCATCCGTTGGGAGCGAAATTGCCTGCGAACATTCTTATTTCTCCGACATATGGTGACATTTTTCGTCTCCTTCTTTAGTTCTGCGATGGGAAGATACCCTGCAGCGCGATGATAAAGTTCAGCACCAGGTAAGGCATCATATTGTTGTGGGGTTGACTGCCTCCTATATTGCTCACGGAGTCGGGGGTCAACGTGGTGAGACTGGCAGCGGGGCCATACTGATTGCCCTGCGTAGTCGCCAGAATATTTCCATTACCACCAGTTGCAACGGTTGCCTGGTCGGCCAGGGTAGTCGACCCCTGCGCAAAGTGCAGGTGCTGTGGCATCGTTTGCTGGCTGATGGTTACGGATGTAGTGCCTGCCGCTTCTCCAAGTGTGTGGCCATTACCCATGTGAATCGGCACCTGTCCACGAAGGTTTGGGAGGGCGAAAGTGGTCTGTCCGTTACCGCCATAGGTAGTTCCTAGCAGTGCGAACAGCGCCTGATTCTGGTTAATAGGGAGGAATTGGCCATTACAAAGGGCCCATCCCTTGGGGGGGAAATTAAACGACACGATCTTGATTTCGCTAAGGAACGGTTCCGACATGTCTCCTCCTAAAGGAAATTAAAAACTTCACTCGGCGTGACAATGGCTTGATGGTGTTTCGGGTTGTCGCGTCTTGATAATGGTCCCGAACTCTCGATGTTCGAGTAAGGTCGGGAGGATAGCTTCCTGCTTGTGGAGATCTGGAGAACTAGAATTGAAGCGGGCGGATTCTAAACCGGATTGTTCCGAATTACAAGACGAAAATCTTTAAATTAGCAAATATTCCTGCTAGACCTTTTTGCCTCCGGATTGCGCGTATTGAATGGGCCAACACGATAAAATGAATTCCGCGCCCGATTTTTCTTGGCACCAGGTAACAACTGAATATACTATAGGCCGCCATTTCGTGCGGTCCATCTGAGGCCGTTTGCGGTCCAACCATACGCAACCCAGGAGAAGAAAAATTCAAATGACCATTCCACGCCGCACCTTTTTGCGAGATGCGTTTCGTACCACTGTATCTGCGGGTTTATTAATCGCCGCCGCCCGAGCCAGTTTCAGCCAAAAGGGCACTGAAGCAGGCATTCCACTCGAAGCCCAGAAAGATCCGGTTTTTCTTTTCGCTGCATCAACGTTCGAACCATACGTGGGCGACATTTTTACTACTCCCAACGCTCGCGGTGAAAACGTTGAGCTAAAACTCGAAAAACTTCAACAACACACTCCCAAGAACAGTGTAACGAGACTCTCACGTCCTACCACGAGCTTCTCGTTACAGTTCAAGGCTTATGGTGAACTACCTCCGTTTACTTCGATCTACACGATCAGCCATCCGCGCCTCGGCAAATTTGATCTATTCTTGACGCATCGTAAGACAAAGGCGGGAGATTTGTACTACGAGGCCGTTATCACTCATGTCGAATAGCGTGAACGTTTCATTACGACCGGTTACCGACGCCGATCAGGAATTCCTGGTCGGCGTCTATGCAAGTACGCGCGCTCCCGAGCTTGCGCAGGTAGATTGGGACGACAGCCAAAAGGAAGCTTTCATTCGTTGGCAGTTTGGACTACAGCGACAGGAGTACGACGCGCGTTATCCCAACGCGCGTTACAACGTGATTCTTGTTGACGATCAGCCGGCCGGACGCATCTGGGTAGGAAGTGATGATAAGCAGATCCGTCTGCTCGATATTGCGTTACTTCCTGAGTTTCAGAATCGCGGCGTCGGAGCCATTTTACTCCGCGAGTTGATTGACGAAGCGAAGCAGTCGCAAAAACCGCTCAGGCACATGGTGTTTATGCTCAACGAGAATGCGCATCGTTTTTATGAGCGGCTTGGTTTCGTCGAGATTGAGGATGTCGGCGGTTACAAGCACATGGAGTGGAGAGCCGATCAGGAACATATATAAACCACAGATAAATATTTCGAGCGCTCAATCTTTGCGGTAGTAGTTGTAAACCGCTTCATATTTGAATCCCTCAGGCTCCTGACCAAGTGCCACGAGAAAAACATCAAACTCACCCAAATCAGGGTGTGATACGCGGTCAATCTGCTGCGGTAGAAGGATTTCCCGCGGTCCCATAAATACGGCCGAGAATCTTTCCATGCCCTGCTCTTCGTCTTGCCCAACCTTTCGCGGGGTAACTTCCACTAACGTCAAATCGATTGGTTGTGGCGCCTCAACCAGAAGTCGAAACTTCGTGTTCAGGTTCCTCGAATATTCAGCTTCAGTCTGCATGTCACTCATTCATTGTTCCTCGCTGCAAATATAAGTTCAGACGGATAAATTCAGATTCCTAATCAATCGCTGCAGGTAGTTGGGATGGATGCCAAGGAGCCGCGCGGCGTCGACCTGATTGTGATTCGCATCCTCGAGAGCGCGCAAAATCATCTGCTTCTTGTTTTGGACCACTGCCTGGTGATACGTCGTTAACGATCCATCTGCAGTGACCCTGCTCTCCAGCAAAGCCTCGGGCAGATCTTCCGGCAGGATCCACTCCGTAGTTCCGAGCACGATCGCACGTTCGATCGTGTTCTCGAGCTCACGCACATTACCCGGCCAATCGTAAGCCGTCAAACAGGCGCGGGCTTCAGGCGAGAAGCCTTTCAATTTCCGATTACACATCGTGCCGTACTTATCCGCAAAATAATTTGCGAGCAGCATGATGTCTTCGCGTCGATCGCGAAGCGCGGGCATTTCGAGAGAAACGACGTTGAGGCGGTAGTAAAGGTCCTGCCGGAACTGACCACTCTCGATCGCTTCTTCAAGATTCTTGTTGGTGGCCGCAATCAATCGCAGATCGACCTTGATGGTTGCAATGCCGCCAACTCGCTCGAATTGTCGTTCCTGCAGCACGCGCAATAGTTTCACTTGCAGTTGCGGCGTCAGCTCTCCAATTTCGTCGAGAAACACAGTGCCGCCATCGGCGGTTTCGAGCCGGCCTTTTTTCTGCGCAAACGCGCCGGTAAACGCGCCTTTTTCGTGACCAAACAGCTCGCTTTCCAACAGCGAATCGTTGAGCGCGGCGCAATTCACGGCCATAAATGGTTTTTGCACGCGCTTACTGTTGCGATGAATTGCCCGTGCGGCCAGCTCTTTTCCGGTCCCACTCTCGCCACCGATGAGGACGGTGGCATCGGTCGGCGCCACCTTCGAGATGAAGTGATAGATGCGCTGCATTGCCGCGCCGTCTCCGATCATGTTGTGCTCGATGTTTACATCTGCGAGCAACCGCTCGTTCTCAGTTTCGAGCCATTCAAACTGGCGCGCATTCTCGATCGCTACAGCGGCAATGCTTGCGATAGCCGTTACGAGCTGGAGATGTTCGCGATTGAACTTGTCGCGTGGTAAGCTGCTGTCGAGATACAACACACCGAGCTTCCGATCGAACATGATCAGCGGCACGCACATCACTGAATGCGTGCGCGCGGCAATCAAACTCTCACTGGCAAGATGTTTTTCCTCGGTTCCGTCGCCTGCCAGCAATGCCACGCCGTCTCTCAAAACCTTCTGAACGATAGTGCGGCTTACCTTTACTGCCTGATCTTTTCCACGCGCGCGATCGAGTGCGAAAACCCGGCTCGTTTCAAACGAACCCTCGTTTGTAAGCAGGATCGCGCCACGTTGGGCCGGAACAACTTCAAAGAGCAGTTCGAGCAGTCGTTCGAGCAGGTTGTCGAGCCCGCGGATTGAGTTGATCACCGTGCTGACTTTCATCAGCGCGCTTAAGTCGCGGGCCATCTGGTAGATCGCGTCGTCGAAACGGATCTGCACGGTCGAGCCGCTGATTACCTGGGCCTCATCGAGAGTCACGTCACTCGATTTCGAAGCCGGCTCGCCCTCGTGCATGAGGAAAACAAAGTGGGCATTGCCGATGCGGACACGATCGCCGTGGTCGAGGATTCGTTCCTTGACGGGAACATCGTTAACAAATGTACCGTTAAGACTCTCCAGATCGGTGATTACAAATCCGGTGTCCTTCTTTTCGATTAGGGAATGCCGGCGCGACACGGAAGCATCAGCGATACAGAGGCTGGCAGCGGTATCGCGACCAATGACAAGAGGTTCATCGCTGACAGCGAAGACTGCTCCCTTGAGCTTGCCGGAGACTGCTGCGAGACGAGGAGGCATTTCGGAATACTATCTCTGCGTAATCTTTTTACACAAGAAACATATTAGTAGGAGGGGGCAGTTGTCAGGCAACATTGGAGACGAAAGGAAATGTCTTGCCCCAATTTTTCATTTTGTAATTGAGGGACTATCCGGACAAATCTCGCGTTAATACGCAAAAGCTAAGGACCACTCTCCCCAGAGACCTTGAAATGAAATCGACGTTGGGCAGTTTGATTGGACGGCCTTGCTACCGGGTAATTGAGCAAAACTGGTCCCTGCCTTTATCTGAAAAGTCGCACTTTATACCTCTGCGGCACATTGAGGGGAGTGTGATCAATAACTCAAAACTCACAAGTCAGGAGAATTTCGATGCCTACTGATTCGACATATACTCAAGATGAAATCAACTATGGACAGGCAAGAATCAACTACGATCTTGTTGAAGTAGATGAGAACATCATACAGGCCCTCAAGACGCTCGTTGAGATTCTCAAAACGTCTGGACCAGAACGCTCCTCGCACGGCGCAAGACAAATGGATTTGGGCAGTGTAGTGACAATCCTGGAGAAGGCTTCCGAAATCAGTGGAAAGGTAGCTGATATCAAACCACCGGGATGTGAGGCACCTTATCCAGACTAGGCTGAGATCCTCTAACACCTCGGCGAGCGAGTCAGTTCCAAGTGGTCTGGCAGAATAGAGGATCTGTGTTTATCCAGCGACGACGTTTCGGTCGTCGTGTGCCACATCACTACCTTATTGATCGCCGCTGATCAATACAACATCACCGGTTGAACTTCCGAGTTGACAAGCCAACCGTTGTCGGTCCGGGGACCAGGCATACGCAAAGATGCGATCAGTTCTAAAGTAGGTCAGTTGCTTCTCTGAATTATCATCAAGGTTGTAACTCCAAATGTTTGACTGACCATTGACGCTCTTGATGTAACTCAAGGTGCGGTTAGAGAGCCATTGAACTCGCTGCCACTCAAGGATGGGAACCGGCACATTTCTTAACGGTTGCCCACCCTCAGCAGAAAAGATAGCGAGGTCATTTGTGCCTGAGTCAAGATCGTAGCGGCCCACAATATATTGAGAGTCGGGTGAATATGCCGGCATCCGGTAGCCTTCAGCTAACTTAGTCGAATTGCCTCCCTGCAATGGCACTCGCCAAATACTTAATTTCGACTGTTGCTGGTTATCGTACGTTACCCATTGATTATCGAGCGAAATATACGGATAAAAATTACCATCAGTGGACGTAAGTTGTTTGAGATCGCTTCCGTCTTCAGCGTTCATCCTATAAATATTGAACTTTCCATTGCGGTTTGAGGAAAAGACTATCAACTTTCCATCTGCTGTACCTACGGGAGAGTAATTGTCTCCAGCGTTGACGGTAAGTTGAGTTAGCCTGGAACCATCCGAGTTGATTCGCGAGATGTTCAGCTTATCCTGTCCCATTGACGAAAATACGATTTTGTCGTTGCCGGCCCATGCAAGGCCATAACTCAACCCCACACCGGTAACAATTGAAGAGTTCGCTTTATAATTATTCCCGGATTCTGCAACGAGTATTTCCCACGTTCGTCCGCTGCGGACAGTCACAATGTTTTTACCTGACAAGCTGACGCCGCGGTACTCTGCCAAATCAGTGGTTATCTTTCCAACGGTTCCGCTTGGATAAGCAATCTGCCACACTTGAAAAGGGTTCGTCGCCTTATCTCTGGCGCTAATCACCAAGCCACTCATGTCTGCTTTCCAAGCTATCTGTAGGATTGAAAACCATGAATTCGTGCCAATTTTTTTCTCGGCTCGGTCTTTCAAATCGATTGCAGTCAGGCTCACCTGATAACCGTCACCGGTCCAGGATCTTGTGGGACAAACAACCTTGCTACCGTCCGGAGACCAGGCTAACCCGTACACCGAAAAGACGTCACTATTCGTGCGAGTTGCAAGAACGTCTTCGTTTGATCCCTCTACGTTTGAAACGATAAGCGATGACACACTACTGTCGCTCTCGAAGCGAATAAATGCGAATCGATCCCCCTGAGGTGACAAGCCGATTGGACTATCGACCCTCTCCTTTATTTTCACTGGTGTGTCACCAGGCAGCGCCAGTCGATAAAGAATGCCTATCCCATTCTCTATTCGTGTGAAATAGAGATAGTTGTTGTCATGAGTGAAGGTAATACCGAGATAGTGAACTTCAGCCGAGGCCGAAATCGGCGTCGAAGCGAAGGTCGCAGTGTTCATTAAGAAAAGCTGCTGCTTTCCGTCTCTGTTTTCGGCGTGAGCGATCCATTGGCCATTCGGCGATATTGCGGAACAAACAGAAGTGCCCTGGTTTGTTAACGGTTTCATCTCGACCGAATGCATAACCGGCGGTGGATTGATGATGTTGTTAATAAAGCGAGCGGCGCTTGGAAGAAATAAGAGTAAAGCGAGAACCGCTGTTGCGCTCGCAAAAATGGCTGCTCTCTTATGTGAACGGATCTCACTCAGAATGAATTCTGTTCTGTAGAGGGCTCGTGATTTCAGCCGGGTGAATATTCCCGATCCCTCTAGCCGGCGTGTAATTTGTTGGTCACTTCGAACAGCAAATGAGTCAAATTCGCTCTCCGCCTGCCGTAGCTTTGTCCGCACTCTACCCAGATCCGTCGCAAACTTCGATACTGTTTGATATCGGTGGTCAGGGTCCTTCTCCAGCGCTTTCGTGATGATCTCCTGGAGCTGTTTTGGTACTCCCTCAGGAAACTCCAAACGTGTTCGTTGCAGGTTCAGGACATCAGCGGCTGTTTCGGCCGAAGTTCGTGTTTTAAACGGCGCCGAACCGGTCACCATTTCGTAAAGAACAACACCTAAACTCCAAATATCTGTTCGCTCATCGACCTTCAGATCCCGCAGTTGTTCGGGAGACATGTACTTGACGGTGCCCATGAGCGTACCCGTCTCGGTATGCACCTTGGTGGTGCCATCCGTCAGTTTTGCAAGACCGAAGTCAAGAACCTTGATGTAGCCGTCCGGTCGCTGCATTATATTTTCAGGTTTGATATCCCGATGGATGATGCCCGAGGCATGAGCACTGGCGAGTGCTCCAGCAACCTGAACAGCAACACTCAGTGCCTGTCTAACCGGGAGCTTTCCGCGGGATAGTTGCTCGCGTAAAGTAACTCCCTGAATGTATTCCATCGCAATGAAGTGGCGGCCGCCGTCAGTCGTGCCAACCTCATGGATGACGCAGATATTGGGATGATTAAGAGCTGAGGCCGCACGGGCTTCTTGTTCAAAGCGTTGGACCCGCCGGGTATCGCTCGCGAATTGCGGCGAAATCAGCTTGAGAGCGATCTTGCGTCCGAGTTGCTCATCTTCGGCGAGATAGATGTGACCCATACCACCGGATCCGAGCGGGCACAAGATGGTATAGCGGCCTACTTTCTGACCTGCTGAAAATTCGGTTCCTTCACCGGCGAGGATTCTGGCGGCAAATTCATAGGCAGGGACGCTTAAAAAGTTTTCGTTGCTGGCGTCGGCAGTCAACAAGGCTTCGACCTCCTCGCGAAGCGACCTGTCGTCGCCGCAAGCACGGTTGAGAAAGTCCGACCGCTTTTCAGGTGTAAGTTCCTGAGCAGATTGGAATATCTCTTTTATCTTTTGCCAACTCTCATGGGTGATCATCTCGCTCCGGCGGGTCCTTGTAAGGTTTTAGGAAACTACTAACGCTAACGCGAAATCCACGACTGGTTTCCCTCAGAAAGACTTCTGAGTCCTTGTAAGTTCACGTTTTAGAAAGGCCTTGGCCGTTTTCCATTCACGCTCAACCGTTGCGTGAGAGATCTGCATCACTTCTGCTGTTTCTTTAATGGTCAAACCACCAAAAAAGCGCAACTCGACGAGCCGAGCCTGATCCGGATCGATCTCCTCGAGACGGTTGAGTACATCATGTATCACCAGCAGATCCTCGTCTGGCTGGGCCCCAAAAGCCGCCCCAATCTTTCCCAGCGACACGCAAAAACGATCGCCACCCCGTTTGTGGGAGAAGTGCGCGCGCGCGTGGTCCACCAAAATGCGTCTCATTAGCTGTGCGGCAACACCAAAAAACTGCGCTCGATTGCGCCATGTGATCCGTTGTTGATCAAAAATCTTCAGGTAAAGTTCGTTTACTAAGGCGGTAGGTTGCAGCGTGTGTTCGCGGCGTTCACGACGCAGATAATTGGCAGCCAGCCGGTGCAATTCGTCGTACACCAATGGCGTTAATTGATTAAGGGCGCTTTCATCACCCCGGTTCCATCTTTCTAGCAATTGAGTGATCGTGTCAGACGACTGCGTCGCCATAGCTGCTCTTTCTGCCCAGATCAATTCGTATTCAAGAGTTATGTGGCTCCAAAAGATGTTTCATACGACTTACTACCAGAGAGCTAAGATCTAAATTCCTGTGAGAGGGCAGTCGTAGTCATTGAACTTGCGAGGTTAAGTGCCTTTAGAACGGCCTTTCCTCTCGTAAGTTCCCGTTTGAGGAAAGCCTTCGCCATGCGCCACTCATGCGCCACAACGGCTGCCGGCATCTGCATCAGTTCAGCCGTCTTCTCGATTGGGAGTCCGGCATAGAAAACTAATTCTACGATGCGACCTTGATTCGGATCGATCTTCTGCAGACGGTTCAGTGCATCGTCGAGTGCAAGCAAATCGGCATCAGGCTGAGCGCCAAACGGTTCGACATTGCTGAGCCATTCAGTGTGACGCTCGGTATCGAGTTTTGTAGAGTATTGCGTGCGAACCTGGTTAACAAGAATACGTCTCAAGACGACCCCGACATAAGCAAAGAACTCGGACGGACCTTGCCATGCAGTCTCGTGTGCTTCAAAAAACTTCAGGCGAAGTTCCTCTACTAATGATGAGATCAAATATCTGCCTTTTCGATGTCTAAGCTGATTCACAGCGAACTGGTACATCTGATCCCGCACAGACGGGACCAACTCGTCTGCAGTGAGAGGGACGTCATCGGCTCCAATTCCAGGTGCTGGTAAATCGGCTCGCTTTGTTAGCTCAGTTTCTACCTGATCAGGTCGATCCAGGGTTTTGCGCGAAAGCTCTGCGAGAGCTGCATAAACTTGAGCCTTATCATTTGGATCTATGATCAGTTGTAAAGCTTGTTGGTAGGCACGGTTGGCCTCACGCCAGTTGTCCGGGCTTAGCGCGAGCAGATTTCCTAACGAGTAACAGACCATCCCCTTCTCTGGACCAGATTCCATCCAACTGACGCTATCTCGCAAAGCTTTCTCGGCCGTTTTCGGGTCACGCTGCTTAATCAACAGACCTAAGAAATGTGAACCAATCGCATGGATGTGGCCTGGTTGACCTATTCGAGCTCGTTTCCACAACTTACCGAAGTATTGTTCCTGAGCATGATCGTCGCCACGGTTTCGGGCAGCTATACCACGCAGAAAAACCACTGCATCGGGCAACCTTTTCAGTTGCCGGCTCAACTCGTCGGCAAGATAGTCTACTGAGCGCGCCATAGCGTCACCGTCTGAACGCGGTGATTCGCGCCACAATTGTGCTAACTCATGCGCGCCTTTTTCAGACTCTTTGGGAATCAGTAAACGCTGGTAGGCGGCTTCGAATCTTGCCTGTAGTTTCTGGTGGGCGGCGAACTGGTCAGCCGCATCTATACTTGCGGCACGAGCGTCTGCTTTCTGCGCCAGCCGATCGCGAAGTTCAAGGATCGTGTTTTCGGGTAACTCCTTGGCGAGCAAATCAAACAATTCACTACGAACGTCCTCGGACACGTGCCACAACCCATTCCATTCTTTCCATACGCATCCGAGTTTTTTCACCCGCCGCATGAGCTCACGGCTGGAACCATTTGACTGCGCGACAAGTTCCACCGCCTCACAAGCAGTCTCGTCATCGAGTTGTAGCGCCGCAGAGCACGCTAAGAGCGCAAGCACGGCCTGACGGTCGTTATTGAAAAGCTGGGTAAAGCGATCTTTGATTGCGCTCGACATCACTTAATTAGTATGGCCATAAACGGACGTAATGTTCCTCGATATAGGTATAAAGATCGGATGGCTTCGATCTATATGAGAGTTTGTCTATCGTGCCACAGATTCTTGCGATCTCAACAGGGGCGTAGCCTCTGGTCCGCAAATGCTCCTCAATCTCATCACGTGGTAACGGCGATTCATCGATACTGACTGTCTGCGCACCGGCAACGTACGGCACCCAATCCTCCTGGGGACAAATCAATAAACATATTCGTGCCACGGAAGAATTAGGGCGCAAGACCAACGACTTTAATAGATTGTGCAGAGGATCGCCGAGGAGATCCATTTTGTTGGTTTTGTTTATTATAACGATACTTACGAGACTCAGATTGTCGTTTTGAGATAGAAAGTATTCGAGCGTTTTAATCGGTTCGGCGTCGCCCGGTAAGATCTGGTTGAGCTGTGTCAAGATATTGGCTGCGATAGACCTGACATCCAACGAAAGTTGCGGTTCAACCGTGATACGAGTCACACGATAGTCCTCATGTAGGCGAGTATGAGCCTCACACCAGTCACTCATGTAAGTGTCGAAATCCGCTTCATATGGAGCCAGAAAAAGAATTGTCTCTTTGTCTTTCAGAGCTTGATGAAAGCGGGTAGTAAATTCAGTGCGATCGATGCGGATCTGGTCAGCTCGCTTAGCTTTCAAGATGTTGAGTGCTGGGGAAGTTAGAGTTGGCACGTCCCCAACCCGCTTCCTGTATCGAACATGCCTCCAGGGTTTAACCCAACGAATATTGTCGTTTGATTCATCGAAGAGCGGACCCTTAAGTTGCCGCCACTGGGAATCAAACCACTGCATTACCCACTCGTTCATTTCCTCCATGGGTTGCTGTTCCTGTTCTCCGTTCCAGTCCACACAGAATTGCAGTCTGCGCGGAACTTTTCGGTTTGGCCGTCGAATACGTATCCCATATACATGCCTATGTAACTTGTGGTGCAACTCTGATTCGGGCGGAAGGTCATATAGCTTATAAGGCGATAGGAAATACCGGGCGCGAATTGGAGACAGGTCAAGCAGGTCTGCCATCGCCAGTAAAAGACCAAGGAGCTTGAGACGGCCTCGGCCGTTTTGCGTATTGATGAAATCCGTTCGCCGTAACGCGAGGGCATAGTCAGTCCAATGAGCCCTGGCAACGTTCGCTATTGCTTCTCGAGCGATCCAATCATCTATCGAAAGCGCGGAGGACGTCATGATTATTTGATGGGAATACTCCGCGTGCTTTTCACGAGCATTAGGATTGCTGATGCGTTGCATACCAATGTCGTGGAGACAGGCAGCGGAAAGGAGGATGAAGATTTCATCTTTTGTGAGCCGATTTTCAGAGCCTTTTTTTTGCAGTGGCCGAGTGAGGGCATCAAGATTCCGCTCCACTTGCTCAGTATGTGGCTTTCCGTGGTCGGTAAATTGCCACATGTATGGTTCCTTCCAGATCTCGAGAGACTCTTCGTAAATGCGGTCGAACTTTGCGGCTAGTTCACTGCCGTTCAGTTCAGCGCGAAGGAGGCGAGGCATGCTGGTTATGAGGATCCTTGGATCCACCTTTCGGCGGTTCAAATATCAATCGCAGCATATTTATCGATCTGTTAAATGTCAACGACCTTGTTGAAATGGGTAGGCAGTTAGATCTCTCGCCTAAAAGAGTGAAATATTTTTGAGGGGGTTTTCGCTTCGATGACGCGTTATAAGTCAACAAGCAGGGTCGAGAAGGTCAACGCTGAACCGAATCAGATCTTCTCCTAACGCGACCGGGATCTGCTGTGAACCCAGATCACAATGTTCAGCGTTGACCTAACTGCTCAAACTCTCTTCTCACTCGCACTCCCCCCGCGACCAAAGCGGCGTTAATAGATCTCACCTCTAGCCGCTTTGTGTGTTAGGGGGCCATGCTTGGATACAGTCAGAACCACCTTGTATGTTGAAGCATGCAAGTTATAGCCTCAGCTTGACACGGCTATAGAATGGTGACTGCAGGGCGCAACAGAACGTTACCACCTTGGTGCTCTGAGCCCGTCCGCGAGCTAAATTCGTTGCGCCTTGTTTTCC
>JBKPPU010000126.1:0-8306 GCA_046733695.1 Acidobacteriota bacterium
AGCCGCGTCTCAGGTCGGAAAATCATTAGGCGTGTAAAGATCTATCTTTGGACTACCCACCTTGTAAGTATGCAAAACACCGAGCGGCGGCGCATAAATGTGAATCGTGATGAGATCCTGACCACTGACGTCGGGATTTCCTAGTTGATGAATATCCGGCACTCCGGCACCCGTGACTGTGCCAGTCGGACATTCGCGACCAGTGTCGTAACACAAACCCTGCTCGTCGTCGTACTTGAAAATCGTTTCCCACATCAGTCCTTTTTGAACTCTTACCACACCGTGAGAGCCGTTGTGATCGTGAATCGGCGTCTTCTGACCCGGACGCCAACAGATCACCAGCATCTCGACCGCCTCATTGCGACAAACTCGATGGCGCCAGTAATTGCCTTCCTTGAAACCAAGATACGGCTTCAAATCCCCGTCTGTAATCTCGACGTTCGCGACCCAGTTATTCAAATCTTCGAGGGTTGGGGTCGTAGGTTGGCTGTTTAGACGTTCGATCAGCTTTGAAAACGTGAACGCCGTGCCATCGGGCGGTTTGGTATTGATGGGAGTGTTGGTATTGATAAGAGTAGACAAAACTTGGGATCTCCGAGAAATCTTATACCACGGATTTAATGGATCTTTAAAAAGCGATTTACACGGATCGAACTCAAGTTTGTATCGGAAACGTCGCCGCGGCGCTCAATACATTATTTACCTTGACCCGCAGGCTCAAGGTCCAGTTGTCGTTTGGTGTGACGTTTGGAACGGTAGTGACCACAGAGTAATTCAGGTGGTCACTGTTCTCCGAAAATTCTGATGCGCTCGTGAGCGCGGCCAGAGTCGGATGAATCCATTCAATAACCGCCCCGGAGGTGTCCATGCCTTGGGCGGTGATGGCGATCTTCTGCCCTGGGGCAACTTTAGTAACAGGAGCTGCTGTAGGGTAGGTTGAGACAGCCGTGATCACCGGCGTGCCGGGGATAGTTGAAATGGTAATGGGAAACTCTGGCGTCGACACGGTCTTATCCGCATTCGTCAGGCGAATAGTTGCCGGGCCGGGATGGAGATTCATCGGCAAGCGAACGAGCGCCTCTTCGGGCGCTGTGTAAGAAGTCCATTGCGGCAAGTGGTCACTTCCGTCTTGCGAGATGAGAACAGTGTCGGGCAAGTCGACTCCATGAATGAGAAGCATTTGTCCGAAACCGGCCGCCACCTGGTCGGCCGGCGTGACGGAGAGAATTGTTGGTTGCGGGGATTTCATAGCCAATCCACTCGCGGTCCAGCGGTTTGTGAGATTCCGGTCGGTGACCGTACCGGAGCCATGTGAATTGTCGTCAAACGATCCTTCATACGTGATCGCGCGACCCGCGCTCGTGTCGATCGCGAGAAGAGTTCCCCTCAACACGTTCATCTTCCCAGGCATCGAATCACCGTCCGGGGTCTCGCTAAACGATACTCGGACTTTGCGAAGCGCTGACGTGGGGTCCAATGCCGGTTGATTGGGATCCTCGGTGATCAGGATCTCAAGAAAAGGAAGATCGTGCCCCTCTATGGTCAACTTCAACGGACCGATCGGCAAACTGACCTTTGCCGGCAACGGCGGCCCATCGAAGTGCGGAACGATCGACCAATCCGACCAGACCTTCTGTTGAGTCTTAGGGTCGACTTGCTCCCAGATCGCATAGAGCTTGCCATCCGCAAACGCCCACAGCCGCATGAATTCTGAGCCGGGTGCGCTTGTCGCTGCGGTCATCGCAACGATATTCTTTGGCGCATTCGCATTCCACTCTCCCGACCACGGCGACCAACTACCCTCGTTGGGCTTAATCATCGCGCTCCGCAGTGTCCCCTGATCGTCAACGCCCCAGAGTTGCACTCTGGATAGGGATCCCTCCTTTGCCTCACAGGCACAAATGAGACGTAGCTTGGCGGGCTTGTCGTCGATCTTAGGCGGCACCCAGTTGTTCCAGCCTCCGGCGCTGGTCTGCGACGAAGAATATAGATCGCCATCGGCCAGTCCAAAGAGATGACCCGTGCCGCCGGCAGACCCTGATGCGGTTAGGCATGTAATGTTCTTCGGAGCGTCCCTTCTGACTTGCCATTCGAGCCAGATGGTCTCCTTGAATGGATCGAATTCCTCGCCGATGTTTTTCGAATGTTGAATAGCGTAATGCAGTTGACCATCCGCGATACCCCAAATCGAAGCACCCGTCGTAAGTTTTGTGCCGGTGTCGAACATATAAGGGCAGGCACAAATCACTGTGAACTTTGGCGCATCTGGTAACTGAGTCCAGGATGTCCAACCACTCACGTCTCTATCGGGCTGCCCGATATTCTGCGAGAGCTGCATCGTGTAATAGAGTCCGTCATCTGTGAGTGCAAACACCATCCCTCGACCCTTGGCATTGTCGGACGTCATGCAGGCAGCGAGCTGCGTTGGTGCTTGGGGTGCGTCAGTATTTTTTGGTCCGCTGAACCAGCTTTCGAGATTTGTCTGAAGAGTCTGTCGAAGCGGATTCCGGTCGGTGTAATAGTATTGCAGCGCACCTTCACTGTTGGCGACCCAAAGAACTGACGGCCAGTAGGCGCTTTGGTGACCGGCACAGATTGGAGGATGCGCCTGAAGGTTGGGGTCTTCTGCAATCGTCATCCACTTCGTTACGTAAGCACGGACTGCGAGCATTGCGTTTGTCAGCATCGGCTGCAAGATGGGTCTTGTCCTGTCCAGCACAAGTGCGTGCCTGTCCGGAACCAAAAAGGGGTTTGCTGCCACGGCTGTGTAATAGTCCGGCACTAACTCAGATAGCCCGTCACGCCAGATTTTCTTGGACTTCCGAGCGAGGTTTTTGAAGAAATCGTCTGGAACAGTGGTTAAAAGATCGCCGTTAATTGTATCTGCGGCCGGCATAGGACATTGGTTCTGGATTTCCATCACCACCCGTTCAAACATCGAATGATAAAAGGGTGGGTTGGATACATTGGTGAAATTGACGGCGTGCATCGGTTGGCCCAGGTCGGTCAAATAATGAAGCGAAACGCCCAGAGCATACCCAGCCAGATCGATCCTTCCGGCACGGTAGGCCGCCACGGCTGAATTGAAGAGCGCGCTCCCTCTCGTCAAAGCAGTTGGGTTCGCGTGCTTACGCCAGTTCAAACCGGTATCGGGATCATAGAAATGTGCTTCATATGATGGTGTTGATTTTGGTCCAATGGCGGGACCGTTGAAAGAGTCGACGAAGTCGGCATCATAAACGCCCTGGCAGACCGCCTGATGAAAAACACTGCCACCCGGCGAGGTCTGACTAGTGTCGGGTTGAAAAAGCTGCTTGAATTTAACGCCTGATGCGTCATTGGCCAGAATTGCGCCCCGGTTCACAATCCAAAGGTGGGTACTCTTGTTTTCGTTGAATGGGTCTTCTGTATCGAAGCGCGAGGTCTGAGTACGACCCGTGCCTAATGTTAACGGGCGGCCCTGCGTCAGGTCTGCGAGGTTTCCATTACTATCGACCACAACGACGTTTGAAAGACTTCCGGCCCTAACCATTTTCAAACCTTCGCCGCCGCAATCAAACCAGCCATCATCCAATTGGATTAACAAATTACCTTTTTGGCCGATAGCGAAGGGATAGCCGTCCACGGGTACACTGATATCGATCAACCCCGATCCGATATTTTGCCAACTACCATTTTCGCCAAGTGCGTAAGCATTGCCATTACTATCCAATGCCATTACGTGTTTGGCATCACCCACCGATATCCTGGTGAAAGGTATTGGTTGAGACTGAGGCACCCAGACGTTGCGGCCTGTGTCGTAGATAAAAGCCTTGCCGGCAGCATCGAGTCCCCAGGTCGTACCATCAGCGGCCGCGCTTAGAAGCGCGAGCGTCCGGTCGCCGACCTGGCGTGTCGCGCTCACGCTGGCGAATCGGATGGTAAGAACACCAACCCGGCAAACATTCCCAACTGTATCGAGACACCAGAGTTCCTCATTCGGGTCATCATTACTCGATTGGCCAACTACCACCTGCTTCCATGCCCTATCGGATGAGACGCCTTGCCACTTTATCTTCCGCTCGCCGGTAGCCGGATCGACAATAAACTGCGCGGTAACCAAGCCTCCTACAAGGTCGGTTAACCAGATCGTGCCATCGAAACCGGCGCACAGCGAGGTGAATAATTGCGCCTCCGGCTGAACTGCCGACTTGTTGATTTGTTGTGCCATGGGAGAGTTCTCGTTTCTTGTGGATTCTGGATTGGTAGGGCTTGTTAGGGCAGGTGGAGACGGAACGCGGAAGCTGCCGTGCGGGCCTTATATCATGGCTGGCCTATCCCCACAATGTTTTCGTCAAAAAATTCCGCAGGTTTATCGATGTGATTTGAGCAGAATTCGTAAATCGCGGACGTTTGTGCCCGTTGGGCCAGTGACTATGAGGTCGTTGAGTTGTTCGAAGAAGGAGTAGGAGTCACTGCGAGCGAGATAGTGTTCGGCGTCGAGGTTTAGGTTGCGGGCTCTTTGAATGGTTGTTTCGTCGGCGATGGCGCCGGCGGCGGGACTGTTGCCGTCGATGCCGTCTGTGCCGGCGCTCAAGACGACGGTGTGTGAGGTTTGAGTATCGAGAGTGATAGCGCAGCGCAAGGCGGTTTCGAGATTTCGACCGCCGAGTCCGTCACCGCGCACGGGACAGGAGAATTCGCCGCCTGAGATCGTGGAATGCGGGCTTGCGAGGAGGAGTTCGCACCCTTTCTGAATCGGTTGTTCGTTGATGTGATCCAGCAAAGAACAGTTAAAGCCGAGTCTGATCGCTTTTTGGTGCGCGCCGCGTGTGGCAGTTCGGTTGTCGAGAAGAACGACGTGAGAGCCGTTGATTTGTTCGTGAGAGTGTTTGGCCGGGCGGATGGCGTTCATGATCGACTCTGGCAGGATCGTATCGAGACCATAGTGCTCGACTACTTCAATCGCGCTTGGCGCATCGGGTGGGGCGGCGAGTGTTGGACCTGAGGCCACGCTTGCTTCGTCGCCGGGATTCGTGTCGGAGACGATGAGGGTGAACATTTGTGCTCGCGGCGATCGTCGTGCGAGTTCGCCACCCTTCACTGCGGAAAATGCGCGGCGTACTGCATTCACTTCCGCGATGCTTGCGCCGCAGGAGATGAGGTCCTGATTGGCAGCTCTGAGATCGCGCAAAGAGATGTCATCGCTGACGGGCCATTCGATCATCGCTGAGCCGCCGCCGGAGATTAGAAAGATGACGATCGCGTTCTCTTCGTTTGCGCGATCGAGAAGGGCGAAGGCGGCACGTGCGGCAGCGAGGCTGGCTTCATTTGGTAAGGGATGGCCACCGATAAAGCTTTTCCAGCGCGTTGATTTGTGTGGAGTCGAGGCGACGATCACGCCCGCGGTTAATCGTTCACCGAGCGCGTCGTCGAGGCCGAGGGACATCGAAGTCGCGGCTTTGCCGATAGCGATTGAGTAGATTGGGCGAGATGTGATGTGGAGTTGATTAACCGCTTGTGAGACTGCTGGGCGAGGATCTACAGACGAGAGGGCATGATCAAAGATTAAGCGAGCATCTTGCTGAAGGCGCATTTATACAGGATTACAGGATGTAACAAGATGAACAAGATTTCTTTTTTGAGCTTTATGTGCCTTTTTGTGGCTAACTCTTTCTTGTGCTTCTTGTGGCTAAACATCCGCCGAAGCCATCTCGTCCCAATCGGCGACCATCTCATACGCGCGACCGAGGACCGGGCGTGGGCGGGAGCCATCCGCCTGGCCGATTAGACCCTCGCGTTCCATGATGTCGAGGATGGCTGCCGCCCGGCCGTAGCCGATACGCAGGCGTCGCTGTAGCACAGACGTCGACGCGCGCTTCATTTCGACGCAGATGCGCAATGCTTCTTCGAAGAGCTCGTCGTGCTCGCCACCAGTCGTCTCGAGTCCGAGTGCTTCTTCGTCGGATTGCGTGATGCTCTCGTCGTACGACGGTGGACCCTGCGCCTTGATGTGAGCCACGATGCGCCCGATCTCGGTCTCGTCAATATAGGCACCGTGAACACGGATCAAACGCGACGTACCCGGCGGCAGGAACAACATGTCGCCGCGACCTAGCAGCTGTTCCGCGCCGTTCGTGTCGATGATGGTGCGCGAGTCGATCTTCGACGATACGCGGAACGAAATGCGGGAAGGGAAGTTTGCCTTGATAAGACCTGTGATTACATCAACTGACGGTCGTTGTGTAGCAAGCACGAGGTGAATGCCGACTGCGCGCGCCATTTGCGCCAGTCGCGTGATCGATTCCTCGACTTCACGTCCCGAAGTCATCATCAGGTCGGCCAGTTCATCGATGATGATTACGATGTAAGGCAGAGGTTTCCACGGTTCACCTTTATCGTCGTACTCCTTCACGAGATTCCGGCGCATGATCTCGGTGTTGTAGCCGTCGATATTGCGCACACCCCACCCGGCGAGATCGCGATACCTGCGCTCCATCTCTGCCACGGCCCATTTCAACGAGCGCGACGCCAGCTTCGGATCGACGATGATCGGCGCCGCAAGATGCGGAATGTCTTCGTAAAGCCCGAGCTCGAGCCGCTTCGGATCGATGAGGATAAACTTCACTTCATCCGGACGCGCACGATAAAGAATCGACACGATCAGCGCATTCACGCCGACCGATTTGCCCGAACCAGTCGTACCTGCAATCAGCAAGTGCGGCATCTTCGCGAGATCCGCTACGTAGTTGAGACCATCGATCGTTTTGCCGAGCGCGATCGTGAGCTTCGAGCCCGATTCACGGAACGGGCGCGACTCGATCACTTCGCGTAAGAAGATCGTTTCTCGACGCGGATTCGGCACTTCGATGCCGACGTGTGGTTTGCCCGGCATGCGATCGATGCGGATCGATTCAGCCTTGAGCGCCAGGCAAAGATCGTCGACGAGTGAAACCACGCGTGAATACTTCACTCCGGGATCGGGTTTGAACTCGTAAGTGGTAACAACCGGACCCGGACAAATGTGTTTGATCTGACCGGTAACGTTGAACTCTTTACACTTCTCCGCGAGTCTCGTGGCGAGACTCAGCAACTCAGTGTCGGCCTGTTCGCTGTGTGGCGGAGCCTCGTTCAGAAACTCCATTGGCGGTAAGCCGTAATCGGTGTAGTTAACTTTACGCGCTGCATCGAAGGGTAGTTTGCCGGTGGCTGGCTGCTCGGCTTTTACTCGTAATACCGAAGCGCCCTTCACCATCTCTTCCGCGCCCTCTTCCTCCTCGACCTCGGGAGTCGGGAAGATCGAACGGCGTCCGGATCGACCGGTGACAACTGTCGCCGGCGGTGTCACAACGCCAACGCCCACTCCCGCCGCACTCGCGCTTGCAGCAGCGGCAGTCGCTTGAGGTTCGACCACGGTTCGACTTGCCTCAGTGCGAATCACCGGTGGTGCTGGCGGCTCAGGCGCAATCGGTTCCTTCATGAAATCGGCAACGCGTTCCGCTGGAGTCAGATTCAACGTCTGCTTCAACGTGGTCTTTGCAGCCTCGCGTTCGGTTTTGATTGCCGCGTTAGTTTCTTTCTTCAACCGCGCGCGTTCCGCACGCATTTCGCGCCATGCTCTGAATCGTTCTGGGATCTTACCGACAAACGCAAAGCGAGTACTGATCGCATTGACGATGATTTCGTACAGTCGGACAAACGAGAAATTCGTCGCGAGCAACAATCCGGTTGCGGCAATGGCAACCAGCAGCACCGTCGCACCTACACGGCTCAAGCCGCTTGCAAGTCCCTGTGCGACCACGGCGCCGAGCAATCCACCCGGTTGCACACTCGAATCAAACAGTGGATGCAAATGCGAGATTGACAGAAGCGCCGCGGCGGCAACCACGAGCACCACGAGTCCGACAACTCTCGTCCAGGGACTATGAATCGCGCTCGTGTGAAATCGTCGCCATGCGGCCGCGAACAGAAGCAACGGCAACAAAAAAGCCGCGAGACCGATAAACTGAAACCCCATCGCCGCGACATTCGCTCCGATCGATCCCGCCCAGTTCTGCGTTTCAGCCTGGCCCGCAGAGTTCCACGACGGATCGTTCGGATAGAACGAGGCCGAGATGAGGCAAAGCGCCAGCAGCAATCCGAGCGCGATAAAGAGAATCGCGAGGATCTCGTTACCACGACCCGCGCGCGGGATGATCACGCGCGGCTTATCTTCAATGTGTGTAGTTGTTGCCATTGATACTCCAACTGCAAACTCCAACTGCAAACGCCAGGACCTACGCAGCCTTGCGAGCGAGCAGGTAGGCCTTGATGAAGTCGTCGATGTC